>JAKLKQ010000041.1 GCA_023150555.1 Planctomycetota bacterium
GTCGTTCTGGATCGTGTAGAACCAGACCTGCACCAGGCCGCCCAGCGTCAGCTTGCCTTCGCGGGTGCGCACCGGCGCGTCGGGACCGTACTTGTTCTCGAACTCCTGTTCGACGCTGTTGCTGCTTTCGCCGACGGGCGTCATCTTGGCCTGCTGTTCCTTCAGGTCGGCGAGGCGCTTCTTCAGCGCGTCGATCTCCGCCTGCGTGTATTCCTCGCTCTTCTTCGCGGGCTCATCGGCGGCCTGCACACACGCGCAAGCGGCGAGCAGCGCCACGACCGGAAGAACACTTCGAAGCACACGATGCACGGCCATCCGAGACCTCCCAAGCGAACCGACACGCCTTCGATTGAGTCCGGCACGAGCCCAGGAAAGCGGAGGCGGGCCACACAGGCCCCCCAATGAGGTATCCGCTCCTCCCCCCAGGCGTATTGGTCAAAAGCAGTAAAAAGCTTAGCGGAGGGCACCCCACCGTCAAGTGCCTATGGGGCTAATTTTTTGATCCTCAATTTCATCGGTAAACCATTACGCAACAATGAGTTACGACACTTTCGGGCGCCCTGGCTCAGCCCAGGAGGTCGGCCCCGGGCGGAGAGTCGCCACTATTCTGTAAGTATTTATTAATTAACATGTTACGAGATCGATGCGGCGCCGGCACCCGGTGCGGATTGCGCCTGTGCAATTACGGCGTACGCGTGGCCGTGCGTGGGGCCAGGAAGTTCTCCTGGAGTTGCTTGATGTACTCGCGGGTCTTCGGGAAGTCGGGCCGGACCTGGAGCACTTCCTGGAAGAGCACCAGGGCGCGGTCGTAGTACGACGCGTCGCGGTCGGCGGCGCCCACGTTCCAGCAGGCCAGCGCCAGCCGCTGCAGCGCCTCGGGATCGCGGCCGGACCTCTCCACCGCGCGTTCGCGCTCCGAAAGTTCGTCCTTGTAGCGCCGCGCCCAGTAGTACAGCTGCGCGATCTGCGCGCTGGCTTCGGCGTCGAGCGCCTGATCGAGCGCCCGGGCCTCCTGCGAATGCCGCAGCGCCTCGTGGAAGAGTTCGCTCGAGTTGAACGTCTTGGTGCGGCGGTCCAGGCCCTGGTTGGCCAGCGTGCGGCCCAGGCCCAGGTGCGCGCGCCCGTTCTTCGCGTCGATGCGCAGCGCCTGGCGGAAGGCCGCCGCCGCGTCGTCGAAGCGTTCTTCGCCCAGCGCCGTTTCGCCGCGCGTGACGAACGGCCCGGCCTCGGCGGGGGCCATCACCGCGCGCACCAGCACCGTCACCAGCACCACGGCGGCCAGGCCGGCGGCCACGGCGCCCAGCGTGCCGCGGTGTTCCTCGACGGCGCGCAGCGCGCGGGCCAGCGGCTGTGCGCTGCGGGCCTCGATGGGCTGCCCTTCCAGGAACCGCGCGATGTCCTGCGCCAGGGCGCGCGCGTTGGGGTAGCGCCCGTCGGGCTGCTTGGCCAGGCACTTCAGCACGATGGCCTCGACGTCGCGCGGGACCTTGGGGTTGACGTGGCGCGGGCGGCGCGGCGTCTCCTTGGTGATCTTGAGCATCAGGCGCAGCGCGTTCTCGGCGTGGAAGGGCGGCTCGGCGGTGAGCATCTCGTACAGCACCGCGCCCAGGGCCCAGACGTCGCTGCGGGGATCGATGGCCTTGCTGTCGCCGCGAGCCTGTTCGGGCGCCATGTACGCGGGCGTCCCGCAAACCAGCCCGCTGGCGGTCAGGCGAGTGACCTCGTCGAGCGACTTCACCAGGCCGAAGTCGGCGACCTTGGGCGTGCCGTAGTGGTCGAGCAGGATGTTGGCGGGCTTCAGGTCGCGGTGCACGTACCCGGCCTCGTGCAGCGCGCCGACGGTCTCGGCGACGGCCTGCATCATCACCAGGCAGTCGTTTACCGAGAGGTTCTTCTCGGGGATGATCTTGTCCAGCGAACGCCCCTCGACGAGTTCCATCGCCATGAAGGGCTTGCCGTCCACTTCGCCCACCGCGAAGATCTGCACCATGCCGGGCAGCGCGAGGGACTTCGCCGTCTCGCACTCGCGGCGGAAGCGTTCGCGCTCCAGCTCGCCGGCCTCCTCGCCGTCCAGCAGCACCTTCAGCGCGACGTGGCGGCCCTCGGCCTTCTCCCGCGCGCGGAAGACCGCGCCCACGCCGCCGCGCGCGATCTCGCCTTCGATCTCGTACGGCCCGAACTGCCCTTCCAGCAGCGGGCGGCGCTTGCGGCGCTTCGACTCGCTGCTCGATCCCGTCGAGGAAGCGGACGGAGACGCAGGTTCGGGCTTCGCGATGCGCCCCCAGCCGGGCGTGACGGCAACCTTGGGCACCTCACCCGTCGGCGCCTTCTCTTCGGGCGTAGCGGCAGGCGCAGGCGCCTCGGCGGCGGCCTGCGATGCGGCAGGCGTAACCGGCGTAGCAGGCGCGGCCTCGGCGAGTTCCTGCGCGGAAGCCTCGACGGCGGGCGCAACAGGCGTGGCGGGCGCGGCGGGCGTAGCTTCGTCGGCCTTCGCCGGAGTTGCCTGCACCACGCCGGAGAGCTTCACGTCCACGTCGGCGGGCGGCTCGGGCGGCGGACGCTTGTTCACGCGCGGCTGGTAGCCCGTCGGCCGCAGGTTCAGCTTCAGGCGGCTGGGATCGCCGCTCGCTTCCGCGGCCCCGGCGGCGTCGGCGGATTCCATTTCGGCGGCGGCCTTCTGCAGGTCGCGCGCGCGGAAGCGCGCCGTGGTGCTGCTGGCGGCGAAGAAGGCGTTCGACGTCGAGTTCGGATCGACGGGCTTCTCGGGTGCTGCAGGCGCGGCGGACTTCTCTGCCTTCGGAGCAGGCGCGGCGGGCGCCTCCTTCTTAGCTCCATTCAAAGCGCCACCGGCAGCGGGCGGCAGGATCGGTGTCGGGCGCGCGGGCGTGACAGGCTTCGCGCTCAGGGCCGGTGTGCCGGGGGGCGTCTTGAGCATCGCGAGGTGGCGTTCCCAGGGCGCGCGGAAGGTGCCGCTGGGCGGGCGAGCGCCGGGCTGCGCGTGCGCGCCGCTGCCGTTGCCGGCTTCCTTTCGAGCCGCCCGAGCCGCGTGCATCGCGGGGTCGTCGTACATGAAAGGAAGGCGGGCGCTGCCGGTCTGGGTCGGATCGTAGGGGCGGATCACGTTGCCAGCGGCGAGGCTGCCGCGGTCGTAGGCGCCGGTGCCCGGGTTGGGCGGGCGGCGTTCGCCGATGGCCAGGAAGTCCTCGCGCGGCAGGTACTGGGCGGCGTTGAAGGCGATGCCGCAGTGGACGCAGTTGAGCGTGTAGTCTTCGCGGCTGATGGCCGCTTCGAAACCGGTCTTGCAGCTGGGACAGACGACACGGGCCATCGGGGGAGTCTCCGTAACGGAAGCCGGCAGTGCTTCCCTATCGGAATCGTCCACATCCCCCCGGCGCTTGAGACCGCGCGCGGACCTTCCGGCTTCCTTTTTTGCCCCCAGCCGAGCCGCCGGCCGGGCCCCCCGCACCACGCCGCACAGTGTAGGCGTTCTCACATTTTTCGAGAAGGATCGATCTCACGCAAAGCCGCCAAGGCGCAAAGAACGGAAACGGCTTAACCACGAAGGCACGGGGACCGCGGAGAACCTCTTTCTGGATCCTTCCCGCGCCGCGCCTTAGCTGACCGCTGAAAGCTGGTAGCCGTTTGCTGTTCGATTCACCCGATCACCACGACCGCCGGGGCACCCGATGCCTTTCCTCGTCCCTGGGCCTTCGCTCTCCAAGCGGACCGAGCCCTAAACGGGCGCGTTAACCCGCCCCGTTGGGGCTTCCGGCACAGAGGAACCTTTATCCGGGGGCGTTGCCCCCGGCTACATTAACCACGCCTTTCAGGCGTGAAATTGGAGCGCGCCGGACCAGGCCTCATGCCAGTAATTCCAACCATTTTATATGCAACCTCTGCAAGTCTCTGCCTATGTCATGCGGGTGCACCAGCACGAAACTTGCGCCAATCAAAGAAAATTGAGATAAATAGCAAAACATTAATGCCCATCGCCAACCAGCAATATGGTAGCTCCAAGATGCCCCACGGCTCTTCATCTCGGCAGCGGGTCCAAATGCGGACCAGCGTCCGACTCCACAATAAGTCCAGCGTTTCGCCTTCAAGATCGGCTACCGCCAAGAAACGGCCATCTTTTGAGAATACCGGGTCTGCATGGCTCCGAACACCCTCCAGTTCCGCAACTGGCGTGCACTTTTCGAGATCCCACAGCCTCCTTGCAAAATCCACCGCTCTCAAGCCATAGGGGAGCACCTGCACCGCTTCTGCCCTGTCAATCACGCCGAGTGAAGTCCCATCATCCGTCGCCCATACACGGTGAATCAGCCAAGGGCTTGGATCTTCGGTGCTGTCTTCTTCCGAGGTAACGATCTTAAGACCATCAAACGAAAAGTGCGCATCTCGCAACCTGATTCCATCCGGGAACTGATCCAGCGTTCTCAAACAGGTGCCATCATTCGCATCCCAGATCCGCACGGTCGCATCGTCCGACACCGTCAATAAACGCGATCCATCGGCAGAAAACTCAATATTTTGGATGGTGTCCTTGTGTCCGCGCAACGAAAACATCTTCTTGTACGAAGCAAGATCCCAAAGCACAGCTTCGGAGTTCTTCCGCCAAGCAGCAGCCAGTACTTGGCCATCCGGAGATTGAGCCATTCTCCAAGCTTCATGCGCGACAGGTTCCGTTTCGAATAGCTTTTCGCCCGTATGAATATTCCATATTCGAATGGAGCCATCCGTATGGCCGGTTGCCAGCCGAACTTTATCGAATAGGAAAAGCGGCGAACTTACCTCTTCCGGCGAATTCCGCTTCCATTCCAAGAGCGGCCTTCCGGTGCTGGTGTCGAGCAACCGAACCGGACCGCCGGAAAAGGTCAGGAGTCGACTACCATCTAAGGAGAACAATCCACCATACATTTCATCGCTAAAAGTGCGAAGGGCCTTCCCGGTATCGGCTTCCCAGAGTTTGGCAGGCCCATCGTGATCGAATGTAACAACATGGGTGCCATCGGGAGAAAACTTATCCCAGTCGCTCCACGAACCCTTGGAGCCGAAGGTCGTCCGCAACTCGCCTGAGGCAGAACGAAGAATTTGGCGGCCATTCTCACGCGTTGACACCAAAAGCCATTGCCCGTCATCCGAAAACCTTAGGCTGTCAGCCCCCGAGTGAAATCGCACCGTCGCGGTACATTTCCAAGGCTCCCGCTGCGACCAAAGAACACCAATACTACCAACCGATAGGGCCAGCAGCAGCAGGGTCCGAAGCGAAAATCTTAGGAACTTGAACCGAGGCATCCGTCTTCATCTCTCATCTATAATCTCTCAACTCTCATCTCCTGCTCGCCCCTCACCCCTGCCCTATTCTACAATGCGTATACTTTCAAATTCCGGTAGTCGCCGTAGTAGAGGTTGTTCTGATGGCGGAAGCCCAGCTTGCCCCCGCTATGGGGCGGGCCGCCGGCCGAGCCGTCGTCGGTCCAGTCCACGCAAGTCTTTCCATTCACCGTCAGCCACAGGCGATTGTCTTTTCGCGCGAGCAGCAGCTTATGCCATTGGTCCGCGCCGGCCTCGGTGACCCGATCCGGGCCGCTGGCCACGAGATGAAAGCCGCTGTTCTTGCGCACGTTGGCCTTGCCGCGCCCGATCGAGATGTAGGAGACGTGGTAGCTGTCGATGTCGCCGTTGGTGTACTGGATGAACGTTCCGTCGCGCGGCGCGAGCGAATCGTCGAAGATGTCCTTCCTGCCGTCGCGCCCGCTCGCGCAGATAAAGACGATGGCCTGGCCTTCGGGGCCGCGGTCCGAGTAGCGGAAGTCCCACCCCACCGCGAGGTCCTTCGGGAAGTCGCGCCGCAGCCAGTACGTCCAGTGCCCGTCCGCCGCGCGTTCGATGGTGAAGTGCGCGCTGCGCAGCCGCAGCCCGCCGCCGGGCTCGCTCAGGATCTCGCCCAGGCCCGGGCCTTCCATCGTCCATTCGCGCTCGCGTTCGACGGTCCATTTTGCGGCATCGTCGAAGCGGTTTTCGTAGAGCAGCTTCGCGTTCGTGAGGTCCAGGTCGGGCATCGGGCGACTCCTTCATCACGATCCGGCGGTGTTACGTGCGCGTACTTCCGAGTCCATTCGCGGCGCTAGCCGGGCTCCATCGCGCGCCGTTTGAGCAGCTCCGTTTTGTGCATTTGCGCGATCGATGTAACACCCTATATAGCGTGTACGCGTTGACGGATGAAGCAGGTGCCATCGCCGAAGCCGTCCAAAGTTACGATTCCTACGGGAAAATCAGCGCGCTGATTACGGGCGCTGGGTCGGACGCGACGTGGTTCACGAGCGATGACGTGCTGGCGGCGAATCCGAACGTCAGCACCATCGGGAACACTTTCTTCTACACGGGTCAGAGGGTCGATCCGGAGACGGGGTTGTACTACTACAAGAATCGGTACTACTCGGCGGAGTTGGGGAGGTTTGTGAGTAGGGACCCGCTTGGATTTGGCCGAAAATTCCGTTCGCTATATGCCTTAACTTCATCTCGGCCTACACGATATCTTGATTCACAAGGTCTCGAAGAAAAATGCTGTCAATTTGATATCTCCATCTATCTTGGCGGAAGTTACAATGATGTATTGAGGATTTTTAAGTATGTGAATGACATTGGAGGAGCACCAGTTACTTTGGCTCTTGGGCCTGCCATAGAAGATGCAAACAAAGCCTTTGAAATTAACGGCAGCCTGGATATTGAGGTCAGATTAAGAGGATTGATTATCTGTGGAAAATTGGCCTATGTTGACGAAAACGTTAAGATCCAGGGGGATATATCTGTTGTGGTCCCGAAAAACTACAAAAAGAATCCACTCGGAATCATTTACACTCAAGGAGCATCCGCAGAAACGACCAGTAGATGGGTGGCTAGAGAGGGATATGGTTCGAAGGAGACGGCTGAGTGGGGGTGGGGATTAGGAAATTTAGTGGGGAATTGCGACGAAGAGCATTGGAAAGGCTCCTTCGGCGGCTTAAGGCAAATGGCGAACGATGCAGGTGATGTCCCCCTAAACGACGACACCTATTTGGATTCGGAGCTAAAATACATCCAGGTCCCATGCGTATGTGGCGGGGGCGAAATATGCGGGGGCAAGCCGAAGCCTCTAAAGACCAAAAACATTAGAGCGGGAAAGACGGAAGTACACACGAATTTGGAATGGCTTGTTCCTGAAACCCGAATGCCGGAATTGGAGCTACTCAAGTATCTTGGAGGAAGACTATGACTGAGAGATTGTTACGCTTTTGGACAGGTTTTTCGGAGAACCCACGAGGTGAGGACTCCAGGATGGCTCCAGTAGCAGATGAATTTGGTGGGAGTAGGAAGTGCCTTTGTGTTCGTCGAATTCAAGAGGATGAAGGATGGATACAGTACAATGCGGCACTCCGGCTCATGATTGTGGTATTTTCGTTTTTTTATGGCATATGGTCTAACGCTGGTGAAGAAGCGAGTGCGCCCGATCTTTCTGAATTAGGAGGAAAATTGGAAAGCAATAGGATAACTGCCAGAGGGATCTCTGATCAAGTCAAGCTCGATAAAATTCTTTTGGTAGCCTCTGAAAAATTCAGGCCACAGGAATTATGGGTTGATGGGTCTTCAATATCAGGGGACGCAATTATTGCGATTTCTAAAATGACGAGCCTTCGCACTTTAAGCCTTGGCTACACCCGCATAGACGGGAAGCTGCTTAGGGCGTTATCCAAACTTGAGAATCTTGAGAATTTATACTTGACGGGCACAGGGATTTGCTCGTCGGACATTGAATTTCTTTCCTCCTGTAGTCATATCGAGAAACTAGTCTTTGGCGGAACAAAGGTTGATGATGATTGTCTTTTGGTTATTTCTAAGCTAAGGAGGTTACGTGCCTTGTACTTTTTTGGTGAAAAAGTATCAGATAAGGGGGCGCTTGAAATCAGCAAATGTAGGCTTCTCGAAGAGTTGTCTGTCGAACGCACGCAAATGGGCGACGCAGGGATTCGAAATATCTTGGACCGGTGTTCCAAGCTTCGGAGTGTAAATGTTGGAGGGACTGGAATTGGAAATGAGTCGATGAGAAATGCTAACAAGCTAAAGGAGCTTGAGTCAATAAATCTGTCCAATACGAGTGTCGGCGGACTTGGGGTTAGCTCCTTGGCTGAACTCGATAATCTTAAGTATCTAAACATTTCGGGCAATTTCATTGATGAAGATTGTGCATCGCAAATTTCTCGCATGAAAAGATTGGCAGTAATTCACTTTAGTTAACTTTGATACGATAAAGGTACTTGATGCGTCACAAGAGCCTATGTCGCCTGAGATGCCCCAGCCCGTAACGGCAAAAGAGAGCGAGCCGACCCAGCCAGTGACAACGAAGGGTCGTGACGAAAAGGACGAGGAAAAACCGCCCCCAACCGAGGACCCAAACCGCCCCTAGTCGCAGTCTTTAGCCAGTTGCTCTTTCCCAACCCAACCCTCTTCGTCCAGCGTCCGCGAAGCGCCTCCCTCGCATCGTAGGCTCGACGTTTCCAAGGGGCGGCGGGAAGGGCGTCTTCGGTCATAGCGCGGAGCGCGTGTCCGGCCGTCCTGCGGATGAAGTCACCATCCTGCTCGTACTTTTCGAGTTCCCCATGTGCAGGAGGAGAACTCTATCCACTTTATTCAAAAGGGGTGAATACTCGGAGACGCGACTGCGTAAGGACTTACGTATGACTATTCAGTTTATCCAAAACGGTCTGGAGAGTCGGTCAAGGCGGTGAAAGTCAAGGGACGTGAGCCTTTACGAAGGCGGGCGTGCATGCTGAAGAACTTCCTGGCCTATGGACGTGCCCGCGTGGCAGGATAGAATGGTTTCATGGTCGCGTTCGCTCCAACTTCGAATTTGAAAGCTCCCGGTACCTCCACGTTTTCATCTTTAAAATCGCACGGTGGCAACACCAAAAACAACGCATTTGCGCTGTTGTAAGTCCAATAGACTGATTTTCCACACCTCGTGCAATCGTTACAGAACTGTGTTCTTCGGATCATTTCGACCAAAGGGCCCTTTTGACCGCCGAATTTCCGGCCAAGTTGCCAACTTCCCGGCGTTCAGCGTGCCTTCTTCCTGCCAAAGCGCCCGCGGTTGAGACCCTTGGCTGTCTTCCACGGCAGCGCCGCGATGCCGATCGGTTCGCCGCGCCGCCCCTGCGCCGGCACGGGGATCTCGCCCTTGCGCGCCTTGACGGCGGTCTCGGCTTTGACGATCGCCTCGCGCAACGTAAGTCCTTCCATGCGCAGCGCGTAGATGCACAGGCTCAGCAGGTACATGCGCTGGTTGCGGCGCGCGCGGGCACGCTGGATGTTCACGGGGCGCGCGTTGTAGGCGCGGCGGCGCTTCACGAACTCGGGGCGCGCGTCGTAGGCCTTGCGCCACTTGGCCGCCTGGATCGCCGCGTGTTCCTCGCAGCGCGTGGCCTTCGGCCCGCGGTGGTCGATCTTCTTGCCGCAATCGGCGCAGCGCCGGCCGGGCCCTGCGGCGGCCAGCCGGATGCGCTTGCGGCGCCGCGTGGCGAAGCGTTCGGACATGATGCGCTTTCTCCCAAAACCTTGACCGTGAACGTAGCGAGAGGGCCAGCCTATACGAATCCGGGCGGCGACGGGAAGGAAAATCGTTCCTGCGTCAGGCTTCGATCTCGACGCGGAAACTCCACGAGGCGCGTCCCGCGGGCGCGGGGACCTCGGCGGACAGCAGCCCGACGTCGAAGACGTTGCGGTAGCGTTCGTTGTTCTCGAGCCCGCGGTAGCTGCGCAGGGGCGCGATGGGGTAGCGCACTTTTGCCTCGATGCCGGGCGGCGGGCGCAGGCGTTTGGTTGCCCCGTAGACGGCCTCGCGAATCTCCACCGCCTCGCCGGCCGGCGCCGCTGCGGGCGCTTCGTCGGGGGCATACGGCAGCAGCCTGCCGCCGGCGCGGACCTCGGCGTCGTGCATCGCGACGAAAGGCAGCTGCAGGCACAGCTTGCCGGTCCCGTTGGCCTCGGCGTCGAAGCGCACCTCGGCGCGTGCGTCGTCCTCGAGCAAAACCGTGATCGTCACGCGCGCATGGGCGAAGGTCAGGCGCACGCCCGCGCGCCCGGGTTCGGCGAAGGCTTTTGCCGCACGCGGGAAGTAGAGCGCCTGGCGGGTCTTGAGTTCGCCGCTGAGCTTCCCGAAGTCGCAGCCGGCCTGGAAGCCGCTGGCGACGTGCACCCAGGCGTTCTGGACCTCGGCGGGCGCGGGGCTGTTCCCGCCGCCCAGCACGAGGCCGGCCTTGGCGTGCCAGAGGTCGATGCGGTTCTCTCGGGAGAGGCGGTAGGGGCTGGAGGCGCCTACGGGGATGTCGCTGACGATCCCGGAGACCGCGGCGTTCCAGGGCCCGCGGCGGTGGATCGCGCCGTCGAAAGTGCCGCTGTGCACGACCTTCAGGAAGCCGTCGCGTTCGACGGGCAGCGTCTCTTCGTTGCCGGCTTCGTAGGAGCGGAAGCTCTCGCAAGCGGCCGCGACCTTGGCGTGGGCGTTCCAGTTGCTCATCTCGTAAAACGCGCCCAGCGGGTCGTCGGTGCCCAGCAGCCGTGCGTTGGCGGCACAAAGGGCGCGCAGACGCCGCCCGCGCGGCGTGACACCCAGCCCCGGCGTCTTGGGCGCCGGTTGCCACGACATGCGCCCGTCCAGGCAGCCCAGCGTCGCGCCGTCGGGATGGGTCCACTCGGTCACGAAACCCAGCAGTTTCTCGAGCATCCCGCGCACGCCGTCGTCGGGAACGGCGCGGTGGAAGGCGTACTGGCCGCTGAGCATCACGTGGTTGTAGGCCGTCGAGACCGAATGGTGGCGGCCCTCCTCCCAGAAGCCCTCGGGCGTCTGGTAGTCGGCCAGCGCGCGGATCAGGAAGCGCGAGCGTTCGGCCGCGTCCGGGATGCCGAAGGCCTTCGCCGCGCGGGCGATCGCCGCGCAGCGCCAGGCCTCGTGGTTGGGCGCGGTGAAGAAGAACGGCCGCGGCAGCAAGTACGCCGCGTAGCTTCGCGCGAAGTAGCCCCAGCGCTCGCGGCTGGCCGCCGGCAACTCGTCTCCAAGCACCTCGGCCGTGCCGGCGAGGTAGAAGAGCGGCCACTCGCTGGTGTTGGCTTCCCCCGTGGGCTGGTCCTCGCCGTCGTCGAGCATGCCTTCCTTCGTCAGGAACGAGAGCATCCCGTCGCCCAGGCCCACGGCGATGTCGCGGATGTCCGTATCGCCGAAGTGCGGATTGCCCGCCAAGCGCGTCTTGTACAGGAACGCGAGCGGGTACATGGGCCACTGGTAGCGCTCGGACCAGCGCTGCGCGCGGATGCGCTTGGTCGCCGGGTCGTAGTTCTCGCGCACCAGCGGCACGAAGCGGAGCATCTCGTTCAACCAGCCGCGTTGCAGGGCATCCATAAGCGTGTCCTCAGTGTGGAACTCCGCTCCGGCGGCTGGAAGCGTACCAGCCGGGTACGGCACTTGCTAAATCGATTCTATGGGAAGAGCGCTGCACATTGTGCAAATCGCTCGATTTTCCGTGGAACCCTTGTGGAATAGCGTCGAGATGCGCCAGTACTTTTAGGAACAGGGCCGGCAACTTTCGGCGCGGCGGGTACGTCTTATCAGCGAGCAATCGATTTGCGTTGCCCTGGCAGCAGGCGGGAGGTACACGAACAGCTTGAATTTACGGCATTGATGCGCAGAATCACATTGTGCATCACTAAGTGCAGTCCGGCCGGTACGTTAAATAATAGTTGAGTTTAGCAACGCTGGCGTTTCCGGAGCCGTCATGGCCTCATCGCGCGACACGATCAAGGACCCGGTCGTCCTGCTGGCCCTGGAGAAGGGCATCGTCAGCGACGAGCAGGTCGCCGAGGCGCGAAAGCTGCAGGCCGAGGCACGCAAAGCCGGGCGCCGCCGGGACTTGATGCGCTTCCTCGTCGAGAGCGGCGCGCTGTCGCGGGAGCAGGCCCACCAGCTGCAGCAATCCGAAGCCAACTCGTGGAAGGGCCGGCAGCTTGGCGACTTCAAGATTCTCTCGGTGCTCGGCCAGGGCGGCATGGGCGCGGTCTTCCGGGCCAACCAGGTCACGATGGACCGCGAGATTGCACTGAAGATCCTCACGCCGACGCTTGCGGGCGACAAGGTCTTCCGCGAACGCTTCCTGCGCGAAGCGCGCGCCGTCGCCAAGCTCAACCACCCCAACATCGTCGCGGGCATCGACGTCGGCGAGGCCGACGGCGTGTACTTCTTCGCAATGGAGTTCATCGATGGCGACAGCCTGGGCCAGCGCCTGAAGCGCAAGGGCAAGCTCCCCGAGAAGGAAGCGCTGGAGTACATCCGCCAGACGGCGCTCGCCCTGGACCACGCGCACAAGAACGGCCTGCTGCACCGCGACGTCAAGCCCGACAACGTGCTGATCGGCAAGGACAACGTCGCGAAGCTCGCGGACCTGGGCTTGGCGCGCGTGGGCTACGACCGCAACGACGACGGCGACAAGGACAGCAAGGTCGTCGACCACGACGACCCCGGCCTGACCCGCCAAGGCCAGACCGTCGGCACGCCCTTCTACATCTCGCCCGAGCAGGCCACCGGCGAGTCCGACCTGACGCCCGGCACCGACCTGTACAGCCTGGGCGCGACGCTCTTTCACCTCCTGACCGGCCGCTACCCTTACGAAGGCTCCAGCGGCGGCTCGATCATGATGAAGCATGTGCGCTCGCCGGTGCCCGACCCGCGCAAGGCCGACAAGGGCGTCAGCGAGCACGCCGCGAGCGTCTGCGTCAAGCTGATGCAGAAGGACCCCAAAAAACGCTACCTTGACGCCCGGACGCTCGCCGAAGACCTGCAGCGCGTTCTTGACGGGAAGAAGCCTCTGCTGAAGGGCAAGGTCGAGCTCTCCGATTCCAGCACCTACGGGCTGCCCGCGCCGCGCCCCAAGAGCGAGAAAGGCGCGCGCCTGGGCATCACTCCGCCGCCGTCGCCTTCGCCCGCGACGCCGCCCGGCCCGGCCACGGTGGGTGTCAGCGCCGGCAGCTCGGTGCGCCCGGCGCGCGTGAAGCGCGCCCGCGAGACGGACAACTCGGGCGGGCTGCTGGTCGGCGGCGTGGCCGTCGGCGCGTGCGTGCTGATCGCCCTGGTGCTTATGGCCGGTGGCTCGGGCGGTTCGCCGACGCCTCACGAACGCACCACCGACCAGGCCAGCGAGCTGCCCAAGGGCCCCCACCCAACCAACACGCCCAGCGTGCGGCCGAAGGAGACCAAGACGGCCGAGACGACGGCCGAGACCGCTGCCAAGACCGAAGCCCCCGCGCCCGCGGGGCCGATCCCGCCCGTCGACACCAACCCCGTGCCGCCGGACTGGCAGCCAACCGCGCGCGGCCCCGAGCCCGCCGACAGCGCGAAGGATAAGGCCAAGCGCGAAGCCGAGGAGGCCATCGCGCGCGCCAAGGTCGAGGCCGAGCGCGAGGGCAGCTTCCTCGAACAGTTCGACCGGCGCCTGCGCAGCGGCGAAGTCAGCGCCGCCGAGTCGGTCCTGAAGGACTACGAGTCGAAGACCGCCGCCGTCAGCGTGCAATACGCCCAGCGCGCCGTGAACGCGCTGAAGGAGATTGAGGAGGTCTGGAACAACAACCGGAAGGTCATGGTCGGCAAGCGCATTCAGATGGGCGACCTGAACGGAATGATCACCTCCGTCGAGTTCGATTCGTTCTACATCGAGTTCGAGAAGGGCATGTCGACGCCAAAGAAATGGGCCGACACCCTGGTCTCCCAACGCCTGAACGCCATGGACTACCCGGAGAATGCCCCCGAAAAGCTCGCCGCCCGCGCGCTGTATCTCTACTACCGCAGCGACGAAGCGGTGCTGGCCGCCACGACGATGCTGAAGGCCCAGGCCGACGGGGTGCTGAAGCTGCCCGAGGCCGTGCACGCCCGCTGCCGCACCACCTACCTGGGCGACCAGCGCCTGAAGGCCACCGCGCTGATCGGCAAGATCAAGGACTTCATCAGCGCGAAGGTGTGGAACAAGGTGGACGAACTCTGCGCCGAGTTCGAAGAGAAGTACGGCGCCGACTTCGCGGACCTGAAGGACGAAGTGAACGAGCTTAAGGCCCAGGTCGCCGCCATCCGCCCGGCCGTTCCGCCGTCGGGCCTGGCCGGCGGGCCGACGCCCGAACCGCCCAAGCCGCCCGCCGGCCCAACGCCCGTCACGCCCACGCCCGCCGGCCCGGTGCAGCCGCCGGAGGTGGCCAAGCCCGCCGACCCGCCGCCGCCCGTCGACCCCACCAGTCTGGAAGCGCTGTTTTCGGGCAAGTTCAAGCAGATCAAGGACGCTCCGGAGCACGTAATGCTCGGCTACGACCTGACCAAGCCCGAGCAGCTCAACGACTGGGTCCAGACCTCCGGCTCGTGGGAACTCAAGGACGGCAAGCTGACCACCGGCGGCGGCAAAGGCGAGGCGATCATCACGCACAAGGCGCGCTTCAAGTGGGAGCGCACCGTGTCGATCACAGCCACGATCACCTTCGAAGAGACGAAGGACGCCGCCGGCTACTACTTCCGCGACGGCACGGGTTCGGCGAGCAACTTCGTGCAGATGTTCATCGGGGGCCTGAGCCCGGCGGACGGCAACAACAACAATATCGTCAAGAAGAACGTGGCGCAGAACTGCGGGATGGTGCTCACGTTCTCCGGCGTGCAGGACACCAACAGCAACTCGCGCTCGTGGGGCTACGAGGCCGGCAAGCCATACAAGTCCTCCCTGAGCTACGACCGCACGGTCAACGGGTCCTTCTGGACCGGGCAAGTCTACATCACGCCCAACAGCCCCAAGCGCGTCGACCGGCGCAAGATATCCGACATGAAGAACAGCGATTGGGCCGGCCATCCGGCGATCTTCAGCGCCGGCACTCAGATCACCGTCACCGAGATCCTTATCGAAGGCTACCTGGATCCCGCGTGGGTGGCCTCGGCCCAGAAGAAGTAGCGCCCGCCGCCTTCCTTTGTCTTCCTCGCTTTTTTCGATAAGGTAGCCGCTCGTCCTCACCGTCTTCTCTGCAGTACGAAAGGAAAGGCCATGAGCCTGCTCGTCGTCGGATCCATCGGCATCGACACCGTCGAGACCCCCACCGAGAAGCGCGCCGACCAGCTGGGCGGCTCGGCGATCTACTTCTCCTATGCCGCCAGCTTCTACACGAAGGTCCATCTCGTCGGCGTGGTCGGCAAGGACTTCCCCAGCGTGCACCGCACGCTGCTGGAGTCGCGCGAGATCGACCTATCCGGGCTGGAGTCCGCTGAGGGCAAGACCTTCCGCTGGACCGGCCGCTACCACGAGAACATGATCGACCGCGACACCCTGAAGGTGGACCTGAACGTCTTCGGGTCCTTCGACCCCAAGGTCCCCGAGGCCGCCCGCGAAATCGACTTCCTCTTCCTGGCCAACGGCGCGCCGTCCGTGCAGGCCAAGGTCCTGAAGCAGATGAAGCGCCGCCCCAAGTTCGTCGCCGCCGACACCATGGACCTGTGGATCGAGACCACGCGCGGCGACCTGGAGGTGCTGCTGAAGGACATCGACGCGCTGGTGATCAACGACAGCGAGGCGCGCATGATGACCGGCCAGCGCGAACTGCTGCGCGCCGGCCTGGACATCCTCGAGCTGGGCCCGCCTATCGTGATTATCAAGAAGGGCGAACACGGCGCGCTGGTGGTCACCCGCGACGGGCACTTCGCCGTGCCGGGCTTCCCGCTCGAGAAGGTCGTCGACCCCACCGGCGCGGGCGACACTTTCGCCGGCGGCATCCTGGGCTACCTGGCCGAGACCGGCGACACCTCGCCGGCGAACCTGCGGCGCGCGGTCGCACACGGCGCGGTCGTCGCCAGCTACACGGTGCAGGACTTCTCGCTCGAGCAGCTCAAGCGCATCAAGCGCGGCGACCTCGACAACCGCTACGCCATGCTGCTGGACCTGGTGCGCATCCCGGAGTAGCGCGCCCATGCTCCTGCGCCCGTCCCACAACTCGACGGTCCACTACATCCGCGCATTCGTCGCCGTGGATGTGGGCGACGCCGTCCGCGACGCCCTCCGCCCCGCCGTCGAACGCCTGAAGCTGATGGGCGCGCGCGTGCGCTGGGTGCCCGAAGCCAACTGGCACCTCACCGTGAAGTTCCTCGGCGACGTCGACTTCAACGAGACCGGCAAGATCGGCAAGGCGCTGCAGGAAGTCGTCGCCACCGTCCCGTCCTTCGACCTCGCCTTCCAGGGCCTGCATCCCTTCCCGCCCGACCGCAGTCCGCGCGTGCTGGTCGCCGGCGTCGCCGACGGCAGCGAGGCCCTGGCCAAGCTGCACCGCATCGTCGACAAGCGCATGGGCGACTTCGGCGTGCCCGGCGAGATCCGCAGCTTCAAGGCGCACCTGACCCTGGCCCGCATCCGCGACCGCGCCGGCGCCGAGCGCCTGTGGCCCGCCCTGGAGAAGTTCAACGACCGTCCCTTCGGGACCGCCTTTATAGAGGAGGCGATCCTCTACCAGAGCGAACTCGAACAGGGCGGCGCCCAGTACACTCGCCTGGCCACCGCGCCGTTGGCCTAGCAGTACCTTTCCAGGTTGTTACCCCTGAAACAGCCAGGAGTTGGGGAGGCGAAAGGATACCAAAGATACCGCTGGACGCGCTCCGAAGGACTCGTTAGGATAATGTTTTCGTCGCCTATTTCTTCAGCCTCTCACATAAGGAACCCGCCATGGCCAAGTCCAAGCCCGCCGCCAAAGCCGCCAAGCCCGAAGCCGACAGCGCCGAGGATCTGAAGTCGCGCAAGACCGAAGCGATGCAGCGCGCCATCGACCAGATCGAGAAGCAGTTCGGCAAGGGCGCGATCCAGAAGCTCAACGACGCCACCATCGTCAAGGTCCCCGCGATCAGCACGGGGGCGCTGTCGCTGGATCTGGCGCTGGGCGTCGGCGGCGTGCCGCGCGGCCGCGTGATCGAGATCTTCGGACCGGAGTCCAGCGGCAAGACAACCCTGGCGCTGACCATCGTCGCCAACGCGCAGAAGAAGGGCGGTTACGCGGCCTACATCGACGCCGAACACGCGCTGGACACCGTCTATTCCACCAAGTTGGGCGTGAACCTCGATGAGCTGATCGTCAGCCAGCCGGACACCGGCGAACAGGCGCTGGAGATCTGCGAACAGCTGGTACGCAGCAATGCCTTCGACGTGATCGTGGTCGACAGCGTCGCGGCGCTGGTGCCGCGCGCGGAAATCGAAGGCGAAATGGGCGACTCGCACGTCGGCCTGCAGGCGCGCCTGATGTCGCAGGCGCTGCGCAAGCTCACCGCCGTCATCGCCCGCACCCAGACGACGGTGATCTTCATCAACCAGATCCGCGAAAAGATCGGCGTGATGTTCGGCTCGCCCGAGACCACTCCCGGCGGCCGCGCGTTGAAGTTCTACAGCTCCGTGCGCATCGACGTGCGCCGCATCGGCACGCTGAAGGACGGCGAGAATGCCATCGGCAGCGTCGTCCGCACCAAGGTCGTGAAGAACAAGGTCGCCCCGCCCTTCCGCCAGGCCGAGTTCGACATCCTCTTCAACCAGGGCATCAGCTACGAAGGCACGCTCCTGGACATGGGCATCGCCGCCGGCGTGATCGAGAAGTCCGGCAGCTGGTTCGCCCACGGCAGCAACCGCCTGGGCCAGGGCCGCGAGAAGGCGCGCCAGTTCCTGATGGAGAACAAGGACATCGCCGCCGCCGTCCGCGAGGCCGTCATGTCCAACAGCGGGCAGGTGGTCCCCGGCGCCGTGCCGAAGCCCGAAGCCGTCGAGGACGCCGTCGAAGTCGGCAGCGACGCGTAGCGAGGCGGCTAGAATTTCACTTCAACGGGGTGCTTCACCCAGAGCACCGACTCCTGGGTGAAGCGCTTCTTGTACACCTCGATCAGTTCGCCGATCTTCCGCGCCGCGGCGGGCTCGTCGGGGTGCACCAGCACCAGCAGCTTCGTTGACTCCTTCCCGATCTTGCCGTCGGCGTTGCGCCACTGGCCGTAGGCGTCGAGCACCGTCAATCCGTCGGGAAAACGCGGCGTCACCTCTTCGGCCAGGAATGCCTCCCACTCCGCGGCGCTGACCTCACCCACCGGCTTCGTGCGTCCGAAGTAGAGCTCACTCTTCAACCACGCCGGCGCCTTCGCGGCCTGCGCCTGTGGTTCGGCCTCGCGCGCGGGCCGGTGCTGCTCGCAGCCCGCCAGCACCACCAGCAGCAGCGCCGCCGCGCACGCGGCACGCGCCCGTCGTTCGATTCGTCGCACGGAAAGGTCCTCCCGCCGAGTACCTTAACACGGCTTTTCAGCTGCGACAGCGCGCGGGCTTGAAGGGCCGGCACCCCAAGCACCCCGTTCCGGGAGTGCCCGGGCCGGGGCGTACGGTTAGACTGTCACGCGGCCGTTCCCCGACGCGTCGATGAGATGGCTATGCTCCTGACCCTCGCCGTCACGCCCTACGCCGCCGAGCCCCAAGGCGAACCCGTCTTCGGGTTCGAGCCCTTCGTCCCCACGTGGCTTCTGGCGCTGCTGGCCGTGGCCGTCGTGGCCGGCGCGGTGCGCAGCTACGCGCGCAGCACGCGCCCGCTGACCTGGCTGCGGCGCCTGGCGCTGTGGTTCCTGCGCGCCTGCGCGGCCTTCGTGGTGCTGGCGTGCCTGGCCTGCCCGGTGCTGGTGCATGCGACCGTCTACCGAGAGAAGGGCCTCTGCTTCCTCGTCCTGGACCGCTCCAGCTCGATGACCCTCACCGACGCGCCGAAGAACCGTTCGCGCTGGGCTCACGCAGGCTCGCTGTTCGCGCAGCAACAGGAAGCGCTGGCCGAGCTGGGCCGGCGCTTCGAGGTCCGCCGCCTGCTCTTCGACGCGCGGCCCGCCGAGACCGAGCGCCTGCCGGGTGAAGGCAGCGCGGACGATTCGAACGTCCGGCCCGACGGCCGCGCCACGGACCTGACGGCGCTCTTCGAGCGCCTCGACCGCGAGGCCGCCGGTTCGGATTGCGCCGGCGCGCTGCTGATCAGCGACGGGCGGCACAACACCAGCAGCGATCCCGTCGCCGCCGTGCAGCGCCTGCGCGGCATCGGGCTGCCGCTTTTCGCCGTCGGTGTCGGGCAGGAGGAGACGCCCGCCGACTTCCGCGACGTGCAGGTGAAGGTGCTGGAAGTGCCCGAACGCGCCTACGTGGGAGGCCACGTCTCGATCGTGGTCGAACTGGAGAGCACCTTGCCGCAGCCCGCCGTCGTGCCGCTGACGGTCACCGTCAACGACCAGGAGATCCTTTCGCGCAAGCTGCAGCTGCCGGCGGGCACCGAGACGCAGCGCATCGAGGTGCCGTACACGCCGAAGGAGCTGGGCATGCAGCGCGTCGTCGCGCGCGCCGGCAGCGTAGCGAAAGAAGCCAACATCAACAACAACGTACGCTCGGCCTTCCTGCGCGTCTTCCGCTCGCGGCTGGGCGTCTGGTACGTCGAAGGCGCCATCCGCAAGGAATTCGGCGCGATCCGCTCGGCGCTCGAGTCCGCACCCAACGTAAAGCTCGTCGCGATCAACGCCATCGGCCTGGGCGACCAGGTCCGCAGCGACCTGCTGCCCGAGACCGACGCCGCCTGGCAGGACCTGCGCCTGGTGATCCTGGGCGACTTCCCGGCCAAGCGTTTTCCGCGCAAGCAGCTCGAACGCCTCGCGCAGTTCGTCGCCGACGGCGGCTCCGTGCTGATGATCGGCGGCATCGAGAACTACGGGCCCGGCGGCTGGCACCTGACGCCGTTGTCCGACGTCCTGCCCGTCGAGATGGGCTGGGACGACCAGGCCGTCCAGGGGCCCCTGAAGATCTATCCCACGCCCGAAAGCGTGGGCCACCCGGCACTGCGCCTGGCCGAAGACCTCGCCGAGTCCGCCGCCGTGTGGCGGCGCCTGCCCGAACTGCCCGGCGTCAACGGTGTGAAGGGCGTCAAGCCTGCCGCGCGCAAGCTGCTCAACGCGGGGCTGTACCCCCTGCTGGTCGTGCAGGAATACGGCAAGGGCCGCAGCGGCGTCTTCACCGGCGACGCGACGTGGAAGTGGGCGCTGAAGGCCGGCGAAAGCGAGATGCTGAAGCACTTCTGGCGCAGCCTCGCCGTCTGGCTGACGCGCAGCGACTACCGCTCCGCCGACAAGGTCGTCTTCGTCGAGACCGACCGCCTGCAATACCTGCTCGGCGACGAGGTGAACCTCAACGCCGTCGTGCAGGAGACCGACGACGCCAAGGGCCGCCTCGCCGACGCACGCGTGATGGCATCACTGGCACTGCAGAACGGCGCGCGCCGCACCTGGGAACTGGGCCGCGGGCAGGGCACCTTCGCCTCGCGCAACGTCCCGCCCAACCCGGGCACCTACACCTTCACCGTGCAGGCGATCACGCCCGGCGGCGAGGAACTGGGCAAGGACAGCGTCAGCTTCCAGGTCGACGTGCCGGACGTGGAGAACGAGAACCCCAAGGCCAACCTTCGCCTGCTGCAGCGTCTTGCGGGCGCTTCGGGCGGGACGTACTTCGACGCGGAGCACGGCGGACAGGCCTTCGAGCAGCTCCTGCAGCGCCAGGCCGGCTACGAGAAGACCGTGCGGTCTTCGTCGCCGCTGTGGAACCACTGGTCTCTGTTCCTGGTCTTCGTCGCGCTGCTGACCGCCGAATGGGCCCTGCGCAAGCGCTGGGGCTTGGTGTAGCGGCAGCCTATTCGCTGCTTTCCGATTTCCTCGCTTCCGCGCCGCGGCGCTGCATCAGGTGCTCGCCCTCGGCGGCCAGGATGCCCTGCCCTACGGCGATGAACTCTTCCTCGGTCGCCGGATGGACCTCCTTCTGGAAGTCGGCGTACAGTTTCGCGAGGAACTCGACGGCCTTGCCGCCGGCCTTCGTCGTCGCGGCGCGCGCAACCATCCAGCCGGTGGCCTCCGGCGCGAGCACGAAGCTGGTCACCACCACCGCCACGATCGTGCCGGCGACGACCGCCTCGAGCTTGTGCTTGCCGGTCCAGATCCAGACGCGCTCGGCCTCGTCGCGCGTGACCTCCCAGCCCGCCGGCAGCGCCGTGCGCGTCCAGGCGACGCCATCGTCCATCTTCACCTGCACCCACAGGTACGCTTGGCCGCTCTTCTCCTTCGTCAGCATCCACGCCGAGCCGGCCGTGTCGCCGGCCCACGCGCCGCCTTCGGCGGCCTGCGCGCGGATCCACGCCCAACCGTCGGCGCTCTTGTCCTTCGACCAAAGCCAAACGGCCTCGCCGGCGGCCAGCGCGGCGTCCTTGCCCTCGGCGGACTTCTCGGTGGCGATCACCAGGCCCTCGCCGGCCTTGCCTTTCACATAGGTCCACGCCCCGGTGGCGCCGTCCCGCGTGGCCGTCCACAGCGCCGCGTGCCAGGGTTCGGCGCCTTCGCCGGAGGAATCGGCAGGTTCCGCTGACTCGGCCGTCTTGGCGGACTCGGGAGGTTCCGGCGCTTCGGCGGTCTTCTCGGCCTTCTCGGTCCGGCCGCAGCCGGCCGCGCAAAGCAAAGGAAGAAGTAGAAGCCCCGACCATTCGGGCCACAAGGAATTCGCTCGGATCATGGATCCTCCCGTTGGTCGGTAGTTACGCCTGCGAGGCGGCGCCTTTCGGAAAAACGCGCGCCTCAGCGGTTCCATTTCCCTTCCGTGAAGCGGTCCTTCATGCGCCCGGCCAGGTCCTTGGCGAGATCCTTCCTGTCCGGCGCGAGGTTCACGCGTTCGCCGGGGTCTTCCTGCAGGTCGTAGAGTTCCGCGAGGTCGTTGCGGTGCTCGACATACTTGTATCGTGCAGTGCGGATCAGCCGAAACTTGTCGATCTCGCTGATGCAGTCTTCGCGATGTGATTCGCTTTCGCCGCGCAGCACGGCGCCGAAGCTTTTCGCGTCGATGTCCGCCTGCGGCGGCAACCCGGCCCACTCGCAGACCGTGGCGTTGGCATCGATCAGTTCCACCGGGGCGCCGCAGACGCGATTCTTTCCGCGGACCCCCGGCCCGGCGGCGATCAGCGGCACGCGCAGCGCCGGCTCGTAGGGCACGGACTTCGTGTACAGGCCCAGGTCGCCAAGCATCTCGCCGTGGTCGGAGGAATAGATCACCAGCGTGTTCTCCAGCATCCCGCGGCGCTTTACGGCGTCGAGGATGCGCCCGATCCACGTGTCGATGTGCTCGATCGCCGCCGCGTACTGGCGCCGGACTCTGACGACGTCCTCGGGCGTATGCGGGTACTTCGTGCGCTTCTCGACGATCCAGGCGGGCTTACCGGTGTCGTCCTTCGGCACGGGCGCGGGCACCTTCGCGTCGCGATAGCGTTTGGCGTATTCGGCCGGCGGGTCGAACGGGTCGTGCGGGCCCGGGAAGCTGACGAAGAGGTGCCAGGGGTACTCGTCGTCGGCCTTCTCGATCCACTCCACCGCGCGCCGCCCCACGTATTCTTCCGCGTGGTCTTCGGCTGAGAGCACGCTGTCGTGCGCGGACCACGCCCAACCTTCCTTGCCGCGGCGCCGGTAGTCCTCGCGGAAGCCCGCGTACAGGCCCTTCTCCTGCAGGTAGAAGCCGTACGGCCCGTTGGGCGCGTCGCTGTTGCCGGCGTGCATCTTGCCTTCGATCTCCACGGGCCGCGTGAAGCCCCAGCCGAAGGTGCAGGGCCGGTCGCCGGTGCGGCCGTTGTATTTTTCGGGCTTTGCGAGATCCAGCTTGCCGGCGCAACCGACGTGGTAGCCGGCATCGCGCAGGCGCTGGTAGTACGTCGTCGCGTGCCGCGGCAGATAGGACTCGTTGTTCGTGCAGCCGACGCGGCCGGGCTGCAGGCCTGTGGCGAGCGCGACGCGCGACGGCACGCACACCGGCGCGTTGACGCAGCACTGCGTAAAGCGCACGCCGCGCGCGGCCAGCGCATCGATGTTCGGCGTACGGAGAAAGTCCGCGCCCGCGCAGCCCAGCCAGTCGTGGCGGTGCTGGTCGTCCATCAGAAATAGGATGTTCGGCGGACGGTCGGCCATCTACGCCTCCTTATATAAGGGAACGCTTACGCTTCGGACTTCGCGGCCGGCATGCGCCATACGGCCAGGGCCAGGCAGAGCCACCCGATCATCAGCACGGTGCCGCCGATGGGCGTGACGAAGACCAGCCAGCGCGTCTCGGTCAGGCACCATGCGTAGAGGCTGCCGCTGAAACCCGCGATGCCCGCGACGAAGCACCACCCAGCCGCCTGCGCCGCCGTGCGCCCGCGCGCGCCGGGTGCGATGCGCGAGAGCACCCACGCGGCGCCGATCAACGCCAGCGCGTGGTACGTGTGGTAGCGTGAGGCGGTTTCCCAGTTCTTGAGCAGCTTCTCCGCGCGCTCGGGTTCGGCCTCGTACTGCTGCTGGAAGCGCTTCTCGAGTCCGTGCGCGCCCATGGCGCCGGCGCCGACGGCCGCAAATCCCAGAAGGGCAGCAAGAAGCAGGAACGTCTTGACCATGTCGATCCTCGATGGGGGACGCCACGAGTATAAGAGACGGCGACGGGAACGGCTACTTGGCGTTGAGCCACGCCTCGCGTTCGGCCTGCAGGCGCTTCAGGGTGCCTTCGCGTAAGTCGATGTCGAAGTCGCCCGCCGGGCGGCGGTCGAACTTCTCCGGCGCGATGATGCACGAGATCTGCTTGCCGAAGCCGATGGTCGGATGCAGGTAGAAGCTCGTCGTCGCGTGCCGCACCTGCACCTCGCGGTCGCCCTCGCAAGCGCGCGCGAGCTGAAAGTACGCTTGGCCCGGCAGGCTTGCGGTCTCGCCGCCGGCTTTTGCCACCGCCTTCGCGTCGTGCTTTGCTATGGCCGCTTCGAGCGCCGCCTTCGCCTCGGCGCGCAGCTTCAGGTCCAGGTAGCGGCTGGCCAGCGCCGTAGCGGCGGCCAGATCGCCGGGTTCGGCCTTGAGGCGCTCGGCCAGACGCGTGCCGGGATTCTGGAACTTCGCGCGCACTTCGTCGGGCACCGCACGAACCGGCACGTCCGGCTTGATGAGTTCCTCCAAGTTCGCCTTGGCCAACGCGGCGGCGTCGACGTGGAGCCGGCCCTCGACGACGGCGTGCTTGGTCAGGCTCAGGCGCAGCGGGATGCAGACGGTCCCGCGGCAGAGCGTCAGCAGTTCGCCGTCGCTGACGAGCTTGGCCTCGTAACCAATCGACTTCGCGGCGTCCTTCGCGTTCACCAGCAGCGCGTCGCCGTCGCGTTGAGCCTCGAAGGTTCCACCGGCGGGCGCATCGGCCGCCGAGACGCGAAACACCGTCAAGCCGAGCGCGAGGACCAGCAGGGCAAGCAGCAGGTTGGCCATGGCGTTCTCCGTACGCGCATGCAGGCACCTGCATCGTACCCGTACAGAGAATCCGAAGTAACCTGGCGCCTTTACCTCTTGGCCGAAGCCGTCAGGTGCGGCACCAGCGAGCTGGGATCGACCTCCTGGTCCGCGCGCTGGTAGCGGTAGTCCAGCGAAAGCCGGATGCGGTCGGGCGAGCGGTTCGGCAGCGCGCCGTGGATCGTATAGCTGTGGAAGAGCACCACGTCGCCGGCGCGGTAGTCGGTGCTCAGCCAGCGGTAGGGCATCCCGCGCGTCGCGATGCCGTTGCCGCCGGCGCCGACGGCGGGCACGTGCTTGATGAAGCCCTGGCGGTGCGAGCCTTCCAGCACGCAGATGCCGCCCAGTTCGCTCGGGCAGTCGCCGCAGGGAATCCACGTGGTGAAGGTCTCGGGCGTGCCGCGGATGTAATGGAAGTCCTGGTGCGCCTGTGTGGTGTTGTTCACGTCGCCGGGCCAGCTGACGCGCGCGATGTTGCGCGGATGCGCGAGCACCTCGCCGCCCAGCAGGTCGCCGAAGAGCGCCATGATTTCCGGCGAGTGCGAGAAGTCGTTGAAGACCGCCGTCGCCTGCAGCTTGCGGTACATGGGCATGTACTCGCGGTGGTTGTCCGGAAACGGCCCGCCGCGGTAGATGCCGTCCATCAACGGGGCCTGCGGATCGAGGAATCCGTGCTCGCGGCACAGCTCCAGGATCGTGCGTCGCAGCTCAAGCAGCTGCGCCTTGTTCACCAGGCCGCGGAAGAACAGATAGCCGGAAGCGTCCAGGCGCCGCCGCAGTTCGGCGGGGTCGTGGCGCGCGTCGTTGGATTCGGCAAACGCGCCGTTCACTTCGATGGTCTCGTTCAATCTAGGTTTCTCCTGTGTGCCGGCGGGCATGTCGGTCTCCTTGTCCGATTCGATCCAACCGTCGTGCGCAACGGCCTCTCCTGGCCGCCGCATGCCCCATGATCTACGCCATTGGCGCACCGAAATGAATGGACGGCGAGCCAACTTTTTGTATTATTCGGCAATCCCCGGCAGGGAGAACCCTCGCGTATGCCGAAATCCAGCCGCCGCCCCCCGCTCTTCGACGCGCTGGCCACGCCGCCGCGCGTGAGCTTGGCCAACTACTATCCCTTCGGCGCCGGGCAGACCGTGGGCCCGCAGTGGAGCGCCAGCAACCTTTTCCTGCCCGTCACGCACGGGTGCGGGCACGTGAGCGTGGGGCCCCAACGCTTCGCGCTGCGCGCCGGGCAGATCCTGCACGTCCCCTGGGCCGCGCCGATCCGCTACGAAGCCGACGCGCACGAGCCCTTCGTCGTGATCGGCGTGCACCTGGAGTACCGCGCGTGGGACGCGGCCGTCACACAGTGGCACCTGTCCTCGCAAAAAGCCGACCCGCGCCGCACGGCGATGGAACCGCCGCCGGGCCCGCAGCCGTTCAGCGAACCGTTCGTGATCGAGCCGCCGCCCGACGCGCCCCTGTTCGACCTCGCCACGGCCATCGCCAACGCCTACGAGACGACCGAGGAGCCCGCCTATCCGCCCGCCACCCGCGAGGCACGCCTGCGCGGCCTGGCGCTGGCGTTCCTGGTCGAATTCCGGCGCGCCGAAGCCCAGGGCCTGCCCGCGGCGCGCGGCCCGCGCATCCACCCCCAGGCGGGGCTGGTCGCGGAGATGGTCAGCTGGATGCGGTTGAGTTACGCGCGGCCGGTCAAGCGCGCCGAACTGGCCAGGCGCGCCGGCGTCAGCGAGTCGAGCCTCGCGGCGGCCTTCCGCTCCGTCACCGGGCGCGCACCGATGGACTACCTGATCGAGCTGCGTCTGGCGCACGCGCGGCGGCTTCTGCGCACCGGGCGCCTGCGCGTGAGTGAGATCGCCGAACGCGTCGGCGTGCCGGACTTCTACTACTTCTCGAAGCTCTTCAAGCGCCGCGTCGGCTGCGGGCCGCTTGCCTACCGCAAGCGCCTGCGCCTGTGATGGCACGTGGCGCGCCTTCCCGCCCGGAGTAGGATGGAAACACCCTCATTCAGGAGCGTTCTCCCATGGCGGACGACCTTCGCATCGGCGTCATCGGCGCCGGCGGGCGCGGCAGGCTGGCCGACCACGCGCACAAGCCCGGCCAGGGCGCGCGGCTGGTTGCCGGCGCCGACCAGAGCCCCCAGGTGCTGCGCTCCTTCAAGGAGAAGTACGGGCCCGACGTCTTCGTCACGGCCGATTACCGCGAACTGCTGGCGCGCAAGGACATCGACGCCGTCTTCGTCGCCACGCCGGACTTCCTGCACGAGGAACACGCGGTCGCGGCGCTGTCCGCCGGCAAGGCCGTGTACCTCGAGAAGCCCATGGCCATCACCATCGAAGGCTGCGACGCGATCCTGCGTGCGGCGAAGCAAAGCGGCGCTCGCCTGTACCTCGGCCACAACATGCGCCACATGCCCTTCACGCGGAAGATGAAGGAGCTGATCGACGGCGGGGCCATCGGCGAGGTCACCGCGGGATGGTGCCGCCACTTCATCGCCTACGGCGGCGACGCGTACTTCAAGGACTGGCACGCCGACCGCCGCACCGCAACCAGCCTGCTTCTGCAGAAGGGCGCGCACGACATTGACATCCTGCATTGGCTCTGCGGCGGGCGCAGCGTCACCGTACACGCCATGGGCGCGCTGACCGTCTACGGCCGCATCACCGACCGCCATCCGCCCGAAGAACGCGGCGACGCGTCGTGGCACCTGGAAAACTGGCCGCCGCTGAGCCAGAAGGGCCTGAACCCGGTCGTTGACGTCGAGGACCTGAGCATGATGCAGATGCGCCTCGACAACGGCGCCTTCTGCAGCTACCAGCAGTGCCACTACACGCCCGACGCCTGGCGCAACTACACCATCATCGGCACCGAAGGCCGCATCGAGAACTTCGGCGACCACAAGGCCGGCGCCGTGGTGCGCCTGTGGAACAAGCGCACGTCCTACAACCCCGACGGCGACGAGCAGTTCAAGGTCGAGATCCCCGCCGGCGGCCACGGCGGCGCCGACCCGCGCATCGTCGACGAGTTCCTGCGCTTCGTACGCGAGGGCGGGCGCACCGAGACCAGCCCGCTGGCAGCGCGCGACAGCGTCGCCGCCGGCGTGCTGGCCGCCCACAGCCTGCGCAACGGCGGCATCCCCGTCGACGTCCCCGCCGTCGATCCCGAAGTGGCCGCGCACTTCGAAATGGCTTGAATGAATAGCGAATCGGACGGCCGCCCGCTCACGCCCGCCGAACGCCGCCTGCGCCTCTTCCTGCGCATCGTCGGTGCAGTAACGATGCTGGCGCTGGTGGCCGCGGTGATGCCCGGCGAATGGATGGCGCGCGCGCACGAAGCGCTGGGCCTGGGGCCCTTCCCCGAAGCGCCGATCGTGCGCTACCTGGCGCGGTCGCTCTCGGCGTTCTACGCGCTCGCCGGGGCGCTGTGCTGGATGCTCGCTTCCGACGTGCGGCGCTACGACGCGCTGATCGTCTTCGCGGGCTGGGCCACGGTCGGGCTGGGCGTGCTGCTTCAGATCACGGACCTGGCGCTGGAGTTGCCGGCGTGGTGGATGTACGGCGAAGGCCCCGCCGACGTCGCGCTGGGCACGGCCGCACTGGTTTTATTGAACCGGGCACGTATCGAACGCGTAAAATAGCCGGAATATCGAGAAAATATTCCTGGCAATCCGTCTCATAGGGACATGCGACTCCCGGTATGCCCGCGGCGCGAGGTGCTATCCATGCCGAACGTTTCCCTGCCCATGCGAACCTTCGCGGCCTGCGCGCTGCTGGCGTCCGGCGCGCTGCTGTCCGCGGGCGAAGCCCCGCCGGCTGCGGGCGGCAGCGCTGCGGGTGCGGCGGCCAGCGAGCTGATGAAAGCCACGCCGCGGCGCATCCCGTGGGACAGCGCCTTCCAGCAGAAGTCGCCCAACTTCACGGTCATCACCAACACCAGCGAGGAGCTGGCGAAGGACGTCTCGATGTCGCTGGAGCAGCAGTTCGCGGACTTCCTCAAGCGCTTCAACATCCGCAAGCCGCCCAAGGCGCCGCTGCCGGTGAAGATCTTCGCGGAGAAGGCCGAGTTCCAGAAGTACGGCAAGAAATCCAGCGAACACGCCGCCGGCTACTTCGATCCCAACCTGCCCGAGGTCGTGCTCTACTGGTCCGACGATCCGGAGGACGTGCTGAGCACGCTCTACCACGAGGTCACGCACTACTTTCTCTCGCTGTACGCCCCGCGCGCTGACATACCGACGTGGATGGACGAGGGCATGGCGGTGTACTTCGAGACCGCCAAGTTCGCGAAGGGCCGGCTGGAGACCGGGCAGATCCCCTACGGCCACCTGATGCGCCTGCAGCGCGCGCTGAAGGACGGCAAGAACCACTCGCTGCGCCAGCTGCTGCGCATGCGCGGGTACGGCGAGGACGGCTACAACCTGCTCGCCTACGCCGAAGGCTGGTCGCTGGTCTACTTCTTCGTCAAGGCCAACAACGGCGCGAATACGCCGGGTTTTCTGAAGTACATGAACGAGGTCAAGCTCGGCCGCACGCAGGAAGTCGCCTTCGAGCGCGCGTTCCGCGGCACGCCCGAGCAACTCGAACCGATCTGGAAGAAGTGGGTCCTTGAACTCAAGATGGACGGGCCCGAGGGCTTCTACCAGCAGGCACTGGAGGACTGGTACGCCGACCGCAACGACGAAGCGCTTGCCGCCTGCGACGAGGCGCTAAAACTCGATCCCAAACTCGCCAAGGCGCTGCATCTGCGCGGCAAGGTGCTCTTCTGGCTGCGCCGCCACGCCGACGCACGCAAAGCGCTGGAAGGCGCCATCGCCGCCGACGGCAGCGACCCGCGTGCGTGGTATTACCTCGCGCGCACCTACGAGGCCCTGCACCTGGCCGGCGAGGAAGGCGACCTGGAGACCCTGCAGGAGCGCGCATACCTTAAGGCCATCGAGCTGAAGCCCGACTACGCCGACGCCCTGGGTCTGCTGGCGTGGTTCTACGCCACCGCCCGGTCGCCCAAGCTGCGCAAGATAAAGGAGGCGGTCCAGATCGCCGAACGCGCCGCCGAGCTGGACCCCACCGCGGAGGTGCTCGATACGCTCGCTGAGTGCTACCATCAGGACGCGCAGAAGCAGAAGGCCGTCGCCGCGATCCAGAAGGCCATCGCGCTCAAGCCCAAGGACATGGACTACTTCAAGGCGCAGCTCGCGAAGTTCCAAGCCGGCCCGGGGCAGTAAAGGCTTTCACCCCAGAGGACACCGAGAGCACAGGGGACTTCTTTTGGGTGTTCTCCTGCGATGCGGCAGGAACAGAACCGAATGTTCGGTCTCTGTGTGCTCTGTGATCTCTGTGGTGAGTCTGTTCAGCGGCGGTCGGCGTCGACGAGCACGAAGCCGAAGATGGGGCTGTGCAGGTACACGCCGTCCTGAGTTTCGCGCGCCATCTTGCGGAACTGCGCGATGCTCTTCAGCACCACGGTCTCCTGCGACTCCGCGTACCTGATCTTGTCCACGATCGCGCCTTCGTAGAAGCCGGCGCGGTCGGCGGGCGTGTCCTTCAGCACATTGGTGACCCGCAGCGCGCCGCCCAGCTTCTCGGCTTCCTCGGCGGGCAGTTCGCGCAGGCGCATGCCGCGCCAGTCGAGCTCGTTCTCGCGCGGCGGCATCGGCGGCATGGCCGGCTCGCCCGACGGCTGCGGGTGGAAGGCGCTGGGCTGCAGCAGTTCCTTGCTGCGCAAACCGATGCGCACCTCCTTCGTCACCGTGTGGCCCTGCGGGTCCATCAAGCGCAGCTTCACCGTCTTGCCGGCGGGGGTCTTGCCCACGGCGAGCATCAAGTCGTCGGGCGTCTCGACGTCGATCCCGTCGAAGTTCAGCAGCACCGAGTCCTTCTGCAGGCCGGCGCGGTCGGCGGGCGAGTCCGGCAGGATGCGCGACAGCAGCACGCCGCGGCGGCCGTTATTCAGGAAGGCGGGCTGTTCGGGATCGAGTTCGTCCATCTGCACGCCCAGCCAGCCGTACTCGACGGGCATGCCTTTGCGCAGGAACGCCAGGCGCGGGACGATGTCGTTGGCGGGAATCGCGAAGCCGAAACCTTCGCTGCGCCCGCTGCGCGAGTAGATCATCGTGTTGATACCGATCAGTTCGCCCTTGAGGTTGAAGAGCGGCCCGCCGCTGTTGCCGGGGTTGATCGCCGCGTCGGTCTGGATCAGGTTCGTGTACAGCACGTCGGCGGGCGCCAGGCTGCGCGCGCGCAGGCTGCGGCCGCGCGCGCTGACCACACCCAGCGTCAGCGTGTTCGAGAGGTCGAACGGGTTGCCGACGGCCAGCGCCCACTGCCCGACCTGCACCGCGTCGCTGTCGCCCAGCGAGACCGCCGGGAGTTTCTTCGGCAGCGGATCGATGGGCCGGATCACGGCCAGGTCGCTGCGCGGGTCGGTGCCCAGCACCTCGGCGCGGAACGCTCCGCCGCCGAAGGTCTCCACGCGAATCTCTTCGGCGCCGCGGACCACGTGCTCGTTGGTCAGGATCGTGCCGTCGGGGTCGATGATCACGCCCGAGCCCGTGAACGGGTCGCGCTGTGGCGCGCCGCCGTACTGGTGCATGCGCTGGATCTTCTCTTCCCAGTTCAGCTCGCCGGTCTTGACCTTCAGGCTCACCACCGAAGGCTGCACGCGCGCGGCGATCTTCTGGAACGCGCGCTCCATGCCCAGCGCAATACGTATGTCGGGGTCGTCGCTCGACGACGGCGCCGTCGCCGGCAGGCCGGCCGCGCCCTCATCCTCGGGCAGGCCGATCGACTTCGGACGGTGCGCGCGCGGCGCGGGCACGAGGGGCTGCTCGCCGCCGCCGGCCGAGCCGGAAGGTCCGCCCGCGGCGCCGTCCCTGCGCGCGGCCAGGTCCTGCGGAAGCATGTGGTAGAAGAGCGCCGCGACGGCCACGCCGGTGAAGAAGACCGCGGCCCACAGCGGCAGCAGCGCGCGCACGGAAACCGTGCGGGCGTCGCGCGGGTCGCGGCTCGGCTGCGGGGTCGGGGTATCGGCCATGCGGGTCTCCGTCGGCTGCCCCTATAGGACGGGCCAGCCCGGCGCGGGACTTCCTCGAAGTACTTTAATCTACAAGGGGTGCGATGGCAATGGGTTACATGCGGCAGGGGCGAGGGGTCAGGGGCGAGCAGTAAGCCTGCGGCGAGCTCGCCAACGAGGTGCCTTCTCCACCAGGAATCCGGCGGTGATGAGCAGCGAGAGTCCCGTCACGGCGTCCAGCAGAAGCTCGGGGAAGTACCATTTGCCCAAGGCCGCCGAGCCACGGGCAAAGGTGCCGTACGGAGCCGGCCAACCCTGGCACCAGTACTCAGAGGCTGTTGTTTCGCCTATAGGTGGAAAATAGTTCGTAAGGTAATGGCCGTCCGGATATGGCAGCACGTTCAGCCAGGTCACCATTCCCGCTACAACCATCAGCACTAGGCACGTACTGAGGTGCAGCTGGAACCAGCGTCGGGGTTTGTGCCGCGTGTACATGCGTTCGTCCCGGCGTCTCGCCGCGCTCACCCGATCTGCAGCGACGCCACGCCGCCGGGCGCGATCTGCGCGTCGGGCGCGCCTCCTTTATTAAGGAGGTCCCGCGCGCCGGGCGGTACGCACGAAGCCGGCAGCGCGCCTGCGGTCGCGGAAAAATTCGCGGCGAGCACGTACGTCTTGCCGTCGGCGCCCTGCACGCGCGCGGCGCGCAGGTCCCCGGCGTCCACCTGGACTTTCGCATTGGCCGCGGCCAGCGCGCGCATCTCGCCGGCGCTGGCGCTCGCGACGACCATCCAGCCCGCGTCGAGCAGCGCCTCGCCGGGCGCGCAACGCTGCAGGCCCAGACGCGTGGGCCAGCCGAGATGCTCGACAAAAAGCGAGCCGTACTTGCCGCCGCGGCGCTGCGGCACGCGGTGGATGCTCAACTCGTCCGCGCCGTAGAGGCCCAGCCAGCCGAGTTTCCCGTCGAGGCAGGCCCAGCGCGAACCGAGTGCGCGCAGTTCTTCGGCTTCGGGCGGGCCGTCGAGCACCACGGTTCCCTTTGCGCAGACGAGTTCGCGGCGGAAGTCGTTGAAGCAGTCGTTGGGCAGCAGCGCGTGCATGCCTTGCAGCCGCAGCAGCCACGGGCGCCAGTCGCCGGCGCGCAGGTGTTCCAGGCCCACGACGGAGCGCCCGTCGGGCAGCGCGAAGAAGGCCAGCCGCCGCACGGCCGCGTCGGTACCGCTCCAGCCTTCGGCGATCTCCAGGTTCATGCCCTCGGCGATCGCGCCCCATGCGGCGAAGCCGCCGTCGAACGGCCGCACGTTCGCTTCCAGCAGCTTGCGGTTGGCCGCGCCGGTGCCCGTCGCGCCAAGAAAGAAGGCCTCGCCGCCCAGGTTCTGCTGCCAGTCGGCCAGGTGCCCGTCGTCCGGCGGCTGGCAGAGGCCCTGGCCCAGGCCCTGCGCGCGCCAGGCGAATGAGGCGAAGCGCTTGGGCGAACGGTGCAGCACGGCGGCGTGTTCGGGCTCGCACCACGCGCCGGCCGCGCTCTTCTCGAAGCGTTCGGCGTCGCCGGCCTGGGGCACCGGGGCAACCGCCAGCGGCGCGTAGGCGACGAACTGCGAGAGCGCGCAGGCGCGGTCGGACTCCAGGCGCGCGAAGTAGTGCGGATTGTTCGCGGCCATCTCCGCCAGGCGCCGGCCGAAGAAGCTGCCGTCGCCCGCGTAGCGCGCCTCGTCTTCGGCGATCTTCAGGAACCCGCGCGCCAGGGTCATCGCATGCTCGTCGCCCAGATGCGCGGCGGCGTAGCAGCAGCTCTGCAGCAGGTACTCCTGGCAGTAGCAGTACCGCACGCGGGTGTCGCCGCCGATGCGCGCCAGGCGCCCGTCGGCGAAGACCATGCGCCGCAGCACGCGCCACAGGTCGGCCTGGTGGTGGTCCAGCGTCGCGGGGCGTTCGAAGCCCGCCAGCGCGAGGTCGAAGTGCAGCATCGCGGCATTCGAGACGCAGAGCGCCATGTAGCCGACGTTGAGGTAGCCGTGGTGGTCGAGCGCGTAGTTGTCGAAGAAGTTCGGCCCGACGTAGCGGTCCTTCACCGGCTTGCCGGCGACGACGCGTTCGTCGCGCGCGTCGGCCTCGACGCTGGCGCCGTTGATCAGGAAGCGGTGCGCGGCCTCGCGCCATTCGGCGGCGTGCGGGTGGCCGGGATCGCGGACGGCGGCGCGCCACAGCAGCGCGCCATTCCAGATGTTGCTCTCGGGCGCGTTGGCGCCGTCGCGGTGCCACTTGCCCGCGCTGACCCCGACGTGCTTCCCGCGCGCGTGCTCGCGCGCCAGCCAGTCGGCCTCGCTGGCCAGCATGCGGCGCAGCGCGGCGCGGTCGGCGTCCTCGAAGTACGGCTCCAGGCGAGCGACGCCGTGCATCATGCGCTCGATGCCAAGCGCGCTGATCCAGGTGTGGCCCCATTGGCGCCCGTCGGTGCAGGCGCCGGGTCCGGTCTTGTGGCTGTCGAGGCTGAAGCGCAGCGCGGCCAGCGCCCGCACGCGCACGCGTTCGCGAGCGGCATACATCGGCGCGTCGTCGTGGGTCGCGAGCACCGCCAGGGCGCCGACGTACTTCTGGTTGGTCTGCACGCCCCAGTTGTCGTAGCCGGTGCCGTAGCAACCGCGGCCATTGCCCAGGTCGAGCCAGTAGCGTTCGGCGTGGTCGGCCCAGCGTGCGAGCAGTTCAAGACAGCGCGTCGTTTCGGTCATGCAAGCAGTCTAGCGTAGCGCGAGAGAGAATCACCGGCGTTTGGGAAGCGTGACGGCCAGGCAGCTACCGGCTTTCAGCGGTCAGCTTTCTCTTTCCACCATCCACCGTGGCCCGCGCCGGGCCACGGTGGATGGTGAAGAGAAGGGACGCCGCAGGCGCTCCGCTTCGACGGCAGATCACTTCGTGATGCGGCACCCGAAAAGGGCGACACGGCCTTGCCAGGTTTCCGCCCGAGCAGTGTGTCTTGCCACATAGGCGCGGGTTGGCAACCCGCACCACCGCAAGCGGCTTCGCGTTATCCTTCGTACTTTCCAGCGCACACCGGATGCATCTTGTCGCGTCACTTCGTGTCGCGACCCGGACGTGGTGACGTCCGGGCCAACCATAAAGGTAGTTCTCTGTGGATCTCTGTGTCCTCTGCGCCTCCCGCCTTCGCGGGCGCGACAAAGCGCCGCTTCGGCGCGACGTCGGCTGCGTTGAAGTCGTTCCGCAGTATGGAAGTCCGCGCTACTTCGCGTCGCGCATGGCCTTGAGCTTCTGTTCCAGGATCGGGCGGATGACCTGCGGGTTGCCCTGGCCTTTAAGCGCCTTCATGCAGCGCCCAAAGAGCGCGTTCACCACGGCATCCTTGCCGCTCATGTAGTCGGCGACGAGCTTGGCTTCCGCGGCGAGCACTTCGCCGACGGTCTTCTCGATCGCGCCGCTGTCGGACACCTGCGCGAGGCCCTGGTCCTTGACGATCTGCTCGGCGGATTTTTTCGTCTCGAGCATCGCGGGAAAGACCTTCTCCTTCGCGGTGGCGCGGTTGATGGTGCCGGCCTGCACCAGCTTCAGCAGCGCGGCCTGTGCCTGCGCGTCCACGCCGCAGGATTCGATGCCGAGCTTCCTGTCGTTCAGCACGCCCTGCGCGTCGCTGATCACCCAGTTCGCCGCGGCCTTGGCCTCGATGCCTTCTTTAAGGAGCTGCTCGAAGAAGTCGCCGTACTCCTTGTGCTCGGTCAGCACGCCGGCGTCCTTTTCGCTGAGCTTGAGCTCGCCAAGGTAGCGTTCCAGGCGCTGCTCGGGCGTCTCGCCGGTCGAACCTTTCAGCTTCGCGATCTTCTCCTCGCTGACGTGGATCGGCGGCAGGTCGGGCTCGGGGAAGTAGCGGTAGTCGCTGGCCTCCTCCTTCGCGCGCATGGTGCGGATCTCGCCGGTCTGCCCGTTGAAGAGCCGCGTCTCCTGGCGCACGGCGCCGCCCGACGCGTAGATGCCCTTCTGTTCGGCGATCTCCTTCTCGACGGCCGCTTCCACGAAGCGGAAGCTGTTCATGTTCTTGATCTCGCGGCGCGTGTTGAACTTCGCCTGCCCGGGCGGGCGGATCGAGACGTTCGCGTCGCAGCGCAGCGAACCTTCCTGCATGTTGCAGTCGCAGACGCCCAGGTACTCGAGCAGCTGCGCGAGGGCTTCCATGTACGCGCGCGCTTCCGCCGGGCTGCGCAGGTCGGGCTCGCTGACGATCTCGATCAGCGGCGTGCCGGCGCGGTTCAGGTCGACGCCGCTGCCGCCGCCCAGTTCGTCGTGCATCAGCTTGCCCGCGTCCTCTTCCAGGTGCACGCGCGTGATGCCGATGCGCTTCTTCTCGCCGCCGGGCAGCACGATGTCGAGCCAGCCCTTGCTGCTGAACGGCAGGTCGTACTGGCTGATCTGGTAGTTCTTCGGCAGGTCGGGGTAGTAGTAGTTCTTGCGGTCCGACTTGGTGAAGCGCGCGATCTCGCAGTTCAGCGCCAGCGCCGTCTTCAGCGCGAAGTCGAAGGCCTGGCCGTTCATCACCGGCAGGCTGCCGGGCAATCCCAGGCAGACGGGGCAGACGTTGGTGTTGGGCGCGTCGCCGAAGCGGTTGGCGCAGCCGCAGAAGAGCTTGGTCTTCGTGCGCATCTGCGCGTGGACTTCCAAGCCGATCACCGGCTCCCAATCGACCGTCGTTGCGGTGGCCATGCGTGCGCTCCGTTTTTCGTTCCGCCCGTGTTCAGCCGAAGCATGATAGGGCTTCGATTCGAAGCATCAAGCTCACCCGCCACGCCACAGGGTGCGTTCGACGGGGCCTTCGAAGCGGTCTTCGGCCGGACTTCAAGCGGACTCAGGCCGGTCCGAACCGCGATTTTTTCCGTTCACGTAAGTCCAAGAACGTGGTCCCATAAATCCACTGGTTGGGATTATGCACCTTGTGTCAACTGCGATTAGTTCGATACAAATCGACTTTTGTGACGAAACGTCATATTCGCGGCAAAAACGCGCACGCCTTCGTCACATGCATGTCTTACGGCCGTCACAGGCGCGTCATACGCGTGTCACATGGTTGTTACACGAGTGTCACATGCGCCTGGTGCAAAAGTCAGCGGCGTTCGGCGTGTTCTTCTTTGGCGGGCGATCCGGCTTCGCCGGACGTGGCGTTGCGCGCAGGCTCCGACGCGGTGCTCTGTCCGCCGCGCGCGGCCGGCGGCGGCGCGGGCGGCGGGGGTGTCGATGGCGGCAGGCCCGGGCTGGCCGGCAGGGCGCTCAGCGGCGTGCCGAGCGGCTGCTCGAGGTGTTCGGGCGTGACGGGCTTGAAGTGCTGCGTGGCGCCGGGCGGGACGCGCTTGACGGCGATCTGGCGCAAGCGGCGGCCTTCGCGCTTGACCACGCGCAGGGCGAGTTCGCCCAGGCGCACGCTGTCGCCTTCGCGCGGCAGGTGGCCGGCCAGGTGCAGCACCAGGCCGCCGACGGTGTCGAAGTCACCCTCGGGCATCTCGAGCGCGGGGAAGACCTCGTTGAACTCGTCCACGTTGGTCTTGGCGGCGATGAGGAACGTGCCGTCCTGGAGCTTCACGATCTTCTCGGGCTCGCGGTCCGTCTCGTCCTGGATCTCGCCGACGATCTCCTCGATGACGTCCTCGAGCGTCACCAGGCCGGCGGTGTCGCCGAATTCGTCGATGACGATCGCCATGTGGATGCGGTGCAGCTGGAAAGCGCGCAGCAGCGAGCTGACCTTGCTGGTCTCCGGCACTTCCATGGGCTTCCGGACCAGGTCGGCGAGCTTGATGAGCTTGGGGTGATTGAGCGTGTAGACCAGGTCCTTCACGTAGACGATGCCGACGATGTTGTCCATGCTGCCCGAATAGACCGGCAGGCGGCTGTAGCCCGACTTGAAGGCCGTCTCCATCACGGCCTCGTGCCCCGCGCGCACGTCCAGCGCGACGATGTCCGGGCGCGGTACCATGATCTCCTTCACCTGCGTGTCGTGGAAGGCGAAGACGCGCTCGAGCATCATGCGCTCTTCCTTGGTCATCATCCCGGCCTTCTCGGACTCCTCGATGATCATGCCCAGCTCTTCTTCGCTGTGGACGCGCGCGTGCTTGGGCGGCGGCTTCAAGCCCAGCATGCGGATCAGCGCAAGCGAACTGCCGTTCAAGAGCCACGTCAGCGGCCAGAAGGCCCGGTGGAAGAACTTCATCGGCCACGCCACCCACAACGAGGTGGCCTCCGGCGCCTGCAGCGCCAGCGTCTTGGGCATCAACTCGCCGATGACCACGTGCAGGAATGTGACCAGGAAGAACGCCACGCCGATCGCCAGCGTGTGGGCCGAGATCAACGCGCTCTTCTCGGGCATACCGAACCAGATGAAGCTCTGCTGAAACAGACTCGCGAAAGTGCGCTCGCCGATCCAGCCCAACCCCAGGCTGGCCAGCGTGATACCGACCTGGCAGGTGGACAGGTAGGCGTCGAGTTGGTCGAGGATCTCTTTGACGCGAAGCGCGCCGCGGCGGCCTTCGTTGATCAGCTCTTCGATCCGGGTCCGCCGAGTCCCGACGAGCGCGAACTCGGCAGTCACGAAGAGACCGTTTGCCAGCAGCAACAGTGCCGCAGCGAACAGATAGGATATACTTCCAGGGTCGTCCATCAGCTAAGGTACAACCAAGTTCCTCGAGGATCCTCCGAAACCGTCAGGGTTTACCCCCACATAAACTTTGTACCATGCCCTCCCCCGCCTCGCAATAATAGCCTCGCCGATCAGGCCCGCCGGGCCCCCAATGGCGTCAAAGTAGGCCCAAAACGCGGCAAAGTATGCGTATATTCCCCTAATAAACATATTGCACATGTGCCTGGCAGGGGCTACTTTGACTGGCGCCGAAGCCCTTTTCCGCCGATAGTGGCAAGAGCGCCATCTGCCCGGATCCAGGAACTCCTTGCCAGGTAACGCCATGCCGAACGCCACGGACTCCAACGCGCCCGCCGTTTACCTCTCGCTGGTGGCCCCGGTCTACAACGAGAGAGAGTGCATCGAGGAGTTCCTGAAGGAGGCCGACGGCGTCCTGCAAGGACTCGGCAAGCCATACGAGATCGTCTGCGCCGACGACGGCAGCAAGGACGGCTGCCGCGAGCTGATGGTGAGCCTGAAGGCCACCTACCCGGCCCTTCGGGTCGTAGGCCTGGAGGGCAACCACGGGCAGTCGGCGGCCTTCGATGCCGGAATCAAGGCCGCGCGCGGCGAGATCATCGTGCTCATCGACGCCGACCTGCAGAACGATCCCGCCGACATTCCCAAGCTGCTAGCCGCCCTGGAAGCCCCGGAGAAGCCCGCTTGCGCAGCCGGCCGCCGCGCCAACCGCCGGGACAACTTCGTGCGGCGGATTTCATCGAAGATCGCCAACGCCGTGCGCATCTGGTTGACGAACGACCCGATCCGCGACACCGGCTGCAGCCTGAAGGCCTTCCGCGCCGAGTACCTGAAGCGCGCGAAGCTCTTTAACGGCATGCACCGCTTCTTCACGACGCTGATCCGGATGGAGGGCGGCGCGATCGTCGAGGTGGACGTCAACCACCGCCCGCGCCCCCGGGGCACGCCCAAGTACGGGCTGGGCCTGGGCCGCACGTTCCGCGCGCTGCGCGACGCGACGGCGGTGCGCTGGATGCGCCAGCGCTACTTGCTCTACAAGTCGAAAGAACTTTAGAATGAGCGACATGGCCGCCGAATCCGATTGCTCCTTCGCGCGTAAGCTGCTGCGCGGCGGCGCCGTGGCGCTGTTCGCCCTGGGCCTGGTGGCCTGCTTCGCGTGGGCCGGACTGGCCGAGTCCGACGGCGAAGAGGCCGTCGTGCCGGTCTCCACCACACCCGCGGAGAAGGTGACCATCACCAAGGGCGAGTACGAAAAACTCAAGCGCGATGCCGACTTGTACCGCCAGCGCCACGCCCGCGAGGGCCTGGGTGACGTGATCTTCAGCTTCACGCTCTTCGGCATCGAGTTCAACCTGACGTGGTGGAAGCTGATGGGCACGGTGGCGGCGCTGCTGTTCTCGGGGCGCTGGCTGGTGCAGATGTACTACTCGCGCAAGGCCGGCAAAGTCGTAATGCCGCGCCTGTACTGGGTGCTGAGCATTGTCGCGAGCTTCATGCTGCTGGCGTATTGGATTTTCAGCCCGCAGCGCGCGATGGTCGGCGTACTGCAGAACCTCTTCCCCGCGTTCGTGGCGGTCTACAATCTGTACCTGGACATCCGGTACCACCGCACCAACGGGACGGTGCCGGCCGACTCAAAAAAAAACTTGAGCCCGGCGGCTGAAGGCAAGGCGGGCGGCGCGAGCGTGGTGGCTTCGCCCGGCGCGTGAATCCGCGTCGGCGGGACATTTTTATTCCTCTTGGAATTAGGGCCGTCCCAAACATAATTCGTGTCCGTCCTGTAGAAACGGCCTGCACTAGACGTTGAACGCGCCCGCTCGACCAAGGAGCTGCTCGAAATCCTTATGTCCGAAGAAGTCCTGGTCAACGTCGAGCATCTGCTCAAGACCTACGGCCCGCTGCGAGCCGTGGACGACCTGAGTTTCCAGGTTCGGCGCGGCGAGGTCGTGGGCCTGCTGGGCGTCAACGGCGCGGGCAAGTCCACGCTGATGAAGGTGCTGACGTGCTACCTGGTCGCCGACGGTGGCACGGCCAGCGTCTGCGGCAAGAGCATCGACGACGATCCCGTCGCCGTGCGCCGCCACATCGGCTACCTGCCCGAGAACGCCCCGCTGTACACCGAGATGCTGGTGCGCGACTTCCTGCGCTTCGTCGCGAGCATCCGCGGCCTGAAGGGCGCGAAGCAGAAGGAGCGCATCGACTGGGCGGTGAAGGCGTGCGGCCTGGAGCCGAAGTACATGGCCACCATCCGCACCCTGTCGCGCGGCTACCGCCAGCGCGTCGGCATCGCGCAGGCTGTCCTCCACGACCCCGACCTGCTGATTCTCGACGAACCGACCAGCGGCCTGGACCCGATCCAGATCATCGAGATCCGCCGCCTGATCATGGAGATCGGCAGGACGAAGACGGTCTTCTTCTCCACGCACATCATGCAGGAAGTCGAGGCCGTCTGCAGCCGCGCGCTGATCGTCGCCAAGGGCCGCCTGGTCGCCGACGGCTCGCCCACGGACTTGCGCGCGCGCGCCGCCGAGAAAGGCCGCCTGGTCGCGCGCCTGCGCGGCGTCCACGGCGGCGACGTCGAGCCCGCTCTTAAGGAGATGGAAGGCCTGGACCGTTTCGAGGTCCGCGCGCGTCCCGACCGCGGATTCACCGAGTGCGAGCTGCACGTGGCCGCCAACGGCCACCAGCCGCGCGTGGAGCGCGTCAATCAGGCGGGCGAACGATTCTTCGCGCTGGCCAAGGCCAAGGGCTGGACGGTGCTGGAGCTGCACAGCGAGGGCGTGAGTTTGGAAGACGCGTTCCTGAAGGCCAGCGGGATCAAGCCCGCCGAGACGCCCGCTGCCGCCCCGGATGAAACGCCGGCCGCGCCCGCCCCGCAGGGAGGAAATGCCTGACATGGGTGTGACCTGGACGATCACGCGGCGCGAACTGGGCGCCTACTTCAGCACGCCCGTCGGCTACGTATTTGTGATATTCTTCCTGCTGATCTCCTGCTTCTTCTTCGTCTCAAACCTCTTCGTCGACGGCATCGCCGAGATGCGCACGTTCTTCGGCCTGCTGCCGATGCTGTACCTCTTCTTCGTGCCGGCCATCGCGATGCGGCTGTGGGCTGAGGAGCGCAAGCTCGGCACGCTGGAACTGCTGATGACGTTTCCAATCCGCACGTGGCAGGCGGTGCTGGCGAAGTTCCTGGCCGGGATGATCTTCCTGGGCGTCTCGCTGGCGCTGACGGCGCACCTGCCGCTGACGCTGCAGTTCTTCCTGCGGCCGGAGAACGCGCCGGGCCCGGACTGGGGCCCGATCCTGGGCGGGTATCTGGGAGCGCTGGCGCTGGGCATGGTCTACTTCTCGGCGGGCGCGTTCGCGTCGAGCCTGACCGGCGACCAGATCGTCGCGTTCGTCGCGGGCTTCTCGATCAACGCCGTGCTGTTCCTGCTCGCATACCCCCCGCTGTTGGGCTGGGTGAAGGACGCCAGCCCGGTCTCGGGCTCGGCGCTGGCGGCCGTCGTCGAACGCTTCGGCGTGCTGTACCACTACGACAGCGTCAGCCGCGGCGTGGTGGACAGCCGCGACATCGTCTACGCGCTGGCCGTGACGGGCTTCTTCCTGTTCCTGAACGTGCTGGTCATCGAGAGGCGCCGCTGAGCATGGCCGTCGACAAGAAGTCCCGCGATCTGCTGGCCCTGCTGAGCATCGTGCTCGCGTTCGGCATCGTCGTCTTCCTGAACCTCGTCGCCGAGAAGCGCTTCGCGCGCGTGGATCTGACGGCGGAGAAGGTCTACAGCCTGACCGGCAACTTCCAGAACATCCTCACGCGCCTGGCCCAGAACCCCGACAGCCCGCTGAAGGTGACATACTACTCGTCCGAAAACGGCCCCAGCGGCTTCCTGCAGTTGCGCCGCGACGTGCTGGACAAGCTGAAGGAAGTCGAGACCGCCGGCCATGGGCTGGTGCAGTTCGAGACCGTGAATCCGGCCTCGGACAAGGACGTTCGCGAGATGCTTATGAAGGAGGGCGCCTTCCGCAAGCTGAATGACCAGGTCCAGGACAAGCGCACGCAGGAGACGGTCTTCAGCGCCGTGCGGATGATCTACCGCAACAAGCAGCCGGCCTGGATTCCTTGGCTGATTAACCCCGACGCCATCGAATACGAGATGGGCGGCTCCATCATGAAGCTGACGCAGCAGGAGCAACCCATCGTCGCCATCAGCGTGCCGGAATCCGACGAGATGAAGCTGCCCAACCGTCCGCCGCCGCCGTGCGGCTACGAGGACGTCGTCACCGTCCTGCAGGGCCAGAACCTTTTCGACCTGCGCCGCATCGACTGGAACGCCCCGCTGCCGGCCAAGACCGCGCTGCTGGTGCTCTTCGCGCCGCAGAACCTGTCCGAACGCGCGCGCTACGAGATCACCCGGTACCTCGCCTCCGGCGGCCACGTCCTGCTGTTGGCCAGCTCGATCAAGGTGAAGGCCGAGTTCGGCATGAGTTTCGAGCACACCAAGACCGGCTTGGAAGACTATCTCGCCGGGCTGGGCCTTTCGTGGGACCAGGACTTCACCTGCGATACCTTCAACCTCGGGCTGCCGAGCATGCAGGGTTCGGGGGCCGACTACTTCGCGCTGCCCACCTTCGTGGCCATCAACGCCGAGAACGTGAGCCAGACGTCGCCCGTCACGCGCTACATGAACAACCTGATCATGCCGTTCCCCACCGCGCTGAAGATCGACCAAGAACAGGCCGCGAAGGCCGGCATCGAGATCGAGACGCTCGCCAAGACCTCCTCGCAGAGCTGGACCGAGACCTTCGACGAGAAGCTGAAGGTCGGCGAGATCGACTACAAGTCGCGCACCACGTTTGAAGATAAGAAGGCGCTCTTCTGCGAGCTCAAGGGCCGCTTCCCCTTCCCGTGGGACGGCAAGGCCCCGCCGCCGTTCGATCCGAAAAACCCGCAGGAGGAACCGGCCGTCGTGGTCGACTCCCAGCCCGGCGTGCTGATGGTCTGGTCCTGCCCCGACAGCCTGCACAACCGCCACCTGCGCAGCAACCTGCAGCAGTACTTCGCGCCCAACGTGTACCTTTTCATGAACATCGCCGAGTACGCCAGCCTGGGTGAGGACCTGATCCGCATCCGCACCAAGAACCGCGACGTGCGCGCCATCCTGCGCCTGGAGAACGACAACACCACCCGCAACTTGGTGAAGGCCTTCCTGATCGCCTTCATGCCGATCGTCGTGGGCAGCTTTGCGCTCGGCTTCTGGTTCCTGCGCCGCAGCGCGCAGGTGCGGTACGAGCGGCGCTTCGCGGAGACCACGGGACCCTCGAGCTTCAGCGCATGAAACCCAAGACCCTGCTCATCCTCTTCGCGCTCCTCGCCGTCCTGGCAGGCCTGTACCTGCTGGTACCCGGAACGACGGTCGGAACCGGCGCCGGGAACAGGAAGTGGAAGCCCGGCAAGCGCCTTTTCCCGAACTACGCCAAGACCCGCGCGCGGGAGATCGTGCTGAGCAAGGGCGGCGTCACCGTGCGCCTGAAGAAGACCGGCCCCGAGATCTGGTCGGTGCTTCACGGCGGCGAGACCAGCGGTCAGCCCCGCCGGGTGCTGCGCGAACCCATGGACGAACTGCTGAAGACGCTCGCCGACGCCGCGCCTGTCGAAAGCCGAAAAGCCGAACTCTCGACCTTCGGTCTTGACGACGCGCACAAGACCACCCTGGAAGTCACCGGCGAAGACGGCAGCGTAATCGCCAAGGCCGAGATCGGCGTGGCGCCGAGCTACGACAAGTGCTTCGCACGCGTGCCGGAATACGACGACGTGCTGGAGATCGACCAGAACCTTGAGGCTGCCTCCCTGCACACCACGCGCGGCGAAGCGCGCGTGCTCGACGAGACCGTCTGGTACGACTTGCAGGTCCTGCGCTTCGAGCAGGAGGACGTGAAGGAAATCGTCATCGAGCGCCCCGGCAAGAAGGGCCCCGAGCGCATCCGGCTCGAGAAGACCGAGCCGCCTCCCCCGCCCGAGCCCGCGCCCGCGCCCGCGCCGCCGGGCGAAGCCGAGAAGAAGACCGAACCGCCCGTCTGGAAGATCGTCGAGCCCGCCGCCGACGCGGGCGAGGCCGATTTCGGCTCCGTCACGCGCGTCTTCGTCACCGCCGCGCACCTGTATTCCAGCGGCTACGCCGACGACGTCCCGGAGGCCGAACGCGGCCTGGCCGAACCCCACGCCAAGCTCACCGTCAAGCTCGCGGACGGCACGACCTACCGCCTGCTCTTCGGCAAGGCCGTCCCGTCGAAGACGGACAAGGACGACGGCTTCGCCGTCACGCAGGTGGAAGGCCACCCCGAGATCTGGAAGATCGCCTACTACAACTACGCCAGCATGACCCTGGGCGCCGACGACCTGCGCAAGAAGGCCACCACCGAGGCCGCCACGCCCAAGAACGACGGCGCGAAGACCGAACAGCCCAAGAAGACCGAGAAGACGGAAAAGACCGCAGCGCCTCCGAAGGTCGAACTGCCCGACCCGCCCCCGCCGGAGAAGGTCTACCGCCTGCCCGAACGCGGCGCGAAGTAAGCGAAGTAGAAGTAGACGCTGTGCCGCCGAGGATGGATAGTGAATGGGCCGTGCCGCGCGTTGGCGGCTTGCCGCCGCGCCTAACCGCTCCATTCCGCAGGGGAGTCCTAGATGCCCGCGCCACGCCCGCAGACCGTCGGTGAACTCAAGCAGAGCGGCTACCGGCCGTGCTCGGTGAAGGACGAGCTGCGCCGCAACCTTTCCGCCGCGCTGAAGGAAGGCCGCCCGCTCTTTCCCGGCATCGTCGGCTTCGACCAGACCGTCGTGCCGCAGATCGTCAATGCCCTGCTGGCCCACCACGACTTCATCCTGCTGGGCCTGCGCGGCCAGGCCAAGACGCGCATCGCCCGGCAGCTCGTCGAGTTCCTCGACCCCGCGATCCCCGTGCTGGCCGGCTTCCCGCTCAACGAAGACCCCCTCGCGCCCGTCAGCAACGGCGCGAAGGCGCACCTGGCCGCCCAAGGCGACGACGCGGCGATCCACTGGCTTCCGCGCGAGGAACGCTACCGCGAGAAACTCGCCACGCCCGACGTCACCATCGCCGACTTGATCGGCGACATCGACCCGATCAAGGCCGCCAACAAGCGCCTGGACTACAGCAGCGAGGAAGTGATCCACTTCGGCATCATCCCGCGCACCAACCGCGGCATCTTCTGCATCAACGAACTGCCCGACCTGCCCAGCCGCATCCAGGTCGGCCTGCTGAACATCATGCAGGAGAAGGATATCCAGATCCGCGGCTTCCCCGTGCGCCTGCCGATGGACATCCTGATGGTGTACACGGCCAACCCCGAGGACTACACCAACCGCGGCAGCATCATCACGCCGCTCAAGGACCGCATCGACAGCCAGATCCTGACGCACTACCCCGCCGACCTGAAGCACGCCATGGCCATCACCGACCAGGAAGCCTGGCGCGCGCGCGGCGGCGACGTGCACGTGCACATCCCCGCCTGGCTGCGCGAGACCGTCGACGACGTCGCCTTTGCGGCGCGCAAGAGCGAGTTCCTGGACCAGTCCTCCGGCGTCAGCGCGCGGCTGCCCATCACGCTGCTGGAGAATATCGTCTCCAACGCCGAACGCCGCGGGCTGCTGACCGGCGAGGCCAAGGTCTGCGTGCGGCCCGTGGACTTCCAGCAGGCCGTCAGCGCCGTCACGGGCAAGATCGAACTCGTCTACGAAGGCGAGCAGGAAGGCGCGGCCAACGTCGCGCGCCACCTGATCGGCCGCGCGATCAAGTCCGCCTTCGACCGCCGCCTGCCCGACGCGTACAAGAGCGAAGCGCGCGAGGCGAAGGAAGACGCCGCCTTCGGGCCGTACAAGCTCGTCGTCAACCACTTCGCCAAGGGCGGCACCGTGGACGTGCGCGACACCGCGCCCGCCGCCGAAACGCTGAGCATGTTGCGCGCGGTGGACGGGCTCGAGGCGCTGGCCCGAAAGCACCTGCCCATGGAAGACGAGGCACTGGAACTCGCCAGCGCCATGGAGTTCGTGCTCGAAGGCCTGCACCAGTCGCGCCTGCTGGCGAAGGATGACGCCGAGAAGGGCAGTACCTACCGCGACATGCTGGGCAGCATGTTCGAGGGCGTGGACGAAGGCGGCCCGCCGTCGCCCCCGCGCGAACGCGGGCGCGGCCGGGGACGCTAGCGGTCTCTATCAATAGCTGGAAAAGCGCTTCCGCAATACACTTTGCGGATGATCAAGCCCGGAAGTCCGTCCATGGCCGATCCGACTACGCACAAGACGCGCCGCTTCGAACGCTTCGGCCTCGCGTTTTTGCTCAGCGCGTGCGGCCTGGGCGTGGTCCTGTTCCTCGGCGCGCCGTTCTACCTCGAACGCGTCACCGACCCGCTCGCGCCGATGTCCATCTACAACTACGAACTGCACACGCCCATCTTCCTGGGCTTCCTCGCCGCGGGCCTGGTGCTCGGCGCCGGCTTCGCGGCGCTCTTCATGCCTCGCAACCACGGCGCCAAGTACGACCGCGAGCACTGGCCGTGAATGTCAGAGGTGAGGGACGAGCGGTTAGGGGTGAGAGAAGGAGCGGCTACGCCGCTCTTTTTTTGATACTGGATCTACGCGAGAGAAATCCGTTTCAAAAAAGCACGCCGAAGGCGTTCCAACCCTGACCCCTCACCCCTATCGGCTCACCCTGCCGTTACCGCACGATGATCGGCACGACGGCCTGGGCTTCACCCGCGCGGAGCGTCAGTTGCGTTTCTCCGACCTGGCCGGGCAGGGCCATCACGGTCAACGTCGTCTCGGCTTGTTTCTTCGCGAATTCGCCGCCCGAAATCGAGACATTCGCACCGCTGCCGACCTTTATGTCGAGCGTCAGGGCTTCCATCTCGCCGCCGTGGCGCTTGATCTTCACGACCGTCTTCCTGCCGGTTTCCACTTCGATCGGATACGGATCGATCGTCAGCTTCATGTCGCCGAAGATCAGCTCCTTCGCTTCCTTGGAAATCACGCGCGCGCCGTACTGGACTTTCTCGCCCACGGCCTTCCCGCCTTCCTTCACCGCGCTGCCCAACTTGTCCAGCGCGCCGGGCCCTTCGCTCTTGGCCTCGCCGGCGTTCTTCGCATCGCGCGCTTCCTTCTCGGCTACGTAGCGGTCCTTCATCGCCTCGCCGCCAACGCGCTGGTAGCCCACGTACACGATGTAGCCGGCAATGCCCGCCCCGATGACCAGCAACACCAAGATCGCCTTGCCCATGCCCGTCTCCCGTTGCGTGCGCTGCGTCTGGTTGCCCCGGGTACAGTATAACGCATGATCGAAGGGCCCGCGGCGCTTCGACGACTCGCTTATTCGTCCGCCATGTTCTCGTTGCCGGCGGCGTGGTCGTCGGTGCCGTAGAGCTTGTTGAGCAGCGCCATCGCACGCGTGCGCACTTCCTCATCCTGGCTGGTGCGCGTGGCTTCCAGCAGCGCGGGCGCAGCCCAGCGGCCTTCCTTCTCCAGCGCCTCTCCGGCCTTCTGCCGCGCGTCGAAGGACTCGCTGCCCAGCGCCTTGATGTGCGCGCGGATCGCCTGCTGCTCGGGGCTGTCGGCCAGCACGCGCAGGAAGGCCTTCACGCCGGCGTGGTCGGGCTTCAGTTTCGCCACCTTCCTGAACTGCGCTTCGCCTTCGGGCTTCTTCCCGCCGAAGTAGTACTCGTGGCCCAGCAGCAGGGCCAATTCGGCGGCGTCGGGCGCGGCCTGCGCGGCGGCCTCGAGTTTCGCGACGCAGGCTTCGTGCGCGCCTTCCTCGCCGTAGAAGCCGCGCTGGTCGACCTCGTACGTCGGCCACTCGGGCACGTAGCGCAGACCCACCTCCAGCGCCTCGGCTGCTTCCTTGAAGCGTCCCTGCGCGAAGCGCGCGTTGCTGAGCGCCAGCGGCGCCAGGCGCATGCTCAGGCTGGCGCCTTCGCCGTCGGCGTCGTGCAGTTCGCGCAGGATACCCAGCGCTGTGGCGAACGCGTCTTCGGCTTCGGCGTACAGGCCCAAGCGGAAGTTGTTGGTGCCCAGGCTCACCAGCGTCTCGCACTCCTGCTGCGCGACGGCATACGCCGTCATGGCTTTGTCGAAGGCGAAGCGCATCGCCCAGGCCTTCTTCATCGCTTCGCCGTAGCCGGCGGCGCGCGCCAGCGCGGCCTTGAGGTCGATGAGCGCCTGCTTCGCGCGCGGCGTCATCGTCTCGAGCTTCTTCTCGTCGCCAAAGCGGTCCAGCAGCGCCTTCGCCGTCGCGGCGTAGAACTCGTAGCAGGCGTCGTGGTCGCCGCGGTTGTAGGCCGGCGCGCCGTAGCTGATCGAACGTTCGATCGCGCGGTTCACCGCCGCCGGCGTCAGGCGCGGCGCCTGGGCGGCCTTGGCGATCAGCGCGTCGATCTCGGCGCGGACAACCTTGGGGTCGGGCACCTTTTCTTCGCCGGCACGCGCCGGACAGGCAGCCGCCAGCAGCAGCACGATTGCAGAGAACATCCTTTTCCGCCGGTGCAACATGAACGTTTAATCTCCAGGCCAAACGGTTGTCGCCTACTCTAGCGGAAGTTATAACTGCCACAACGAAGCGAAACGGTATGCCTTCCAAGTGCCCCCTTTAAAGGATGCCTGCATGATGCGCATGCAAAGAGTGTCTCCGACACGCAAGGCGGCGATCCTTGTCCTCGCGCTGCTGTTTTCGGCACCCGGGCGGCTGCTCGCCGGCGAAGGCAGCGCGCCGATCGTTCCGCAGGCCGCGGATGCAGCGAAGAAGGAGTCGCTTTTCGAGAAGGTCCTGCAGCTGAACCTCGTGCAGGAGCCCGAGTTGGATCTGCCGCAGGCGCGGGCCGCCTTCAACGCGCTGATGGACCGCGCGCGCGCCGCGCTGGCGAAGGCCGCGACGCCGGAGGAAAAAATCGCGGCGCTGAACGAGACGCTGCTGTCGGGCCGTTCGGTGAGCTACCTAAGCAACATGTACTGGCGCGACGCGTCGTTGGCGGCGGCACTTTTGCGCAAGCAGGCCAACTGCCTGGGCACGTCGACGCTGTACGTGGTCGCCGGCGAGGCGCTGGGGCTGCCGGTCAAGCTGGTGATCGTGCCCGGCCACGCTTTCGCGCGCTGGGACGATGGCGTAGCGCGCATCAACATCGAGACCACCGCCGAGGGCCGCGCGATTCCCGACGAGAACTACCTGCGCCGCACGAACGCCACGGAGGAGGACATCGAGAAACTCGGCTGGGGCAAAAGCCTGGACGCCGACCGTTTCTATGCCGAGCTGCTGCTGGTCGCCGCGCAGCACCGCCGCAGCGAAAACAAGATCGAGGCCGCCGTCGACCTGATGGAGCAGGCCGAGAAACTCGCGCCGGGCCGCAGCGACGTCGCGCTGCAGCGCTGCGAGTTGATGGCCGACCTGACCAACCGCCGCGACGAGGCCGCGCGGCAGATCGCGCGCCTGGCGGCCAGCCCCGCCGTGCCGCCCAGCGTGCGCACGGGCGCGCTGACCTACCTGGCCGGCGACGCCGCGGCGCGCGGGGACCACGAGGCCGAACGGCGCATCCTGCTGGTGGCGTTCAAGCACGCGCCGAAGTCGGCGCAATCGCACGTGCTGCAGCAGCTGGCCTTCTGCCACCGTGCGCTGAAGGACTGGCGCGGCGCGCGGCGTTACATGGAGCTGGCGGTGGCGCTGGAGGACGAGGAGAACAAGCCGGTCTACGCAGGCGCGCTGTACAACCTTGCGATCCTGCAGAAGAACGACGGACAGCTGGGCGATGCGCTGAAGAGCATCCGCAAGGCGCTGACGCTGAACCCGGAGAGTTGGAACCTGAAGATGATCGAGGCCGGGTACATGGTGCTGAACTGCGAACGCGACGCGGGAATCACGAAGTTCGAGAAGATCGAGGCGCCGCGCGTCGACGTGGAATTCTACGAGATCATGCGCACGTGGTTCTTCGCGGTCAGCAAACAGCGCGAGAAATTCTACGTGCAATTCGAGCGGGCGCTCTCGCTGGCTGCCGGCACTCACATCTTCGAGTGGATCGACCAGGACGTGGACCTGGACGTGTACCGCAACGAGGCCGAGTTCAAGGCGCTGGTGGCCAAACACCGCGCGCGGCTGTTCGGCAAGGAAGGCGAGAAGAATGGCGCCACCTCAAAGTAGCCTACCGCCTCGTTCGAAATCGCCGGAATCCTGCGATCCATCTCCGGATTGAAACGTAACACGCTTATCCGATGGCTGCGACGATCCGGCGGTGCGGATGAATAGGCTGTGCAACCAATTCCAACTTCTGGTGAATACCGCGCCTTGAGGCCCTCCTCCGGCCTCAAGCGCGCGCGGGCAAGCCTGCATCCGGCGACGCGGGTCGTTGGCCTGGTTTCCGCCGGCGCGCTAGGGCTGTGCCAGGTGGTGGCCGGCGCTTACTCGCCCCATGCCTGGGGGTTTCCGTTTCCGTGTTTTGCTACGCCCTGGTTTCTACATCCCAAGCATCTGTGCCTGAACGTCATTCTCTGTCTCTGTGCGCTCCTTTTCGTTTGCGTACTCGTCGAATGGCTCGTCTGCCAGCGCCTGCCGAAGCCGCAGCTTCACCTGAGCACCTGCGTACTCGTGATGCTCGTGGCAACATTCATGTTGTACGGGAACGTCGTTGCGACCTACCGCCTAGACAGCGAGTTGGCCGTGCGCGGCTGGCCGATGACCGTTGACTTCTACTTCGGTGCACGGCCGCAAATTCCGCTCTACATGCCCTCGCTGGAGTTCTTCAACGCGGTCGTCTGCCTGGAATTGCTCGCATACCTGGCTTTCATAATGGAGTTCGTCGCGAGGAAGCACTATTTGCGCCTCCAACGGGGAACTCGGATCGCGTTCTTCATGACGCTCGGTTTACTGCTCGCAGCGAATTGCGCCCCGCGGAGCATTCCCTGGGAGGCTTCCTATCCCAACTGGCCGGCCTGGGGCACAGCCTTCGGCTGGCCGTGGCTCGTCGTGGTCTATCCGTACGGCATCGAATTCTCGGATCACGCGGACATCGATTACGTCTTCCTGAGTTACAACCTCGCGCATTGGTTCGTGCTGGCCACTTCCATTCCCTTTCTCTGGGAGTGGCACACGCGGCGCCGCACGCGGGGGACTCAGGAGAAGGAGGAAATTTCCGGACTGGAACCCGCAAGACCGTCGCGGTGAAACAGGGTATGTCCCCTGCACATGTGACGCGTTTCGCCGGAACTTCACACGCAATGCGCGCAGGCTGGCCAGTTGGGGTTGACCACGGGGTGCGCTTGCGGCAAGATGTCGGACCGTTGCCGGGCACCATCGGGCATCCACGAGGAAGGACCATGGCCGAAAAACCTGCTGCACCTCCTGGCGCCGGCGGACCGCCCAAGGCGGCCAAGAAGGACGACCGGTATGCACCCAAGGTCACGCACCTGATGGTCGGCATTTGCCTGCTGGTGGGCGGCATCGGCTGGGCCGGCTACAAGATCGCCACCAAGAAGCCGGAAGTGAAGAAGCGCGGCGGCGGCCACTAACAGCGCAAGCTCACGCGATTCGTATCAGGACTCCGACGGCGGGGGTTGCTCCGCCGCCGTTTCATTGGGAGGGTCCGGCTTTTTCTCCAGCTGAAAATCCTCCAGCTCCCCTTGATCCCCACCCTCGCCGCGCACGCGGTGCGCGCGTTTGAACATCCGGCTTACGAAGACCAGGTTGGCGACGCCCGAGGAGACCACCACCGCCGGCAGCACCCCGCCGCTGCGTATGCCGGCGCCCTCGCCCAGGACCAGGACCACGATAAAGACCGGCAGGGCCACGACCGCGCCCACTGCGAAGTCCACGATCCCCGCCAGCATTGCGCCGACGATGCCGTCCAGGTCCGCTTCCAAGGCCAGACACCCGGCAAAGGAGCCGATCACCAGCGGCACGCAGACCCAGCCCATGCCCGACACGCAGAACGGCGCCAGCACCAGCTCCGCGGCCGTGCCCACGAACATCGCCAGCAGCACGCGCAGGGTCTGCGTGTCCCGCTCGGGACGGCTCGCCTCTTCGAATTGCAGCCGCGCTGCGACCGCGCCGGCGTAGGCCAGCCACGGCACCGCGAGCGCCAGGACCACCAGGTGAAACGCGGTTGCACCATGAATGCCAGTATAGGCGGTCGGTCCCCGCACGCTATACGCGGGTTGCGCGGCCCAGGGCCCGTCGCTAGGATCGCATTTTCCTCAAAAGCGATCGGAGACCACGAACGATGGGCGACGGCAAAAAGCTGGGCGTGCTGGTGCGCGGGTCGGGCTGGGTGGCGGGCGAGCACATCGCCGCCTTCCTGAAGAACCCGCACACCGAGATCCGTCACATCGACGCGCGCACGCAGGCCCGCACCGAGCGCTACTTCGAAAAGTTCAACTTCACGTGCGACAGCAGCAACGACCGCTTCGAGGAAGCCCTGGAGCGCGACGACATCGACATCGTCACCATCTGCACCATCAACTACCAGCACGCGCGCGAGGCCATCGCCGCCGCGAAGGCCGGCAAGCACGTCTTCATCGAGAAGCCCCTGGCGATGAACCTCGAGGAACTGCGCGCCTTCGAGAAGGCCCTGAAAGACAGCGGCGTGAAGTCGGCCTGCGGCTTCGTCTGCCACTGGTATCCGCGGCTGGTCTCGATCAAGAGCCAAATCGACAAGGGCGCGCTGGGGCAGATCTTCTTCGCGCACGCCGCCTACCTGCACGAGGTCAAGGGCGAGTGGAAGGCCAAGCGCGCCACCAGCGGCAGCAGCCTGCTGATGGGCGGCTGTCACGCCGTCGATCTGGTGCGCTGGTACATCGGGCAGCAGAAGCCCGTCGCCGAGGTCCACGCCTACGCCAGCGGGCCCTTCCGGCGCAAGGACTTCGACTTCCCGCCCAACATCTTCCTGCAGATGAAGTACGCCGACGGCACGCTCGCCAACGTCGGCAGCAGCCTGGAGTGCAACATGCCGTACGCCTTCGCGCTCGAGTTGCTCGGCACGCGCGGGAGCGTCCGCGAGGAGCAGATGTACAGCGAGGACTTCGCGGGAGCCAAGGCCTTCCTTACCGTGCCCGGCATCGGGCCCGACAGCGCCGACGTCGCCCACCACCCCTTCGACAAGATGATCGACGAGTTCGTCGAGTGGGTCCGCGGCGGCCCGGTGAGCAGCTCCAACAGCCTCGACGCGATCAAGACCCACGAGATCGTCTTCGCGGCCGAACGCAGCGCCGAGACCGGCCAGCCGGTCAAGCTGCCGCTCTGAGCGCGGTCGTACGATGTTCAGGGCGAAACGCCCCGCAATCCCGCAGGCAGTGCGCGACCACGTTGCGAGGGATTTTGGGCCTGAACGAGGCGCGCGAAGCGGTGCCGTAGCCGGAGGCTACGGTGAGCGGAGCGGAACGAAGTTCAGGGCAAAAAGCCCCGCAACCCGCACAAATCTTCTGCCACCTATGAAAGTCTTGAATGAATGGGCAGTTCGGGCATATTAAAGAGCAGCGCGCCTTCCGCTCCTCCCCGTTAAGATTTTCTTTGGTGCGCCTCGGGAGACGGACGCTCGATGGGACTGTACGACCGCGACTACGCCACGGTACGCGACCCATCGCGGCGCGAGGACGGCGGCTTCCGCGCGCTCTTCGGGCACCACTCCACGCTCACCGTGCTCATCGCCGTGAACATCGCAGTCTTCATCCTCTGGCAAATCCCCAGCCTAAAGGACGTGATGGAGACGCACTTCGTCTGCCGTTCCGACGGTGTGCTGAATCACTGGCGCCTGCACACGCTCCTGACCGCAGCCATCTCGCACCAAGAGATCTTCCATCTGCTCATGAACATGGTGGTGCTGTACTGGCTGGGCAAGAAGCTCGAAGTCGTCTACGGCTCGCTCGATTTCCTGCTGCTGTACTGCATCGCGGGCGCGATCTCTTCGGCCGGCGACATCGGCATGAAGCTGGCCTTCTCCGAACTGCTTGCCCAGTACGCCGGCGCCTTGGGCGCCTCGGGCGCGGTGATGGGCATCGCCGTCTGCACCGCCTTCCTGTACCCCGACGAGGAGTTGATGCTGTTTGGGCTGGCGCCGATCAAGCTCAAGTGGCTGGTGGTGATCTACTGCGTGTGGGACCTCCACAAGATCTTCGTCGGCCCGGCCGACGGCATCGGCCACGCCGCGCACCTGGGCGGTGCGTTCGCCGGCTTCCTCTACAGCAAGTACGACCTGCGTATGTTCCCCGTCGACGGGGGCCCACGCTTCACGCCCCTGCGCGCGCTGCGCAATCTCTTCCGCCGCAAGCCGCGCCTGCGCGTGGTCGAACAGGTCACGCCGGGGAACGTGGTCGAGGAGCCGCTGTCGCGGTCGGCCAGCGCGCGCCTGGGCCGCGTGGACGCCGACACGGCCGAGCGCGTCGACCGCCTGCTGAAGAAGATCTCCGAGCAGGGCATGGGGGCGCTGACCCCCGAGGAACGGCGTTTCCTGGAGTCCAGCAGCGAGAAATACAAGCGCTGAAGCCCCCGCCTCCCCCTATTGACCCATCCGTGCTAATCCGTTAAGGTAAAAGACTTGCCACATTGAGACTGACGACGGGTCTCGCCCGCGCGTCCCTGTTGAAGGGCGCCGGCCGGCCCGGTACGAAGTTGGCGGGAGTGGGCGATGCACGCGCAGCGGCAGAGGCTTCGGACGGCGGGATGGGCGCTGGCGCTGCCGGCGGCCGCCCTGCTTCTGGGCGGCTGCATGGGCGCCAACCGCCAGCGCGCCAACGCGACCGTCCAGAACGTCAACAACTACGAGAAGAAGAATTCCGAAGTCGTCGCCAACCTGCGCGAGAACGTACGCGAGTACCGGCGCTACCAGGAACGCCTGGCCGACGACATGGTTAACGACATCGACGCCTACTTCGCTCACCAGCGCGACAACCCCCAGTACCTGCGCGAAAACGTCCGCGCCTACAAGGCTCTGCAAATGCGCCTGGCCTGGGAAGTCCAGAACGACGTCGAGACCTACTACCAGCACCAGTTGACGCTGCCGCCCGAACTGCGCGAGGCGGTGCGCCGCTACAAACGCAACGAGCAGAACCTCCGCAGCGCCGCGACCGAGAAGAACGTCGACGACTACTGGGAATACCACATGTCCCAGGTCAAGAACCTGCGCGACCAGGTCCGCGAGTTCTACCGCAAGCAGTGCGAGTACGCCGACAAGGTCGAGGCCAACGTGCAGGCCTACTTCGAGCACCAGAAGAGCCTGCCCCAGGAACTGCGCGAGGGCGTGCGCCGCTACAAGCACAACGAGCAGAACCTCCGCAGCGCTGCGACAGCCCAGAATGTCGAGGACTACTGGGAGCACCAGTCGTCCCTGCCGCCCGAACTGCGTGAGGCCGTGCGCCGCTGGTGGGGCCACCAGAAGAGCCTTAGCGCCGACGTCGTCAACGACGTCGAGTCCTACTGGCAGCACCAGTCCACCCTGCCGCCCGAGCTGCGCGAGGGCATGCGCCGCTACTGGCACAACGAGACCGTGATCCGCACCCAGAAGACCAAGCAGAACATCGAGGCCTACTTCGACCACCAGGCCAGCCTGCCCGCCGACGCCCGCGAGGACGTGCGGCGCTACTGGAACAGCGAGTCCAAGCTGCGCCCGCAGAAGACCAAGGCGGACGTCGAGAGCTACTTCACCGCCCAGGAACCCGGTCCCAGCCAACTGCGCGAGGCCATCCGCCGCTGGTGGAACACCGAGACCGAGATCCGCCCCGGCGACGTCGTCGCCAACCTCAAGGACTTCCAGGCTCATCAGGACGACAACATCCGCCGCACCGAAGAGAACATGCGCTACATCACCGGCGAACGTGACGATCGCCGCGGCCTGAAATAGGCCTCCATACCCAAACCGAGCAGGACCGCTAACCGGGCCCGCTCGGTTGACGGAGACGTGCTGCCATGAACCCCCTCCTTCGCGGACGACTGCTGGTCCTCGCCGCCGCCATCTGCTGGAGTTTCGGCGGCGCGGCGGTGAAGCTCGGCAAGGGCGCGAACCTCGACGGCTGGCAGGTCGCCGGCTTCCGCAGCATGGGCGCGCTGCTGTTCATGGCCCTCGCCACGCGCGCCTGGCGCGCGCAGCCGCTGCGCCCGAGCGGAAAACTCCTGGCCCTCTCCCTCAGCTACGCGGGCATGCTGATCTTCTTCGTGCTCGCGAACATGCTCACCAGCGCCGCCAACGTCATCTTCCTGCAGGACACCGCGCCTGTGTGGGTGCTGATCTTCAGCCCCTTCATCCTCAAGGAACGCTTTCAGCCCCAAGACCTTATGGTGATGGTTATCTGCGGCTGCGGGCTCGTTTTGTTCTTCCAGGGCCAGCTCGAAGCCGGCGAAGCCACCGGCAACGTGCTAGCGCTGCTGAGCGGCATCACCTACGCGCTGGCGGTCATCGGGATGCGCTGGGGGCAGGATCCCGCCGAGTTGCCCACGGGCGGCTCGCAGAAGCTGGGCATGCTCGACCGCGGCGGCGCGGCGCGGCCCAGCCGGGCGCAGATGATCGTCGTGTGGGGCAACGCGCTGACGATCGCCATCTGCCTGCCGCGCATGGCGGCGGTGCCGCTGGGCGGCGAGGAGCTGCGCTTGGCGGGGCTTTTGGTGGTCGTCGGCGTCTTCCAGGTCGGCGTCGGCTACTGGTTGCTGGTCAAGGGGTTGCGCTATATCCAGGCGAGCGAAGCGAGCCTGCTGGCGCTCGTCGAGCCCATCCTGAACCCGCTCTGGGCGTACTGCGCCGTGGGCGAGAAGCCCGGGCCCTGGTCGCTGGCGGGCGGCGCGGTGGTGCTGACGGCACTGGCGTGGCAGGCGCTGCGGGGGCGGCCGCAGGAGGGCCCCGCGGCGACGCCGAGCGCCCCGTGAGTCAATCGCTAGTTGCTGTCTGCAAAGGAGTTACGGCATTCCGTCCGGAGTGCTGAATTCCCTGCACCCGAGCGGCGTCTTGTTGGAACTACAGGGAGAGAAGCCTTAACCCATTTCACAGGGAGGAAGTCATGAAGCGGCACGTACTTGCAGTGGCAGTGGCGGTGCTGGTGCTGAGTGGCCTGGCGCGCGCCGAAGGCGACAAGAAGGAAGGCGGCGACGGGCTGGCGGGCTTCAGCGGGCAGGTCCGCGGCGTAGTGGAAGCCAAGAACGACGACGGCACGATCGACTTCAAGGTCGCCCGCATCGTGAAGCTCTGGAAGGGCAACGAGGCCAAGAACGCCGAGTCGCTCGTCGGGCAGACGATCAAGGTCGCGGCCGGCGGTGGCGACAACAAGGAGCGTAACGCCTTGCACGTGCGCTACTTGGCGACGCTCAACAAGGGCGACGAAGTGACCCTCGAGCTCACCAACAAGGGCGGCGACGGCGGCTGGCGCGTCTTGGAGCTCAACAAGGAGCAGCGCGAGGCGGCCGGCGCGGGCAACGACAAGGGCAAGGGCGAAGGCGACGGCGAGAAGAAGGCCAGCGGCCGCAACGAAGGCGGCGACGACGCCAACGAAGGCGGCGAGAAGCGCGGCCGCAAGAAAAAGGAAAGCGCCGACCAGTAAACCCCAATCCGCAGCACTCGAAACGGCGCCGTCAAAAACGGCGCCGTCTCATTCTCCCGCCAATTTTTCGGATTCACGAAATCTCGCGACTGACAAAAATCGTCGGTCGCGAAATTTCGCAAATCACCACGTGCTGCGCGACGTGCTGGAGTGCACATGGCGATTTGTATCAATCTATCCTCAATTCCAACAAGGTGCAGCACCGGTTCAATTTTCGGAATCATTGGACTTATGACAAAATTGCACGGCGTGCTGCGCGGAGTGCAATAAGGACTTACATGAACGCTGCACATCGTGGATGTGTTATGTTGCGCGATGTGCGCGTACCACCCGAGCCCCGGAATTTTACGAGGATTTGACACGGAAAATCTGAAAGGAAAGGATTCAGGAATCGGGCTTCAGGATTCAGGGGCGGAGCGGCTTCGCCGCCCATCTTTAGGAGGAACTGGCGTTGGCCCGCAGTTTCAAGATGGCGCACTGCAGGCGTTCGTCCCCTGACTCCTGCATCCGGAAGCCTGAGTCCTAAGGGGGGTTATACTGCCCTCATGAGCGACGTGCCCGAATCAACGCCCCGCGCGCCCGCCGAAACCGATGGGGGTGCCGACGGATCGCCCGCCGAAACGGCGGGTGCCGCTGCTGGCTTGTCCAGCAGTGCCGGCCAGCGATGCGCCGCGCCCACGAAGCTACCGCGCCGCTGGCGCCCGCGGTTTTCGCTGCGCACGCTTACGCTTTGCGTGTTGCTCTTCGCCGCCGCGTACGGACTGTGGCTGCAACCCTGCCCCTGGGAACTCCAGCACCGTCTGGGCGGCCATGCCGCGAGCATAGCAGCTGCGGCCTGGTCGCCCGACGGCGAACTGGTTCTGACGTACGCGCGGTCCTACGCGCCGTTAGTCCCCTCGCCGCTCGACGCCAACGAGACCATCGTCTGGGACGCGCGCACCGGCGAGCGTATGAGCCGCATCCTCTTCGGGCAGAAAGTACTTTCCGACGCCCATGACTTCGTGCACTTCTCCGCCGACAGCCGCTGGGTGATCGTCGGATACGACAAATTCGACTTCACCGAAGCCATCTTCGACGCGCGCACGGGCGAGCCGCTGCTGCCCGGTTCGCTGGAGAAACCGCCGAGCAAGCTGCACTTCTCCCCGGACGGGTTACTGCTGTTGGTTGAATTCAAGAACCGCGCACCGGAGTTGTGGGACCTGGCGAAGCGGGAGCGGCGCCTGGTTTTCGAAAACGTGGCGGCGCAAGTGAACGCTTGCGCCTTCTCGCCCGACGGCACGCGCATCGCGATCTGTTTCGTCCGAGACTACCGGGACGTCGTGGAAGTTTTCGATACATCCTCCGGCCAGCAGCAGGACGAGATCAGCGTTTCACTAAGGTCCCCGCTCTTCTTCTCCCCCGACGGACGCCGGCTGGTCGGGAGCCTGGTGCCCCGCGTGGAAGAAGAGAATTTCAACAGCCTCACCTTGGAGACTGCCTTCAACTACGAATCCCATGTCCCCAGTGCCAGAACCTGCGCGGTGGACCTTCAGACCGGCAAGCCCGAGCGCATCTTCGCGGAGGAACTAGTATCGGAACCCCGCCTCTTCGGCGGCCGGCATCTGCTCTTCGCCGACCCTTCGGAATCCGCGGTTCGGGACACGAATACGCTCGAACTCCTCTGTCACCCCGAAGGCAAACCGTGCTTTTACGACTCCATAAGTTCCGACGGCAAACGGATGGTCACGACCGAATCATTCCGTTCCAAGGTGGCCGAATTCTGGTGGGGCAACGATATCATTCCAAAGGAAGACTGGTATGCCGAGTGGGATATTGAGAACAACCACGAACTCTGCCGCGTGAAGCTGCCGAACGGATGGAACGAATGGCAAGTATCGCTCTCTTACGCAAAGCAGGATAGGCGCATCGTCCTGGTGACCAGCGAAAAGGTCGCGGCGTGGGATTCCGGCACCGGCGAAAACCTCGTACAGATCGCCGGCGGCGATGCCAGCATTTCGCCCGATGGACGCCGCGCGCTGTTGTGGAGAGGTGCCGGGGATATGCGTATCGGCGACCTGGACAGCGGCGATATCCTTGCGGTGCTTGACGGCACAGCCAACAAGTGGCTCCCGGAGCAACCCTTCGCGGCGTCGGGCGACCGCCTGCTCTTGCTCACGAGCAAGGAGAACGAAGACGCGCAGATCTGGGAACGCCGCCGCGACGAGGGGCCGTGGGGCATCGTGGCACTCCCCGAGTTCTGGCTCACGATCCTCTTCGCGCTACTCTTGCTGTGGAGTCTCGTGCGCGATTTCAGGACGCTGCGGAAAGCGAAGGCGGCGGCGTAAAAATTTGCCCGCCCACCTGGGTGCGGTGCGGGCCGGCGTTTCGGAGAACCGCCGGTGCTGCCTGCGAACGCAGGCACCACCTTGGCAGGGACCGTGGGAATTTTTCCACGGTCCCTGCCAAGGCCCGCAC
>JAKLKQ010000042.1 GCA_023150555.1 Planctomycetota bacterium
CAAAGGGCGGTGCGGATTGAAGTTGCATCATGGCCGGCAGGCCGTATGAAGGCCCCGCGCCTCCTTATAATAAGGAGGAGGCGGCGAACTTTCCGCGTTTCGCAAAGTGGAGTATCCTCCGCGCATGTCCGCGCCCGCATCCCCGAAGGCCGCCGGCCCCGCAGCCGGCCCCGCCGGCGACCTGCCCGTCCACGCCGTGGCCTGCCCGTTCTGCGGGGCGGGGGAGAAGTCGTGCGCCGTCGCCGGACTTCCGAACTTTTACCGCCCGCAATGCGCGCAGACGTTCAGCTTCTCGCGCTGCGCGAAGTGCGGCCTCGTCTTCCTCGACCCGCGCGCGGAGGACCTCGACCAGGTCTACGGCGACGAGTACCACAAACACCAAGCCGTCGCGCGGCGCCCCGGCGCGCTGAAGAGTTACACGCGGCGGCTGATGCATCGCGTCTTCCTGGACTATCCGCCGAAGCCGCTCTTCGCCGGCGTGTTGAAGAAACTCTGGGCCGCGCGCTGGGCGCGCTACCAGGAAGAGCACGGGCATATGTGCGTGCCCTGGGCCGGCGCGAAGCGCGGGCGGCTGCTGGACGTCGGCAGCGGTTCCGGCGAGAAGGCGGTGAAGTTCGCCTACATCGGTTGGCAGGTGACAGGCGTGGAGACCGACCACGAGGCCGCGAAGCGCGCCTGTGCGAGCTACCCCATCGAAGTGCGCGGCGGCTATCTGCAGGAGCAGAAGTTCCCCGACGGCATCTTCGACGCGGTGACGCTGCTGTTCGTGCTCGAGCACGTGCCGGATCCGCTGGGCGTGCTGAAGGAAATCCGCCGCGTGCTGGCGCCCGGCGGCGCGTTGATGATCGACGTGCCGAACTTCGACAGCCGCATGCGCACGGCCTTCGGCCTCGCCTGGACGCAGTATTCGGTGCCCGAGCACTTCCTGCTGCCGACCGAAGCGACCCTGCGCAAGATGCTCGATGCGGCGGGCTTCCGCGTCGAGTTCGTGCAGCATCGCGGCTCGCTGAACAATTACCGGACTGCACAGGTGCGTGCGCAGGAGCTTGGGCAACTCGATCCCGCACTGCCCACCGAGGACGGTGCCATCCGGCATTGGATCAAGACCGAATGCCGCGCGCCGCACGGGGAGCTGATGCTCTGCCTCGCGTATCGCATATAGGGAAATTACCAGCCATAAATAGAACAAAATTTTAGGAAGATTATTGACTTAGTGGTCAAGTAAGTCTAGGTTTCTCCCTATCAGCAGGGGCGGCCGGAACGATATTCGGGGACTGCCGCAGGCCCGGGATGGGCGTGGTAGAGAACCCTTATTACGGAGTTTTGTGTGCGTAAAAATACCGGCTTCACTCTCATCGAACTGATGATCGTCCTCGCCATCATTGCCCTGATCGCCGCCATCGCCATCCCCAACATGCTGCGCGCGCGCATGGCCACCAACGAGGCCACCGCCGTGGCCGCGTGCAAGACCTATGCCGAGGCGCAGGACCTTTACCGCCGCACCGACTACGACAGCGACGGCGTCCTGGAGTACGCGCTGGCCTTCAAGGGCAACAACAGCCTCTTCGAACAGAACGCGGGCTCGGGTGATTTGACGCTGGTCGACAACGCCTTCGCCAGCGCCGAGGGCGAACCCGGCACCGTGCCGGCCAAGAGCGGCTACGTTTTCCAGATCCTTACCGGGCAGGGCGCCAACGCGCCGGGCGGCTCGCAGACGTACTTCGTCGCTGCCAACATGACCATGGGCTACGCGCTCTCGGCCGTGCCTGCCAGCTACGACAACACAGGCCGCAACAGCTTCCAGATCAACGCCACCGGGAACGTCTACCAGAGCGACCGCGGCTCGACCAGCACCACGCACCTGACCATCTACGAGCCCGACAGCAACTGGGCCGCCTGCCAGTAGGTGCGCTTTCGCGGCTAATTCCTTTTCTTGAAACGAGTTGCAAAAGGGCGGCCGGAATCCGCATGCTTCGCCCTTGACCGCGCGCCGAAATGACAGTATTTTCAGTATAGACAGAAATAGGAGAAACTACGATGAAGCTCAGCCCGGTCCTCGAGAAGTTCGTCCTCCACTGGGGCGAGATGGGCACCCGCTGGGGCGTCAACCGCACCGTCGCGCAGATCCACGCGCTCCTGTTCGCCAGCGAGAGACCGCTGCAGGCCGAGGAGATCGCTGAGACGCTGGCGGTCGCGCGCAGCAACGTCAGCACCAGCATCAAGGAACTCCAGAACTGGGGCATCGTGAAGACCGTGCACGTGCTGGGCGACCGCCGCGACCACTTCGAATCGATCCAGGACCCGTGGGAGCTCTTCCGCGTCGTGCTGGAGGAACGCAAGCGCCGCGAGATCGACCCGACGCTGCGCGTGCTGTCCGAATGCGTTGAGGAACTCGAGAAGGAACCCAAGGCCCAGGCGCACCTGAAGAAGCAGTTGAAGGCGCTCCACGAGTTCTTTTCGCTGAACAGCAGCTGGTACGACGAGATCCGCCGGCTGCCGACGCAGTCGGTGATCAAGTTCGTCAAGCTGGGCGGGAAGGTGACCAAGCTGCTGGGCCTGGCGTCGTAGCACCGGGAACGGGCGCGCGGAAATTCAGCGCGCCTTTTTTGTGAGGCATGATTTCTGTGATTACAGAAATAACAAATACTGCCGACGCAAGAAAAATCCGACGCCCCGCGCGGGCGCTGCCGGCGGCCGCCTCCGCCGCACGCGCGGCGAGCGACCTCGCCCCGCTTCTGGTGCTGCCCGCGGCCGCCTGTGTCCTGGCGCGGGCCCTCGGCTGGCCGCCCTTGGCGTTCATGTTCGCCCTCGCCTTCGCGATCCTGGGCGGCCTGAAATGGCTGACCTGGAGGATGGCCTTACGCAATGCGGCAGCGCCTTCGGCGGCGCGGTCGATATCGTACCTGCTGCTTTGGCCGGGCCTGGACGCGCGCGCGTTCCTGGGTCCGCGCACGGCGCCGCCGCCGGAGGAGAGCGTCTGGTCGGGCGCCGCCGCCCGCACGCTGCTGGGCGCCCTGCTGTTGTGGGGCGCAACGCGCCACGTCGCGGAAATCTCGGCGTACGCCGCCGCGTGGACGGGCATGGCCGGCGCGGTGCTGTTGGTCCACTTCGGGTTCTTCGACCTGCTGGCCCTCTTCTGGCAAGCCGCCGGCGTGCAGGCCGAGTGCCTGATGCACGAACCGCACCGGGCGCGCTCCCTGGCCGAGTTCTGGACGAAGCGATGGAACACCGCGTTCAGTGCGGCCGCGCGCGAATGCTGCGCCGCATCGGCGCGCGAACGGTTGGGCGCGCGCGGCGCGTGGGCACTGGTCTTCGCCCTCTCGGGCCTCGTGCACGAAGCGGTGATCTCGGTTCCGGCCTGCGGCGGCTGGGGCCTTCCGTTCGGCTACTTCACGCTCCAACTCATCGGTGCGCTGCTGGAGCGGTCGAAGGTCGGTCGGCGGTTCGGTTTGGGCCGCGGCCTGCGCGGTCGCATCTTCGCGCTGGCGGCGGTGATCCTGCCGGCGCCGCTGCTCTTCCATCTTCCGTTCGTGGAACGCGTCGTCCTGCCGCTGCTGGCGGCCATGGGCGCGATCTAGAAAGGAGGGGGTCATGTTCACGCTGACGAACCTGCTCGTCTTCTGCGGGCTGCTGCACCTGCCGCTGCTGTGCGCGGGCAGTCTGCTGCCGCGGGTCTTCGACTGGCGCACGAACCTGAAAACTCTGCCGCCGTTCCTGCGCAAGCTGATGTGGGTCTACTACGGATTCATCGGCGGGACGCTGCTGGGCTTTGGCGTGTTGACGGTGCTCTTCGCGCCGGCGCTGGCGGGCGGCGCGCCGCTGGCGCGCGCGCTGTGCGGATACCTGGCGCTCTTCTGGGCCGCGCGGCTGGGCGTGCAGCTGTTCGTCTTCGGCGGGTGCCCGGTGAAAGGCAGCCGCTGGATGGCGCTGGGCTACAACGCGTGCACGGCGACGTTCGCGATTCTGGCCGTGGCCTACGCCTGGACGGCCATTCATCCGGGAGCTTGACGCAATGCGTAACCTTGAAATGAGAAGGGGCGACCAAGGCGGTACAAGCGGTGGAGGCGATCGTCAATCCCGGCGTGCAGGCGCGCGAACGGTTCGAGAAACTCGAGGGCCGGCCGCTCTTCCTGGCCGACTGGCGGCGCATGCTCTTCGTCCACTTCCCGGTCGAGCCCGGTCTGCTGCAGCCGCATGTGCCCTTCCGGCTGGACCTGTGCGAGGGCCGCGCTTGGGTAAGCCTGGTCGCCTTCACGCAGGAGCGCCTGCGCTTCGCGTGGGACGGTCCCGCTGCCGCGCGGCTAGGCGCGTGGGCGGCCGCACCGGTGGGCTCGCACGCCTTCTTCAACGTGCGCACCTACGTGCGGCACCGGTGCGAGCCCGGGATCTACTTTCTCGCCGAGTGGATCCCCAACGCGCTCAGCCGCCTGTTGGGGCCGGCGCTGTTCGGTCTGCCCTATCGTCTGGGCCGCTTACGCTATTCGTATACCCCGGACGAAGGCAGCTACGACGCCCGCGTGCAGGCCCGCGCCTCGGGCGCCGGCCTGGGCTGCCGAGCCGGTTGGTCGCCCCAGCGGGTCTTCGGCCCCTGCGAAGCCGGTTCGCGCGTCGAGTTCCTGCTCGAACGCTACTCCGCCTTCACGCGCCTGGGCCCGCTGCTTCGGCGCTTTCGCATCTGGCATCCACCCTGGCCGCAGGCGTCCGCCGCGGTGCGCCTCGAAGACGACGCGCTGCTGCGCGGCTTCGAATGGTGGCGCGGGAGCGCGCCGGAGCTTTCGGCGCACGTCACGCCGGGCATCGGGGACATCTGGATCGGCCCGCCGCGCCGGGTGGCCGGCGACGGCTGACCGAAGAGAGGAGGCGCGCCGTGAAACCGCTCGACTATGCGCGTCCCGCAAGCCGGTACGAGGAGGAAGGGTGGACCTGGGGCTGGATCGCCGCCTACGCGGTCACGGCGCTGGCCTGGATCGTGGTGCTCGCGCTGGCCGCGCACGAACTGATCTTCATCCCGCGCACGCACGCGATCGTGGAAGCGCTGCGCGCGCTGCTGGATCTGTAACGAAAGGAGCACGCCATGAAAATCGTCGCGCGAATCGACGTATCGATAAAGGGCGGCGCGCCGGGCCATCTGGAGGCGGTGCGGCTGGAATCGGCGCGCGAAGTGTCGCTGTGCGGCGGCGCCACCGGCATCGAGCTGGTGCTGCGCGCGGAACCGGATGCGGCCAGAATCGTCGCTCCAACGCGGCGGCGCCAACGCCATCCTCGGAGCATCCAGAAAGGCGCGCTGTGCCTGAACCCGGAGTTCCGCGGAGAGTTCATGTGAAGAGAAGAAGTATGGATATCAGACGCCGAACTGCTTGCAGTGGTGGTCGATGTGCAGGCCGTGCACGCGGCACCACGTGGCCAGGGTCAGGTTCCCGAAAAAGGGATGGCTTCGGATCCGGTTGGGTTCGCGTTCGGCGGTCTCGGCGAAGCGCTGCAGTTCGGTCTTGAGCTTGGCGAGTTCGTCGGCCACGTCGCCTTCGGCGGGCGGTGTGAAGTGGTCGGGCGCCTTGATCTTGCCCTTGGGCCACGGGATCACGTACAGCGCCAGGAATCGCATCACCGTGCGGGTGAAGATGTTGCTCTGGTCCTCGATGGGATCGTTGCCCAGGGACAACTCGCAGGCGCGCCGCAGGTGCCGCAGCATGCCCGGAGCATCGAGCGTGCCCCAGCGGCGTTGCGCGCCGGGCTTGAGTCTCTCGAGGCGCGCCACGATCTGCGGCACATTAGCGGTGGTCAGCAGCGGGACGCTCATGGGGATCGCTCCAGGAGGGCGCGGCTAATGTACTCGAAGTTTCAGGCGCGGCAAACGGCGGCATGACGAAACGACTGGCGGGCGCGCGAAGGTCCGATAGGGTAACGGCATCGCCGCGGTTTCCGCACGGACAGGACGAACGACCCGCCATGAGCGACACCGGGACCAACGAACCGGCCAATCCATCCGGCATTCCCTTCACCTCCGACGACGTGCGCCGCACGTACCGCGCGCTGATGCAGTCGCTGCAGGATCCCGACCGCGTCGCGGCGGTGGCCACGCGGGCCTTCGGTATCACGCTCGAGCAACTCACCCTGATCCTGGGCCAGACCAAGACCGCCAAGCCCACGGGTAAGACGCTCTTCGAACAGTTGCCCAAGCGTACGCCGTCGGGCGCGGGCGACCCGCCGACGCTGTACGACAGCATGCCGCCGGCCACCGCGATGATGGCCTTCAAGGCCTTCGCCGCGCGCGACCCGTCGCACAACCTGACGCTGCTGGTCGGCGTGGTGCTGAAGAACCTGCTCTTCGACGCCGCGCGCGACGGGCTGAAGGCGCACGGTTTCGCGCCCATGCCGGCCTACGATGCTCAGGCGATCGCGCAGAAGGACGTGAGCGGCTTCGTCGCCTCGTCTTGGAAAGTCGATCCGCGCAAACTCTGCATGGGTGTGCGGAACCTCTCCGTCGAAAATGCGGGCGAACGCATCGGCGCGCTGTCCGCGGCGGCGGTGCCCGTCGACGAACCGGACTTGGAGCCCCACGTGCGCGAATTGCGCGAGGCGCTGCGCAAGCAGAACGCCGGCGCCGAGGTCCACTTCGCGTGCCTGCCGCCGCTCGACGCCGACAAACTGGCGGGCGCGCCGGCCGAAGCCGACGCCGCCGTCGCCGAACGCGAGATGGTCTCGCTGGATCATGCGATCGATTCGAAGTGGATCGCCAAGCGCTGCCGCGACCAGGCCTACGCCGAATGGGTGCAGAAGCACTGGCCCGCCGGCACCGACGTCCGCAAGCTGCTCAACGCGACGTACTACGCCGACTGGATGATCGCGCTGCTCGCCGCGACGCGCTGCCCCAGTTACACGCTGGAAGGCAAGCGCATGCTGGTGCGCTTCGCGGTGCTCGCCGCCAGCCGCGCGCTGCGCTGGACGCCCTCGCGCCACCCGAAGCGGCTGCTCAGCGCCGTGGAAGCCTGGCTGAAGGATCCGGCGGAAGAACGTCGCGCCGAAGTCGAGGCCGCGCTGAAGGCGTTCAAGAGCGACGACGAGGCGCAGCGCGTCTCGAAGGCCGACGCCGCCTTCGACTACATCGACCAAGCCGTGCGCGACGGCGTGATGCAGGCGGCCCGCGCCGCCGCCAGCAACAATGCGAGCACGATCACCAGCTCCGCCTGCCGCGCCGCCGCCGCCGCCGTGCTGACCGCGACCTTCGCCGCCAGCGCGCCGGCCCAGCACACGTGGCTTGAGATGGTCAGCACCTACGCCGTGCCCGACGAGATGGCCGAACACTGCGGGCTGTGCGTGGCCATGCGCGCCATGGTCCTGCAAAGCGGCGAAAAGAAGCCCGCCTAGCCTGGGTTGTCCAGGGCCCAATGGGCCGCCGCCGGCATCATCAACTCTCGTGAATCCCGTTATCTTATCCATGCAACATATTTATATATAATCAGTTACCGGAAAATCCTCATGTGCAAAATAGATTAATCAACTATATTGAATTGACTAAGCATTGTGATAACTTCTTGGGCATGGAGAAGAATCCCCGCTCGCGCGCCCGCCTTCGCCGCCGACCCCGCGGAGGCGCGAAGTATCCGCAGGTCCGTGCGCAGATCCGCGAGCAGATCGTGGGCGGGGCCCTGCCGCCGGGCACGCGCCTGCCGGGCGAGACCGAGTTCGCCAAGCGCCTGAACGTCAATCGCATGACCGTCAGCCGCGCGCTTCAGGATCTGGCCGCCGAAGGCCTGGTGGTGCAGCGGCGCGGCAGCGGTACGTACGTCGCCGACCCGCAGGCGCCGCCGTTCCTGCCCGGGCGCAATGCGCGCATCGGCGTGCTGTGGTGGACATCGGTGTTGCCCGGCGATGTCGCGAGCCGGTTCGTCTGGAACATCACGCAGGGCGTGCTGGAGGCGTGGCAGATCGCGCCGGCTTCCGGCAACCTGCCGCCCCGCGGGCCGGAGGAAGTGACGCACGGTGTCTGGCGGCACGAAGCGCGGCGCCTGGAAGTGCAGTGCGTCGGCGAATCGTGGGCGAGCAAGGAGCGCCACCCGCCGCTGGAGGCCGTGCGCGCCGGAGGCTTCGACGGCCTGATCACGCTGGGCATCGTCGAGGAGGATTGGCTCGACGAACTGCTGAACCTGGACCTGCCGACGGTGATCGTGGACTTTCCCAACGAGCGCTTCGGCGAACGCGCCGACCACGTCTTCGTCGATCCGCTGAACGCGTACCGAGCGGGCGTGCGGCATCTGGCCGACCGTGGCCTGCGCAACATCCACTTCGTGGGCTCGCTGCAGTGGGAGCCCGCGCCGAACGTCGAGATGTCCCATGCCGAATGGAAGCGCTTCCGCGACGGCCGCACCCGCGTCGAACCCGACAGCTTCCTGCGCCTGAGCGCCTACCGGCAGGCGATGGACGCCTGCGGTCTGGCGGCGCCCGAGTCGCGCGTGCACTTTTGCGAGTCGAACGTCACGGCGCGCAATGAGTTCGCGCGAAAACTGCTGGCGCTTCCGGACGGCGAGCGCCCGGAGGCCGTCGTCTGCCACGCGGCCAACCAGGCGGAGTACCTGATCGAGGCCTTTGCCGCGCGCGGCCTGCCGCTGGAAGGCGTGGGCGCGACGGAAGGCGAATACCTGGGCGCGGCGCTGCCGCTGAAGGTCGATCCACAGCGGCTGGGCGCGACGGCGGCCTCGCTGCTGTACTGGCGCCTGCAGCAGCCCGACCGCCCGTACCTGAACGTCGGCGAACGGATGACTTTCGAGGCGCCGGTGCGCGAATTGATCTCCAAACCTTGAACCACGCGTTGACAATGGAGGGCGGGGCCATGCGACGGATCGGATTCTTCAGCCTGCTGGGCGTGATGGCGGCATGCGGCGCGGCGCACGCGGCGTCGGCGCTTCCCGAGTGGGAGGTGAAGCGCAAAGAAGTCTTCGAGTTCGCCTCGAAACCGCAGGTCACCCGGCAGGGCGATCGCGTCACGATTACCTTCGAGTCGAAGGACTTCTGCGATGCTACGGTCGCGGTCGAGGACGCGGAAGGCCGCATCGTGCGGCATCTCGCCTGCGGCGTGCTGGGCCCCAACGCGCCCGAACCATTCAAGAAGGACAGCCTTGAACAGACGCTCGTCTGGGACGGCAAGGACGATGCCGGCACGTACGTCGACGAGAAGGAGACGTGCCGCGTGCGCGTCAGTCTGGGGCTGAAGCCGCAGTTCGAGCGCGCGCTCTTCTGGGACGCCAAGAAGCGCATCGGGTCGGGACGCGGGATCGGGAACTCGACGTATTGCAACATTCCCACGCCGGTCTTCAGCGCGGCGCCCGAAGGCGTGTACGTGTACGAAGGCTACGGCGTCGACCACCTGCGCCTGTTCAGCCACGACGGCGAGTACCTGCGCACGGTCTATCCGTTCCCGGCGTCGAAAGCGATGAATGTGAAGGGCATCAAGAAATACGCATGGCCGCAGGACGGCATCGAACTTCCTGAAAAGGACGGTTTCCAGATCTCGACGCTGCTGACCTCCGGCAGCAACGGGCAGAACGACACCTACGTGCTGAGCATGTGGGGCGCGGCGGCGCTGGGCATGGCCGTGCGCGGCGAGCGGATCGCGCTCTTTCATTGGAAGGTCAACCGTCTGAGCACCGCCGGCGACAGCGGCGGCCTGGACCTGACGGGTCCGGTGGTCAGCGAGGACGCTTTCCTGGGCACGGCCAACCGCTCACGCAAGGAAGATCAGAACATGCAGGCGAGCCCCCTGAGCGGCGCGTTCAGTCCCGACGGCAAGAAGCTTTACCTCACGGGCTACATCTGGCGCGACGGCGTGCGTGGCCGCAACAGAAGCCACGGCTGCTTGCACGGCGTGAATGTGATCGACTACGAAAGCAACGCGGCGCCGAAGCTCTTCGCCGGCACGATGGAGCAGCAGAAGCCCGGAAAGGCTGACGGGCAGTTCAACGAAGCCACTTGCGTGGCCGTCGACGCGAAGGGCCGCGTGTACGTCGGCGACTACCTGAACGACCGCGTGCAGGTCTTTTCGGCCGAGGGCAAGTTCCTGAAGGCCATGCCCGCCGCCAAGCCCGTGCGCCTGGTGCTGGACCCCAAGAACGACGAACTGTGGGTCTTCTCGTGGAGCCTCTACAACGACTATGGCCTCGCCAAGCTGAACGTAGCCGTGCCCGCGATGCTCACCAACTGCGGCACGTTCGAGAAACCCAAGAAGGGCGCGGCCGTCGAACTCCCGCTGGCGGACTACAGCGCGAAAAAGAACGCTACCGTGTACGGCGGCATCGAGCACTTCGCCGAGTTGGACCTGCACGGGAAGACGCCGCGCGTGTGGCTGGTGACGGGCAACAAGGGCGACGCCGAGGACGATCCCGGCATCGCCAACAGCGCCACCGGCGCGTGGGTGATGAAGAACATGGAGATCTACGATCTGAAAGGCGGGAAGCTCGAGAAGATCAAGGACTGGAACAAGGACGTGGCGGCGACGGTGGACCGCGTGCGCCCGCCGTGGAACTGGCGCCAGCGCCTGTACGTCAATCCCAAGACGGGCCTGCTGTACCTGGGCGAGGGCGAGCAGACGCGCTGGTGGAAGGCGTTCTACAAGGTCGTCGAGATCAATCCGGCCAGCGGCAAGTGCAAGGACTTCGAGATTCCCTTCGCCGCCGAGGACATGGCGTTCGACATCAAGGGCCATTGCTACCTGCGCACGCACGACGCGATCGTGCGCTACCAGCCCGAGGCCACGCCGTGGCGCGAGGTGCCCTTCGACTACGGCATCGAGAAGACCGGCGTCGGCATGGGCAGTACCAAGGGCGTCACCAAGCATGCCGACGTGATCGCCAGCATCGATATCCCCGGCGATCTGTACCCCTCCGAATGGCATCTGGGCGGGATGTGGGTCAACGCCCGGGGCGACGTCGTGGCCGAGTGCCTGGTCAACAAGAACGGAGGCCTGGTCGAACCCGTGACCTCCACGAAGGACGAGAAGATTGTCGGTTTGCCGCCGAAGTACAGCCCGCGGCTTTATCCCGGCCGCCCGCGCACGGGCGAAGTGCACATCTGGGACAAGCACGGCCAGTTGAAGCATATGGATGTCCTGCCCGGCGCGACGCACTTGTACGGCGTGTGCATCGACAACGACGACAACGTCTACGCCATGACGCACCAGGCCCGCGTCATCGGAGGAAAAGTGTATCACAATAGACAGAGCGGCACGCTGGTGAAGGTCAAACCCGGCGTGGAGCGGGTCTTTATCTCGGAAGGGAAGGAGATGCCTGTGCAGATCCCCGTGCCAGACGGGGACCTCCCGAAGCGCCACCACGACATCTTCAACGATGCGGGCAAGCGTACCTGGCTGGAGAACACCGAGTGGCTGTACGGCGGCGTCGGATTCAGTGGCAAGGGCGGCGGCAAGGCCGGTGGCGGCTGCAGCTGCTGGAACGCGCGCATGGTCCTGGACCAGTTCTCGCGCAGCTTTGCGCCGGAGGTCGACCGCTACCATGTCGCGGTGCTGGACAGCAACGGCAACCTGATCCTGCGCGTCGGGCAGTATGGCAACGCCGACGACGGGGTCCCGCTGGTGAAGGGCGGCGCACCGGGCCTCCACAAGCTGGGCGGCGACGAAGTCGCGCTGATGCACGCGGCGTATCCGGCTGTGGACACGGACCGGCGGCTCTTCATCGCCGACGCCGGCAACGCCCGCATCGTCTCGATCAAGCTCAACTATTACACCGAAGAGACGGTGCCGCTGAGCAAGGTGCCGGACCAGGGCCCGGTGGCGGGGCGCTGATAAGCTGTCTCGACAAGGTTCACCGGGCGGTTAGATTCCTGCGCGTATGGATTACGCGCTGCCTGACCTTTTCCGATTCGCCGGCGGTGACGCCGTGCGGACGCCGGACGACTGGCGCCGGCGCCGCGCCGAGGTGCTCAAACTGCTCCTCGAGTTCGAATACGGCCATCCCCCGCCGGCGCCGCCGCACGTCGATAGCCAGCTCCTGATGCGTAACCGCGTCAAGGACCTGGACAACGCGCGGCAACGGCTTTACCGCGTGATTACCGGCGCTCCGCCCGCGCCGTCCTTCCTGGTCAGCGTCTTCTTTCCGGACGGCGACGGCCCGTTCCCGGTAGTGCTCCACGGAGACGGATGCTGGCCCGAAACGAACTTCGCGAAGATCGCTGCGGTGCTCGAACGCGGCTACCTTTTTGTTCAGTTCAACCGCCTGGAGTTCGCCAGCGACAACAAGGATCTGGGCCGCAAGGACGGGCTTTACCTGGCGCATCCGGACGGGGACTTCGGTGCTCTGGCCGCGTGGGCCTGGGGATATAGCCGCGCCGTCGATTTCCTGCTCACGCTGGACTTCGTGCAGGGCGACAAGATCGCGTTACTGGGCGCGTCGCGCGGGGGCAAGACGGTGCTGCTGGCCGCCGCGCTGGACGAACGTATCGCGCTAACCGCGCCGAGCCAGTCGGGGTGCTGCGGTGCGGGCTGCTTCCGCCACCAGGGGGCCGGATCCGAGACGCTGAAGGATATGATCGAGGGCGCGGGGTTCTGGCTCTCGCCGAAACTCGCGGGCTACGTCGGGCGCGAGCACCAACTGCCCTTCGACCAGCATGCGCTGAAGGCCGCGGTCGCGCCGCGCGCGCTGGTCAGCACCGAGGCACTGGGGGACCTGTACGCCAATCCGACGGGAACGTGGATCACGCACCTGGCCGCACGGGAGGTCTACTGCTTCCTCGGCGCGGAGGAGAAGATCGGAATCTGGTACCGCCCCGGCCCACACAGCCACACGCTGGACGACTGGCAGGCTTTCCTCGATTTCGCCGATCTTCAGTTTTTCGGAAAGAAGCCTGCGCAGCGCTTCGACGCCTGCCCGTTCCCGGAACTGCCCGTGGAATGGAAAGGGCCGGGCAGAGCGCCCGGCCCGTAGGCGCTTCCGCCGTTGGCTTGCGGTTCAGAACGAGATGCCGGCCTGCGCCCATAAAAACTGGCTGGTCTCGCCGTTGCTCGGGCGCGTCTTCAGAAGAAATTCGCTGCCGTCGAAGATCGAGTAGCCGATCTGCGCGTTGATGTGCTTGTTGATCTTCGCGGATACGCCTACGTCGAACTCGCAGCCCAGCGATGAACCGCTGTTTCCGGTCTTGTCACGCCCAAGCACGGCGCCGGCGGCGTTGCGCCAGCCGTCGTTCCGGTCGGCCAGCCAGAACTGGTGGTACTTCGTCCATACGGTGATGCCGCGGTACGGAACGGCAGTGAAACCCACCGCTACGTTGTGCGTGTTGCTCCAGTTCACGTAGTCGCTGTAGCCGTAGTGCAGGTGGTTCGTGGGGAAGAGGTTGTTGAACGCGTTGTTGTCCCCGTCCGCCGGATCGTCGTCGCCGCTGCCGAAGTTGTATTCGGCCATTAGCCGCGGCTCCCAGGAGGGCGAAAAGGTCCAGCCCGCCTCGGCGTGGGCCGATCCGGCCAGGTGATCGCCGCGCCCGACGGCGCCCCACTGGAAGGCGGCTTCGACTTCGTAATCCAGGCCGCCGAAGAACTTCGCGCCCCAGGCACGGAAGCCATGGGTATAGATGTCCAGGTCGCCGAGGCTGACGACCGGGGCCACGGTGGAAGTCGGGTTGTGCAGTTCGTCCGGGATCCTGTTGTTGTCGTCCAGGCGCGCGAAGGTGTACAGGTCGAAGTGGTGGTTCTTGAGGCCGTTGTAGGTGGCATGCAGGCCGTAGAACTCCTCGGTCGGATGCTGCTCGTCGAAGCCTTCCGGGTCGATGACCACGACCTTGCTGGCGAACGCGTCGGCGCTCCAGTCCTTGTCCTTGCTCTTCCAGAAGACGCGGATGGCGTCGAAGCGCCGGCCCGTATTGGACCACTCGAAGGTGCCCACCAGACGCTGCTTGCCGTATACCAGGCCCTGGCGGCCAATGCGGATGGTCAGGTCCTCGTTGAAGAGGTTGCGCAGGTCGACATAGCCTTCGAGCAAGTCGGGCTTGTCCTCCCAGAAGCGCTTCTGCGCTCCGATGTCGCCGTCCTTGCGCGAATCCTGGCCTTCGACGAACACGCGCACGTGTTTGTGGAGGTCCCAATCCATCCACAGGCGGGTGCGGAAGAAGGTGAGTCCGTTGGTGTAGGTCCTGCCATTGCCGATGAACTTGTTGTCCCAGACTTCGACGCGCGTCTGGTGATCCATCCCGAAGCTGACTTTCGCAGGCCCCACCGGGATCATCTTCATATGCTGCATGGCCTTCGTCAGCACCGGAAGAGGTACGGCGCCGTCGTCGCCCTTCTTGGCGGGCGCCGCAGGTGCGCCGTAGGGATCCTTGGCAGGGGAAGGGGCTTCGGCCTTCGCCTCCTTCTCGTTGTCCGCCTTTGGAGCCGGCGCAGGCTCAGGCTTCTTTTCTTCTTCTCCTGCGCAAACCGCGGAGCTCAGCAGAAGCACCAAGCAGAGCAGAAGTTGAGAAAAGGATACGACTTCCGAGCGGTTGCACATGTGAGTGCGCCTCTCCAATACTAGAAATCGTGCCTCTCGAGTTGAGCAAGGCAACTCTATGCGAAACGTCTGAATGCGGGAAATAAGATACCGCAAATGAAGACGATATCAATATACGATTATAGTCTATTGATATTTAACCACATGGGTGCAGCCGATCGCCGGCGACAGAAATGTCGCCCCGCGGAGTCGAAGTCATAAATCTTTGATATGAAAAATGTTGCGAATTCGCCAAATTGCGCGTTTTCTGGAAAATTTCCTTGCGCATAATGGGATATCAATATACGTTTATAGCGATAGAGGGGATTTCCGCAACATATAGGGGAGTGCGCTGTGGCCGAACGGGCGGGCTATTATCCCGTGCAGATTCCCGACGCCGCCTATTGGCGGCGCCAGATCAAGTGCCAGGACGCCTGTCCGGTTCACACGGACGCGCGGGGCTACGTGCGCGCGATCGCCGACGGGGATTTCGAGGCAGCCTACCTGATCGCGCGCGGGCCCAACCCGCTGGCGAGCATCTGCGGGCGGGTTTGCGGCGCGCCCTGCGAAGCTAACTGCCGCCGCAAGGAACTCGACCAAGCCGTCTCAATTCGCGCGCTGAAGCGCTTCGTCACCGAGAAGTTCGGGCCCGAAAGCCATCGCTTCGCGCCGCTGGATCTCCTCAAGCGCATCCTGGGCAAGGAAGAGCGCCTCTCGCGCGGTCACGAGGAACTCACCCTGCTGTCGCGCTGGTTCGAGAACACCGAGTTGCGCAAGCCTTCTCCGGACGCCGAGCACGTCGGCGTTGTTGGCGCGGGTCCCGCAGGTCTGGGCGCGGCGCACGACTTGGCGCTGATGGGCTTCCGCGTGACGGTCTACGAAGCCGAGCCCATCCCAGCGGGGATGCTGGCCGTCGGCATTCCAGAGTACCGCTTGCCGCGTGACCTGATCAATGCGGAGATCGAGGTCATCAAGGCGTTGGGCGTGGAGTTCGTCTGCAACACCTGGGTCGGCCGCGACGTGACGATGGACGAACTGCTTGCGAAACACAAGGCCGTACTGATCGCCGTCGGCGCTAAACGCTCGCGCACGGTCCCGATACCCGGCTCCGATGCGAAGGGCGTGCTGGGCGGCGTCGAGATGCTGCGTTCGGTGGCGCTCAACGAGCCTGTGCAGATGGGCCCGCGCGTGGTGGTGATCGGCGGCGGCAACGTCGCGTACGACGTCGCGCGGACTGTGGTGCGGCGCGTCGGCCTGGACGTCGGGCGCACCGCGATGCGCCAGGAGGGCGTGCGCGAGGTCCACCTCTGTTCGCTCGAGAACCTGCAGGAGATGCCCGCCGACAACGTGGAGATTATCGAAGGAGACGAGGAAGGTATCATCCGCCACAACAGCCTCGGCCCCAAGGAGATCCTCACCGACTCCGCCGGCAAGGTCACCGGCATCGTCTTCAAGGCGTGCCTCTCGGTCTTCGACGAGAACCGCCGCTTCGCGCCAAAGTTCGACGAGGCAAAGCTGACCACGATCGAATGCGACACGGTGCTGTGGGCTGTGGGCCAGCGCAGCGACCTCTCCTTTATAAACCAGGAGAAGCACGGCATCCGCCTGACCGAGCGCGGCGGCATCGAGAACAAGCCCGAGACGCTCGCGACGTCGCGCCCGGGCGTCTTCGTCGCCGGTGACATCGCCTACGGCCCCAAGCTGCTAATTCACGCGGTCGCCAGCGGCAAGCAGGCGGCGCGCTCGATCTACCAGTACCTGCGCGGGAAGAGCATTCCCGAGGAGCGCACGAACCTGCACGGCGTCATCGCCGAGTACGCGCGCGAACGCGACTACGAGAAACTCAAACGCCACGAACCCGCCACGCTGACGGCGGCGCAGCGCCGCACCAGCCAGACGGCGATCGTGGAACAGAGTTTCACCGAAGCGCAGGCCGTGGCCGAAGGCTGCCGCTGCCTGGACTGCGGCGTCAACACCGTCTTCGACGGCGAGAAGTGCGTGCTCTGCGGCGGCTGCGTCGATGTCTGTCCCGAGAGTTGCCTGAAGATCGTTTCGCTCGCGCGCGTGGTAGGCGGGGACGAATTCGATCAGCTGAAGAAGAACTACTGCGACGGGTGGAGCGCCGGCGATGCCGACGCCAGTGCCATCATCAAGGACGAGACGATCTGCATCCGGTGCGCGCTCTGCGCGGAGCGCTGCCCGAACGGTGCGATCACCATGGAACGCTTCAGTGCGTGCGGAGTCTGGTCATGAGCATTCCCAACGAAGGCCGTTTTGCGAAGCCGGTAGAGCGCCGGGACTTCCTGGGCCTGGCGGCCCTGGGCAGCTTCTGCCTGACCAGCGCGGCGGCCATCCTGGGCAGCCTGAAACTACCGATGCCCTCGGTGCTCCCGGAGGCCGACAGCCGGATCAAGATCGGCCCGCCCGACCGCTTCGCGCCGGGCTCGGCGACCAACTTTCCCGAGCGCAGCCTCTGGGTCCACCGCGATGGAAGCGGCATCTACGCGATCAGCGCGATCTGTACGCACCTGGGCTGCGTGACCAAGCGCGAGAAGGACGGCTCGTTCCACTGCCCCTGCCACGGCTCGAAGTTCGCGGCGGATGGCACGGTGACGGGCGGGCCCGCGCCCAAGGGCCTGGAGTACCTGAAGGTCAGCCGGCTGCCCAGCGGCGAGTTGGTGGTGGATCTGCAGAAGAAAGTGCCGGCCCAGGAACGCCTGGCGGTGTGATCGCGGACCATGGCCGCGGATGAAAAAACGTACTCGAGACGAACGCGATGAACGGTTTTAAGACTTTTCTGCAGAACCTGCGCGAGCTGCCCCAGACGGTACGCTACAGCCTGATTCGCCACGGTACGCCCAGTTCGGACCGTGCGCGTTCGCAGGCCGTATTCTCCAACTTCTTCCTGCACATCCAGGCGACGCGCGTGCACAAGCACACGCTGAAGTTCGCGACCACGCTCGGCCTGGGCATCATCGCCATGGCGATGTTCCTGATCCTGTGCATCAGCGGCGTGCTGCTGATGGTCTACTACAAGCCCGCCACCGACCAGGCCTACGACTCGCTGAAGGACATCATCTTCGTCGTGCCCACGGGGCGGATGATGCGCAACATCCACCGATGGGCCGCGCACGGCATGGTGCTGGTGGTGCTGCTGCACATGGCGCGCGTATTCTTCACCGGCTCGTACAAGGGCCCGCGCCAATTCAACTGGGCGCTGGGCATGGTGCTGCTGATCCTTACGCTAGCGCTGAGCTTCACCGGGTATCTGCTGCCGTGGGACCAGCTTGCCTACTGGGCCATCACCATCGGCGCAAACATCGCACAGTCCCCGCGCGAGATCACCGACGCGCTGGGCATCACCGAGCAGTTCGATCCGGGCGGCATGCAGAAGACCTTGCTCCTGGGCGCGAGTTCCGTTGGCCAGGAAGCACTGATCCGCTTCTACGTGCTTCACGTCGCTGTGCTTCCCGTGGCGCTGCTTCTCGCACTGGGCGTGCACTTCTGGCGCATCCGCAAGGACGGCGGCCTCGCGAGGCCCGACGACGTCAACGAGAAGCTGGGCGCCGACCGCCGCGAGCACGGCCGCGAGATCTTTCCCGCATTGCAACAGGCCGACGCCAAGCCGACCCGCACCTACGGATTGATGGCGATGGTGCGTGGCAAGAGCCCTGCCGTCGACCGGGGGCCCGAGCACACCGTGCCGGCATGGCCCAACCTTTTCTATGCCGAAATGGCCGTCGCGATGTTCTCCACGGCCGTGATCGTCGCCTTGGCCTACTTCCTCGACGCTCCGCTTAAGGAGAGGGCGAATCCCAGTGTGCCGGAGAACCCGGCCAAGGCGCCTTGGTACTTCCTGGGCCTGCAGGAGATGGTCAGCTACAGCGCGTTCATGGGCGGCGTGGGCATTCCCAGCATCGTGGTCATCGGTCTCGGGCTGATCCCGTACCTGGATCGCGAGGAGCGCCCCAACGACGTGGGCGTCTGGTTCGGCGGTCCCGAAGGGCGGAAGGTCTGTCTTCTCTCACTTCTCTTCTCGGTCCTATCCTGCGTTGCAATCCTGGCCTTTACGGTGAAGTACGGGTGGCTGCGCAACTGGATCCCGTCCATCTCGCAGCTCTGGATCACCGCGTTCAATCCCGGAACACTCTTCGTGGGACTGTATGCGGCGTGGTCGCTGCTAATCCTCAAACGCACGAACTCGACGCGCATGGCGGCGCTGGCGCTGTTCACCTGCTTCATCGTCAGCTTCTTCATTCTGACCTACTTTGCCACGTTCCTGCGTGGTCCGAATTGGGACTTCTACTGGTCGCAGAGCGATTGGCCGGTGCATTGACCGAGGGGATGCAATGTCCGAGGTGCATGGTGCGGCGCAGGTACGCGGGGCGAAGATCCTCCTGATCGTCTCGAGCTTTGCCTGTCTGATCTTTCTGGGGCTGGCAGCCTACGAAGACAACTTCGGAGGCGAATGGCGCGCACACCAGCGCGCGTACAGGGACAAGCTTGCGCCGGAACTTAAAGGCGCCTTCCGCGTCGGTTTCAAACAGAACTACCTGCCCGACCTGAGCAAGGTGGACCGCTGCATCTCCTGCCATGTGGCCGCAGAAGATCCGAGCATGGCCGGCGCGCCGCAGCCGCTGGCCACGCATTCCGGCTCGTACCTGAAGGACCACCCGCCGGAGAAGTTCGGCTGCACCGTCTGCCACGACGGCCAGGGCCGCGCCATCAAGAAGGACGACGCGCACGGCCAGGACCCGCACTGGGAGCAGCCGCTGCTGGCCGGACGTGAGGTCTTCACGGTTTGCAGCCGCTGCCATTCCGAGAACGATTTGTACGGTTCGGAAGCCGAGTTCTACGGCCGCCCGCCGGAAGAGATGGAGATCTTCGACGCGGAACTCAACCAGGTCCTGCGCGGTGCCGAACGGGTCGAACGAGGCAAGCGCCTGGTGGCGACGAGTGGCTGCCTGGGCTGCCATACCTACCAGGGGAAGGGCGGTGCCCTGGGTCCGGACATCACCTACGTCGGCGACAAGGACAAGCACGCTTACAGCTACGCCAATATTCCCGAGAGCGAGGAGCGCACGCCGCGCGTGTGGTTGCTGCGGCACTTCATGAACCCCGGCGAGGTCTCCCCCGGAACCGTGATGCCGGACATGCGCCTGAAGCGTGAGGACGCCGAGGCCCTGACCGACTACATGCTCTCGCTGAAGCGGCGCACGCTTCCGGCTAAGTTCCTCCCGCCGCCGCCCAAGGCCGGCGGGGCGCCGGTGCATGGCAAGGAGCTGTTCAACATGTACTGCGCCGCCTGCCACGGGCTGGAAGGCCGGGGGAGCAGCGTACCGGAGATCCTCACGCCCAAGCTGAACAACGTAGATACGCTCGCGGTCGCCGGCGACGACTACTACCGCTACATCGTCGCGCACGGCCGGTCCAGCACGCACATGCCCCGGTGGGACGGCCAAGGCGGCAACCTGACGCCGTCGCAGATCGTGCGCCTCATCCGCTACATGCGCTCGTGGGAGCCGCCGGCGCCCGACGAGGAGGAACTGACCCGCAGCCTCGGCGACTCGCGCTACGGCCGCGGCATCTACGCCGGAAGTTGCGCGAACTGCCACGGCGTTAAGGGCGAGGGCGGCATCGGGCCTTCGCTGCGCTCGAAGAACTTCCTCGCCATGGCCTCCGAACAGTTCCTGCGCCAGACCATCGTCCACGGCCGTCCGGGCACCGCGATGCCCTCGTGGAAGCGCCTGAGCGCGCAGGACGTCGCCGACGTGGCGGCCTACCTGCGCACCTGGCAGCGCCCCAAGGTGGCCTACGGCTTCGAGGACGTGGAGCCCCTGCTGCCGAAAGCGGGCGCGAAGCCCAACCGCCGGTCGGTCACCATCGGACAGAAACTGTACCGCGCAAATTGCTCCGGTTGCCACGGCAACAACGGCGACGATGCGTTGATCGGAACGGTCCTAAACAACCAGGAGTTCCTGTCCGTCGCCAGCCCCCGCTTCCTCTACGAATCCATCGTGAACGGCCGGCCGGGCACCGCGATGCCGGCCTGGCGCCACTTGGAAAAGGAGGACGTGGTAGATCTGATCAACTTCCTCAAGTCGTGGCAGAAGGTACCCGATGCCGCCAAGCCCGAGCGGAAGGTCGGCGGCGACCCCGAATACGGCAGGCTGCTCTTTCAGCGCGGCTGTACCGGTTGCCATGGGGATAAAGGCGAAGGCACGCTGGGCACTCAGTTGGCGAACTTCGAGTTCCTTTCGGCGGCGTCCGACGACTACCTGTACCAGACCATTGCTCACGGACGTACGGGCACCGCCATGCGCGGGTTCCTGCGCGGGTCGGGTTCCGGTGACGCGCGGCATCCCGGTGCGCCCGGCGGGATCGTGGAACTCTTGCCGGAGCAGATCGAGCACATCGTCGCGTTCCTGCGCTCCCAGGAAGAGGATGCACTGCTGAATCCGCGGAAGCGCCTGCAGTCTCTTATGGGCGCGCCGCACATGGGCCAGACCGTTTATGAGAAGACCGGCGGGTGCAACAAGTGCCACGGCGAGCAAGGCGAAGGCGCCACAGGTCCGTCTCTTTCGAATCCGAGCTTCCTGGCTGCGGCCTCCGACGGTTACCTGGCTGGCACGATCATTCTTGGCCGCGAGGGCACGGAGATGCTTAGCTTCCACCGCGGCGGGAACGTGTCGCTGTCGCAGCAGCAGGTGCTGGACGTCACCGCGTACGTACGGCGCTGGGAGCGCCTGCCGCCGCCATCGGACCTAACGCGCCGTCTGCCCGTGCTCGCATCGGAAGTCCAGGCGGGCGCCGAGCATTATCAAAGCTACTGCGCTTCGTGCCACGGCCCCGAAGGCAGGGGCGGCAGCGCGGGCAAGGAGAGCAAGGGTTTCGCGCCCGCGTTGAACAATCCGGAGTTCCTCCAGGCCGCCAGCGACGGGTTCCTGCAGGCCACCATCGCGCGTGGGCGCAAGGACACGCCCATGCGTCCGTTCGGGAAGGGCGCCGGCGGCATCGCGGATCTGGATGCGCGCACCATCAACCAGATCGTGGTTTTCCTGCGGTCTTGGCAGAGCGGCGTGAAGATCGACCAGGCGCCGCCCGTCGAGGCGTCGGCCACCAAAGAACCTGCGGCGGCAGAGGAGCCCAAGCCATGACGATGCTGCAGGAAGCCCCGCTGGCGGCTGCCGTTGGGCCTGCGGTTTTCAAAGACCGCTTCGGCCGGCCGTTCACGTACCTGCGCATTTCGGTCACCGACGCCTGCAACCTGCGCTGCGTCTATTGCATGCCGGAGAACGCCGAGTTCCTGCCCGGCGGCGCGCACCTTACCGATGACGAACTGGCCCTGGTGGTGGAATCTGCAGCCGACTGCGGCGTGCGGAAGGTGCGGCTTAGCGGCGGAGAGCCGCTCCTGCGGCGCGGCATCGGCGGCTTGGTGGAACGCCTAGCCGGGATCCGCGGGATCCGGGAACTGGCGTTGACCACCAACGGAACGCGACTGGCCGGGTTCGCGCGGCGCTTGGCCAAGGCCGGTCTGCAGCGCGTCAACGTGTCCATGGACACGTTGGACGAAGACAAGTTCCGGCGCATCACGCATAACGGGACGCTTGAGCATGTATGGGCGGGCATCGCCGCCGCGGAAGAGGCCGGGCTGCGGCCGTTGAAGATCAACGTGGTGTTGATGAAGGGCTTGAACGAGGACGAAGTGGAGGCGTTTGCGGCCCTCACCCTGGTGCGGAACCTGCAGGTTCGCTTTATCGAGCTGATGCCGCTGGGAGAGGCAAAGGATTGCACCCTGGCAGGCGGCTCGTTCGGTTACGTTTCCAACGAGAGCGTATGGCAGCGGCTGGTGGCTCGCTTCGGTACCCTTCGGCCGGCGCCCGAAAGCGGCACGGCGAAGGTCTACTGCGTGCCCGGCGCGCGGGGCACGATCGGGTTCATCAGCGCAATGAGCGCCCCCTTCTGCGAGCGGTGCGACCGACTGCGGCTGACCGCCGACGGAAAGCTGCGTGCGTGCCTGCTGGAAGGCGGCGAATTCGATGCGCGGGCGCTGCTGCGCACCGGTTTGCCGCGGGAAGGCAAGCGCGAGTTGCTGCACCAGGCATTTAAGTCGGTGGCGGACCGCAAGCCCGAGGTGCATGCCGGATGGCGGGATCTCCCCGGCGCGAGCATGGTTAGGATTGGCGGATGAGCCCGCCGTCTGGAAGACACAAAAATCGAATGTGTGCGGTTTCATTTGAGGAGGATGGACGATGAGCAGAATGCGAAGCCTGCTGGGAGAAATGAAACGGCGTGAGTTCTTGAAGAACGGCGCGGCTTTGGGGGCCGGCATGACGATGCTCGGCGGCGCCTTTTCCGGAGAGTTCGCGCGCGCCGAGGAGCATGGCGAAAAGGCCTCGGGCCCTGAGAAGGGTGAACGGACGATGTTGGCACAGTGCCCGTATTGCGGTGTCGGGTGCGGAACAGTCATTCGTGCGAAAGGCGATCGCATCACAGGCATCATCCCCGACAAGCTCCACCCGACAAACAAGGGGATCCAGTGCATCAAGGGATTGAACGCGCACGAGCCCATCTATCGCGACCGGCTCACAAGTGTTCTCAAGCGCAAGGATATGTCCGATCCGCTGAAGGGCCACGTCTCGTCAACCAAAGGCCGGTTCGACGATGATGTCTTCGAAGAGGTTCCCTACGAAGAAGCGGAGGAGATGGTCGCGGAGCGGATCGCCGAGATCGTCAAGGCCAAGGGCGGAAACTCGATTGGTCTGAGCGGCAGCGGCCAGCTGACGATGGAGGCCCAGTGGGTCGAGAACGTTTTGATGAAGGGCGTGCTTGGCAGCAACTCTATCGAGGCCAACGCGCGGATGTGCATGACATCCGCGGTCACCGGCTACTTCGCTACCTATGGCAGCGACACGCCGCCTACCTGCTACGACGACATCGAAATGGCCGACTTCATCAGCTTCTGGGGCCACAATGCGCGGGAAGGCCATCCTGTGCTTTTCTGGCGTGTAGCCGACCATAAGCAGAAATCCGGCATATCGACGTTGGTAAGCGATCCACGCCGCACCGGCACCGTGACCGGCCTAGAAGACGTCAATCCGCGCAACAGCTTCCACTTCCAGACGCTAAATGGCGACATCAGCTACCTAAACGCCATCGCGCATGTGATCGTGACCAAGCACCCCGAGGCGGTCATGCCCGAAGAATGGCTCGAGAAGAACTGCACGGGCTGGCGAGAGTACATCGAAGGGGTCAAAGCGCGCTACAGCCCGAAGCAGGTCGTCGAAAATCTGAAGTTAATCGATCGCGGCCGGGTGACGGTGGAAGACATCGAGAACATCGCGAAGCTGTGGGCCGAAGCCTCGGTCAAAGGCCGCAAGAACGGGCGCGGCGGCGTACTGACGTTCTGGGGCATCGGCTACAACCAGATGCTCCACGGCCAGCACAACACCATCTCCATCGTGAATCTGCACCTGCTGACGGGCAATGTAGGGCGCCCGGGTTGTGGCTCGCATTCGCAGACCGGCCAGCCCAACGCGATGAGCGAACGCCTGATGGGCGGCCTCACCGGACGCCTGCCGTTCAATAAGCCATTGGCCGATGCGAGCTGGCGCGATCACATCGCCAAGTGCTGGCGCATCGATCCCAAGCGTCTGGAGGAGACCAACAATCAGAAAAATCCGATGGCCATCGGCATGCTGGAGCGCGCATTGAAAGGCGACCTGCTGGCCATGTTCTGGATGTACACGACCCACGTGCACCTGCCGGACCTAAACACGCTGGTGCGCCCGGCACTGACCAAGATGTTCGTCGTAGTACAGGACATCTACCGGCATGCGCCAAACGTCCTCTATGCCGATTTCGTCTTCCCCGCGCTGACCTGGGGCGAATGGACGGGAGGCGTGTACATCCAGTCCGAGCGCCGGCTGTACGTCAACGACGGCGTCTCTGCCGGGTACGACGAGAAGGGCGTTCCTCTCGTCCACGCGCGTCCGGACATGGACCTGGCGCTCGATAAGTGCAAGTCGCTGGCCAAGAAGCTCGGCCTCGACGCGGACGCGATCGTTCCCTACAAGAAGACAATAAAAAACAGCCACGGTCAGGAGTTCTACAATCCAGAAGATGTATTCCGGGACATCATTATTGCGTCCAAGGGTTCCGACGCCGACATGACGGGCATGTTGGAGGTCGAGAAGAAGGACGGGATCGGCCTTTACGACCAACTGCGGCGCTTACGTGGAATCCAGTGGCCCGCGCCGACGTACGAGCATGCCAAGGCCGGCGGAATCTCTCGGCGCTATCTGGACCAGGAGAAATGGGAGGGCAAGCCATACGGCATGTTCGCGCAGAAGGACGGCAAGGCGCACTTCAAGCTCTGCGAGCAGGACTACTCGAAGATCAAGGAGATCGTCGGCGAATTGATGTCCTTCGGCGAGGAGGTTGGAAAGGTGGTGCACGGCAAGGGCACGCCGCAGGAAATCCTGGCAGCCGCCGAGAAGCAGAAGTTCTTCATCGACAATTTGGAGCTACTCAACAGGGCGCGCGACAACGCCCTGGTTCCGGAACTTCCCGACCTGGAGTTCTATGAGGACAAGCACAAGACGCTGGCCGACGCCAAGGCGGAGAACAAGTTCCCCTTCTGGCTGGGCCTGGGCATCGTGTACGAGCACTTCCACACGGCCAAGACCACCAAGGGGCCGACGACGCTGAAACTGGTGCCTGAGCAGTACGTCGAAGTCGCCGCCGAAGACGCCCAACGTTACGGCCTGGAAGACGGCGAGCGCGTGCGCGTCGTGACGCGCCGGGGAAGCTACGAAGCGCGCGTCTCAGTCGGCACCGAGTCCCTAGTCAAGCCGGCTCGCTCGGAAGTACCGGCCGGCTACATGTTCAGCCCGTGGAACCTCTCGGTGGCCGACAGCGCCGATCCGAAGAAGAACCGTTGGCTGGTCAACGCCGTTTCGCACCGCGCCTGGGACCCCGTCTCGGGCCAGGCGGATTACAAGAAGTCGGCCTGCCGGTTGGAGAAGATCTGAGCCCTCCTTGGCCTGCCACGCAGTATTGCTGACGTATGGGCCCCCTCCATATTGAAGGAGGGGGCCCATGCTTGAAAAAGTCCTGGGCGGTCGGAGGAGGATGAGCCGGCTATCCTTAAGAAAGCCCATGGAGGATGTAAAGCATTTTCCGGAAAGGACTTATATGGCAAGAATGTGAACAGAGAATGCGTTACAAAGCTTGACCTTTGTTTATAAGACGATATCTTTATATGTAAATCCAATGGTCCGGCATAGGGCCATGTGCATATAGATTCGACAGGCAGGTGACCATGAAGCGACGGGAATTCTTGCGCAACGCGCTGACCTTAGGTGCTTCCTGCGCGGCCGGCGGTGCGCTAATGGGCCGCGCCGGCTCGCACGTCGCGGCAGGTACCTTCCTGCGGCCTCCGGGCGCTCTGAACGAAGACGATTTCTTAAGCACCTGCATCCGCTGCGGGCGGTGCGGAGACGCCTGCCCGAATCGCTGCATCACGACCTTTACGCGCGATGTAGGCAAGGACTTCTCGCTGGCGCCGGGGCCCGGCGAGGAAGGGACCCCGGTGATCTTTCCGCGGCGCCAGGCCTGCATGCTCTGTCAGGGCGTGCCGGGCGAATACCTGCGCTGCACCGACGCCTGTCCGACTGGTGCGCTGCAGAAAATCTCGAAGGAGTATGAGTCCCTCCAGAAACATGTTGAAATGGGGATCGCCGAGGTTGACCACCAGATCTGCCACTCCTACAACGGCGCGACTTGCGGGGTTTGTGGGCGCGCCTGCCCGTTTCCGGGCAAGGCCCTGAAGATTGGACTCTACGAAAGACCTACGGTAAATCCGGACTACTGCATCGGTTGCGGATTGTGCGAGCGCTCGTGCATCAAATATCCACAGGCAATCCGGATCGTGCCCCGCCACAAGCAGTTCGAGAGCCAAGGCGGGACGCTCGCCGGGCTCTTGAAGACGCTGCTGAGTGGAACGGCGTGAGGGCTTGGCCATGGACGACAAGAAACTGCCGGTTCCGCAGCCTCCTCCATCGCCGGAGCGGCGCCGCTTCCTGAAGCGCGCCGCGCAGGTTGGCTTGGCCGCGGGCGTCTCTGGCATTGCCATGGCCGCCTTGTGGAATGCTTTGTCACATCCGGTCATTCCCCGCGGATACGTGACGACCGATCCGGGCATCCTGCGGCCACCGGGAGCCTTGGCCGAAGACGAGTTCCTCGCCGCGTGCATCCGCTGCGATCGCTGCCGCGACGCGTGCGATACGAAGGCGATCCGAATCTTCGGCCCGGACGAGGGTCGCCTCGCCGGCACGCCGCATATCGTTGCGCAGGAGCACGCCTGCAATCTGTGCCTGCTCTGCACGCAGGCTTGTCCGACCGGCGCGCTGGCCGAGACGCGAGAAGTCACGCAGGTTCGCATGGGCACAGCGGTGGTGGATCGTCGCCTTTGCGTTTCCTGGAACGGCAGCGGCGCCTGCGGGGCGTGCCACACGATCTGCCCGCTGAAGAACAAGGCCATTCGCCAGGGTCTCTACAACCGGCCGGAGGTCTTCGCGGAGCACTGCGTGGGCTGCGGTCTGTGCGAGGAAGCCTGCATCGTGAAGGATCGCAAGGCGATCCGAGTCTTTTCCGAAAGGGCCTGGTCATGAGCGCTTTGCGTAAGGCGTGGACCGCGCTGTGTCCGAAACCCGGCTGGCAGTGGGCGCGCAGGGGCGTTCAGGCCGCGGCGATCGCGCTGCTTTTTCTCCTGCCGGTGCTGGCCCGTTACAATAACTACCTCGCGTCGCGGGAACTCGACGGCGTCATGGAGCGCTGGCAGGACCGCAGCCAGGGCCAGATCCTGGCTGCGACAGACCAGGCTCTCCGCGCGACCGGTTCGGAAGAGCAGGTCTTCGAAGGCAACCCCCGCCGCAACCGCGAGGAGCTTCAGGAGCGCCTTGCGCGGTACCGCGGCTCGGTCTGGTCAGTCGAGATCGCCGGCGTGAGCATGACCGACCCGCTCGCGGTGGCGGAGAGCGCTTCGGCAAGCAAACAGTTGCGCTGGGTGCTCTTCGTCGGACTGCTGTTGCCGTTGGGCATCACCCTGATCCTGGGCCGCGTCTTCTGTTCGTGGGTCTGCCCCATGAACACGCTTCTGGAACTTACGGACAAGCTGCGCGGCGTGCTGAAGTTCCTCGAACTGCCGCCGCACAATCTGCGCTTCTGGCGAGGGAACAAGTTCTTGCTCCTGGGGATGGGGATTCTGGCGGCGCTGCTGTTTTCGGTGCCGCTGCTGGGCTACTTCTACCCGCCCGCGATCTTCGGGCGAGAGATTCACAACTGGGTCAACGTCTTCTTCGACCGCGCGGAAGCCGGCGCGCCGGGCATTTCGTGGCTGGGCGGGCTGAGCATCGCGTCGGGATTCGTCCTTGGCGTCATGGTGTTGGAAGTCTTCGTCTCGGAGCGGCTCTGGTGCCGCTACCTCTGCCCGGGCGGCGCGCTCTATTGCCTGCTGGGGAAGTTCCGGACGGTGCGCGTGCGCCGCGACGTGGCCAAGTGCACGGATTGCGCCGACTGCATCACGGTCTGCGGAATGGGGTTGAATCCCATGCGCGACGTGACCGGCATCGAGTGCGACAACTGCGCGCTCTGCATTACCTATTGCGAACCGCGGGCGCTCTCGTTCCGCTTCGACCTCTTTGACCCCCGGCCGCAGGGTCCAGGCCAGGGCCTTCCTAAGGTTCCGGCTGCACCCGTGCCTGAGCCGAAGGCCGTAGAGGTGCCCGAGCGGGCCAAAGCGGTGGCATCCTGAAGGGAGGACGCGTGGCGAAGAAGGCGAGAAGGAGATCGCTGGCGTTTGCGGCGCTCGCCGGCGTTGGCCTGCTGGTGGTGCTTGCCGCGCCCGCTTTGGCGCACCACATCCTCGGCATTCCGCACTACGCCTACGAGGACAGCTACCCGCAGGCGCCGGTGATCAAGTATTCGGTGGAAGCCGGGCCGTATGTCGTCGAGCTCACCGGGTACCCTGGCCGTCCCGTGCCCGGCGAGCGCGCGAAGATGCACGCCTACCTGCGTTCCCGGGACGGAACGGGCGGCCCGTACCAGGGACCCGTCCGCGTGCGTGTGGTCGAAGGTGCTCACCAAGGCGAGGACTCTTCGGGCGTCAACATTTACGGTCCGGAGACCCTGTTGCCGGAAAACGTCTTCTACGTCTTCTGTCCGACCTATCCGTTGGACGGCATCTACACGGTAAAGCTGGCGTTCGAAGCGGAAGGGCAACCGTTCACCATCAGTTTCCCGATAACCGTCGGCGAACCGAAAAGCGCCTGGGTGCCCGTGGCATGGGGCGGAGGCGTGTTGCTGTTCCTGCTGGTGGTCGTTCGGGCGATCGCCATCAAGCGCCAACGCCGGTTGAGCCGAAAGGTGGAGCCCGCGCCGGCATCGAAGGCCGCGACAGAAGGCGCATGACGGATAGATGAAGGGAAGAGGGGCGATGGCACGCTGGAAACTCCTGTTGCCGGTTCTGACGGCGCTCGTGGTGCTGGGCATCGTTGTCGCGGACAACGTGATCCCGCGCGTCGAACCCGGAGGCGCTGAGGCGTCGCAGGACGATGGTGATGCGGCGGGCGCGACCGATCCCGTCTGCCACATGCTTGTCGGGCGGCAGATCCCCCAGGCTTTCGCTGGCCGTACCTACTACTTCTGTGCGCCCCAATGCCGCGAGGCGTTCCTGGAAGAGCCCCAGGCGTACCTGACGGAAGCTTGCCTCGTATGCGAAATCGACGACGGCAAGCGCGTGGAGGTGGCCGGTTCCAGCACTTGGCGCTACACCTGGCGCGGCAAGACCTACCGATTTTGCGAAGAGGCGCACCGCGATGCGTTTGCGGCCGACCCCGGCGGTTATTTCCTGCACCGCATGTGGGGAATCCCGAACTGGCTGTATTACCTGTCGATCGGATTGGTATTGTTGGTCTCCTTCGGGCTTCTGGAATGGCTCGACCGGCGCAAGCCTTCGCCGCGAGGCGCCGAACGCATCGATCTCTTTCGGCGCCTTCCCCTGAAGGGGTTGCTCGCGTCGCGCGGACTGCGTTTCGCCGTACAGGTGCTGGTCGTGGCGCTTTTCCTCCTGATCGTCGCCGCCGGACTGTTCGGCAACCAGAATCCGGCGACGAACATCGCGCCGATCCTGACGTGGACCATCTGGTGGGCTGGGTTGGTCGTCTTCATCCTCTTCGCGGGCAAGGCGTGGTGTTGGATGTGTCCCTGGGACGCGCTCTCGTCGTGGGTCGAACGCCTCTCTTTCTGGCGCTACAAGCGCTTCGGATTGAGCCTCAACGCGAAGTGGCCGAAGGCGCTGCGCAATATCGTGCTCGCGACGGTGCTCTTCGTCGGACTGACCTGGGTGGAGTTGGGCTTCGGCGTGACGTTGAAGCCCGCGATGACGGCCTACCTGGCCCTCGGCATGCTGGCGATGGCCCTCGCCGCCTTGCTGCTCTTCGAGCGCAAGGCCTTTTGCCGCTACGCGTGCCTGGTCGGCCGGGTCAGCGGCCTGTATGCACTCTTCTCGCCCGTCGAGCTGCGCGCGCGCGACGCCGGCGTGTGCGGAGGCTGCAAGTCGAAGGACTGCTACACCGGCAACGAGAAAGGCGACGGCTGCCCGACGATGCAGTTTCCGTCGAAGATGGACACCAACACCTACTGTACGCTCTGCATGGAATGCCTGCACACCTGTCCGCACGACAATGTGACGCTCAACTGGCGCCCTTGGGCTGCCGACCTGGAAAAGGAGGGCAAGCCGCGCACCGACGAGGCCTACCTCGCGCTGCTGATGCTCTCCATCACCGGCTTTCACGGCCTGACGATGACCGGGTTGTGGTTGAGCATGACCGAGAACCTTACGGCGAGCACCGGCCTGGGGAATACGGCGGCGTTCTCGCTGGCCATGTTCGGATTGCTGGCAGCGCCCATCCTGCTCTATGCGGTCCTGGTAAAGATTGCCTGCTTCTTTGCCGGCGGGCGTAAGGTTGCCTACCGCGACTTTTTCATTCGCTATGCGTATGCGCTGCTTCCCATCGCGCTCTTCTATCACCTGGCGCACAACGCCGGGCACCTGCTGATGGAAGGCCAAAAGGCCGTGCCGATGCTCAGCAATCCCTTCGGGTACGCGCCCGGCCAGCATTGGAGCGTCATGGGCTTCAGCGGCGAGGGCGCCTGGAACCTCTTCGGCACCGAGAGCCTGCTGGTTCCGCCGCTAGTCAGCCTGCCGTCGCTCTGGCTCATCCAGGTCCTGCTGGTCCTGGTCGGCCATCTCTATAGCCTGTACGCCGCGCAGAAAGTCGGGAAGCAGCTCTACGGCGAAGGAAGCCGTGCCACGCGGAGCCAGGTCCCCATGCTCGCGGCGATGATCCTGTTCAGCATCTTCTCACTTTGGCTGCTGAAACAGCCTATGGAGATGCGGCTTTCGGCCATGTGAGGCGCCATGTCGAACCTCGAGTCCGACCGCAGGGAATTCATGCGCGACGGCGCGCGCGCCGCGGCGCGTTCGATCTTCGCCGTGTGGGATGCCTTTGCCGGCGGCCACGCCCCGGAAGCGCAGGACCAGGAACTGCCGTTCCTCCGGCCGCCGGGCGCGTTGCCCGAGCCGCAGTTCCTCGAGGCCTGCACGCGCTGTGACGACTGCGTGGCCGCCTGCCCGCATATGGCGATCCGCAAGGCGGGCGGAGAGTTCGGCGATGCGCTTCGCGCCACGCCCATCATCCTGCCGCGCCTGGCCGCCTGCCGCTTGTGCCTGCACTGGAGATGCATCGACGTCTGCCGACCTCAGGCGCTGCGCCGCCCGGCTGAGCGTAAGGACGTGCGCATGGGTATGGCGCGGATCGAAGCGAAGAAGTGCTACGCCTTCCAGGGCCAGCCGTGCGACTACTGCGTCAGCAAGTGTCCGCTCAAGCGCGACGCGATCGCCTTCGACGAGAACCGCCGGCCGGTGGTCAACGAGGACGGCTGCGTGGGTTGCGGCGTCTGCGCGGAACTCTGCCCGGGCGAAGCCATCGGTATCTTTGCGAAGTAGGCGATTGCGCGGGCGAGCGGTTATCCTGACTTTCCTTCGACCAGCACCGGCTCCTGCAGCACGTTTACGTTGCCGGGCTGGTCGCGATGCCCGATCCGCCAGAGCAGCTGCTCCACCGCGCGCGTGCCGATCGCTTCGGCGCGTACGTCGATCGTCGTCAGGGCGGGGGTCAGTGAGGCGATGATGGGCGGCTCGTTGTTCGTTGAGACCACCGCCAGATCCTTGCCGACATGTAACCCCAGCTGCGCGAGCGACCGGAACAGCAGCGCCGCCATCGTGTCGGCCGGCACGTAGATCCCCGTGCACTTGCTGGCCTCCCGCCGCATGCGCTTCACCAGCCGCTCCATCTCCTCCTGGTTGCCCGCGCTCGGCAGCGGCCACGGCACGTTGTCAGGACGCTCCGAGACGAACGTGTGGACCGCGGCGCCCAGTGCCCGCGCATGCCATTCGAAGGAGGCCTGCCGCTCGTCGAACATAGTGTGGCGGCCGCGCACGCTGACGTAGGCCAGGTGCCGGTGGCCCTTGTTCACCAAGCGCTGCGCGGCCAGCCGGCCGATCGCCCAGTTGTCGGGGCCGCAGTGGTCGCTCCACGCGCCTTCCGGTCGCCCCAGCACCCATACCGTGGGCATCGCGCGCAGGCGGTCCACCAGCCGGTTCTTGCCGGGTGCCGGCAGCGCGCCTTGCAGCGGGCCTTTTACCACCAGGCCGTCGACGTTTCCGCGTTCGAGGAAAGGCGGGATCTGGTCGAGGCCCGGAAGGTCGGCCATCAGCGTGTTGGCGCCCAGGCGCGCGATCTCGGCCTGAACGCTCTGCACCGTCTGGGCGATGACCGGCAGCGAGGCCAGTGAGCGGTCCATACCGAACAGGAGCAAACCCAGATTTCCGGTGCGCAAGTTTGGGCCGGTGCGTGGCGGCTTGGCGATGTAGCCCACCTCGCGCACGGCCTTCATCACGCGCGCTACGTTCTCCGCCGAGACCGCGGGGTGGCGGTTGAGCACCCGCGAAACTGTGCCCAGACTGACGGCGGCCTTAGCGGCCACATCTTTGACGGTTGCCATATCAATAAGCTACACCACCTTTTCAGAAAATGTGATGACATTTTCATCATATCATTACATTATAACTATATTTATACCAATTACTTACAATACTAGCTCTCCTGTAATATTGACTATATGATGAAATTTTAATCATATTTCATACATTTTCATCGACTCGGTGCCGAGCCGGTTTATACAGACCAGGCAGGGAATCCGAACGCTGATTTAAGGAGGCGCACATGGCGGACTTCGACTGGAAGGGCGTCTTCGCCGCGACGCTTTGCCCGTTCCTCGACGACGAAGAGATCGACGAGCCGGGCTTGGCGCGGTACGCCGCGGAACTTTCGCGGGTCGACGGCCTGCGCGGGCTGGTTGTCAATGGCCACACCGGCGAGATCATGTCGCTGCTGCCCGAAGAGCGAGAGCGCGTCACGCGCATCGCGAAAGAGGCCGCTGGCGATTGCGTCAAGATCGTAAGCGGCGTCTCGGCGGAAGGAAGCCGAGAGGCCATCGCGCACGCGCGGGCTGCGCTGGAGGCAGGCGCCGACGCGATTCTGCTGATGCCGCCGCACCACTGGCTGCGCTTCGGGCGCGACTCCCGCACGGCGGTGGGCTTTATCCGCGACGTGGCCGAGGCGGTGCCGATCCCGGTCATCGTGCATCAGTACCCGGCGTGGACGAAAGCGGGGTACACCTTGAGCGAAATGCTCGAGATGGTGCGCCTGCCCAGCGTTGTGTCGATCAAGATGGGCACCCGCGACATGGCACGCTGGGGCCACGATTACCGCGCGTTGAAAGCCTCCGCGCCAGACGTCTCGATCGTCACCTGTCACGACGAGTACCTGCTTCCGACGCTGCTCGACGGCTGTGACGGCGTTCTGGTGGGTTTCGCGGGGTTCGCGCCCGAACCCATCGTCGCATTGACGCGTTCGGCGCTTTCCGGCGATCTGGCCGGCGCGTACGCCGTGCAGGAGAAACTTCGACCGCTGGCGCGGATTATTTACCGCTTCGGCGAGCCCACCGGCGACGCCCACCAGCGCATGAAGTGCGCGCGCTGGCTGCTGGGCACCTTCCCGTCCCGGAACGTCCGCCGCCCGTTGCGACCTTTAGCGGAGCAGGACGTCGCTCGTATTCGCAGCGAACTTTCCGAAGCTGGGTTTACGCCGGTGAACTGAAGGAGACATGCGCATGGAGCCCGTTCGCCTCGCGCTAATCGGTGCCGGTCGCCGCATGCGCACCGTCTACCTGGGGCTGCTGCCGCATCTCGGCGACGCCTTCACCGTCAGCGCCGTGTGCGATCCACTGGAAACATCGGCGAACGAACTGGCGAAGCAGTTGCAGGTTCCGGCCTTCAAAAGTCTGCGCGATATGGTTCGCGCGCGCCCAATGGAAGCCGCGCTGATCGTCACGCCCAGCGAGACCCACCACGCGCTGTCGGTGTTTCTCTCCCGGAACGGCGTACCGCATATGTGCGAGACGCCGCTGGCGCCGACATTTGCGCAGGCGCGCGCGATGGTGGCGGAGGCGGAAGCGCACGGCGTGACTATGCAGATGAACGAGCAGTTCTTTCGGCGGGACCTTTTGGCCTTCTGGAAAAGCCTGGCCGGCGAAGGCGTAATCGGCGAGGTCGGCCGCGCGGTTTGCCTGAATGGGCATCTGGGCTACCACACCAACTCGATCTTCCAGCGCTTCGCCAGTACGCTGGCCGTCTCGGTGAATGCCATGGCGCAGTCCATGCCGGTGCAGCGCTACTTCGACGTCGCGCGGCGCTGGAACGAGTCCGAAGAGTTCGAAGTGCGCTTTCTCTCCTTCGCGAATGGTTTCGCGGCGATGGATTCGGCCGCCAACGTCAAGGGTGCCCTGGGCCGCTGTCCCCGCCCGGGGTATCTGGAGATCGACGGTGCGCGTGGCGCGTTCGCCGAGATGCCCGTCGGGCCGTGGCCATGGGAGAGCCGCGCCGAAGTTCGCATCGTGCCGGACGGAATGTTCGAGAGCGGCGGCCACGCCGTCTCCTATCCGATTCTTGCGGTGATCGAAAAAGACGGCACCGAGACGACTACGGACCTTATTCCCTACAAGGGGCCGGTCAAGCGGCTGCTGGTGCGGCTGCCCGACGGCGAGCGCAGCTACGAGAATCCCACGGCGGCGCGCGGTCTGTTGAGCAACTATCTGTCCAGCACCGCGCAGGCGTGCCTGGAGTTCGCACATGCGTTGCGCGCCGGCGCACCGTTGAGTTACGCGGCTCGCGCGGCTCTTGAATCCAGCGCGATCGATGCAGCCGCGGCGCTGTCGCTCGAACGAAACGGCGTGCGCGTGCGATTGCCGTTGGAGGAAGGGCCGACAAGAGACGCCGAAGCGCTTGATGCCCTGCGCTCGAAACTCGGTGTCGATCCCATGGACGTCGATGCGATGCTGGACGTGGCCTTCCCGAAGAACTACGTGGTGGCGAACTGAGGATCAGAGCGATGGGCAAGGGCGAACGCTACAAAAGCGAATCGCGGCGGTTCACCGACGATCGCACCGGCGCGCGCATCCGCCAGGTGACGAGCCATCCGTCGATTCATCACCAGCCGTTCTTCTTCGTGCCGGCCTACGACGATGCCATGCGCCGATTGTACTTCGTCTCGCACCGCACCGGTACGCCGCAGCTCTTTGCCGAGGAACGCGCGGAGGGTTGCCTGCGCCAGCTCACGGGCCTTCCGGATATCAACGAATGGTCGGTGTATCCGTCGAGGGGAGGACGGCACGTCTATTTCACTGCCGGCAGCCGAGCCTGCCGGGTGGATGCCGAGACGCTGGCCGTGGAGGAACTTTTGGATCTATCGCAGTTTGCGTTGCGCGAAAAGGGCGATGTCGGCGCGGCTATGGGCACGACGGCACTCAGCTTCGACGACCGCTTCTGGGCGATTCGCGTCTCGTCCGGGGGGCGTTCGCAGATCGTCGTGCTGGACCTGGCGGAAGGCACGCACCGCACGGTCCTGGAGCGCGACGAAGTCGCACACATGATGTTCAACCCCGATGACCCAGGCCTCCTTTTCTATGCAGGACCGCTCACCGACCGGGTCTGGTGTGTGCGCGTCGATGGCACTACGAACCGGCGTCTGTACGAACGCACGGACCGCATGCAGTGGATCACGCACGAGTCATGGCTGCCGGGCACCGGGGAGTTGATGTTTGTGGACTGGCCGCGCGGCATGCAGGCGGTCGATCCCAAGACCGGGCAGGTTCGAAAAATCACCGAGGTCAACGCCTGGCACGCGGCGGCGAATCGGCAAGGCACGCGTGTGGTCGCCGACACCAATTGCCCCGACCGAGGGCTGGTGGTCTTCGATCCGCGCGAATCATGTGCGCCGGTCCGCACGGTCTGCTTTCCGAATGCCAGCAACCAGGGCGCGCACTGGGCCGGCCCTTTCCCGTACAACGATGGTCCGATCACCGTGTATGCACCGCAACACACGCATCCGCATCCTAATTTTTCGCCCGACGGCCGGCGGGTGTGCTATACCTCCGATGCGTCGGGCCACGCGCAGGTATACGAAGTCGAACTTCCAGAGGAGGATTGTCCATGAACGCCAATCACCTGCGGATGTGGGTGATGCTTTTCGATGCGTGGCTGTTTGTTTGCATCTCCACTGCAGCACAAGAGGGCGCGGATGAAGCCTTCCGGGTCAAACGCGAAGACGTCTTCGAGTTCGCGGCAGCGCCCGGCATTACGCGCGACGGCGACCGCGTGGAGATCGTCTTCGAGACGAAAGGTTTCTGCGACGTGACGGTGGCCATCGAGGATTCCGGCGGCCGGATCGTGCGGCACCTCGCCAGCGGCGTGCTGGGCGTGAACGCTCCGGCGCCCTTTGCCAAAGGAGAGAAGAAGCAGCGTCTGGTCTGGGACGGCAAGGACGATTCGGGCCGCTACGTTGATGACAAGAATAGTCATTCGGTGCGCGTCTCGCTGGGGCTGAAGCCTCAGTTCGAGAAGACGCTCTTCTGGTCGCCGTACAAGCGCGTGCCGTTCCGTTTCGTTACGCGTGCCGGCGACGGCGCCAGCTACAACCCGCCGGTCTTCGCGGCCGCCGAAGAAGGCGTGTACGTCTTCGACAGCACCAGCGACATCGACCAGTTGCGCCTCTACGATCGCAAGGGCGACTACAAGCGCACGGTCTATCCTTTCCCCGCCGGCAAACTCGGCGAGGTGCAGGGCATCAAGCGCGTGCGTTTTCCGCAGTCGGGCCGCGAGCTTCCGTTCAAGAACTTTTACTACGGGACCACGATGCTGACGTCCGGCATCTCGACGGAGTCGGGACTGTACCGCCTGCATCCCAGCATGCGCGACGGTGGATCCAGCGCGACGGCCATGGCAGTCGCCGGCGGCCGGGTGGCGCTGGCCGAAGTCTCGGTCAACCGCCTCGCCGGCGACGGCAGCACCGGCGGTATTGACCTTTCTGGCCCGCACGTGGCGCAGACGGTGAGAATCGACAACGGCAAAGAGGTTTTGGTTTCGCCTCGGTCGGCGGCCTTGAGTCCCGGTGCGAAGTGGCTCTATCTTACCGGCTACTTCTTTCACGGTGGGCATCCGTCCTCTGCGGATTGGGATTGGCTGCCGGCCGTTTTCCGCGTGCCTTATTCCGGAGAGGGCAAATTGGAGGTATTTGCTGGCGATGCGGAGAAGGGGAAGACGGGGACCGCCCCGGGCGCTTTCCAGGCGCCGATGGCAGTCGCCTGCGACGCGAAGGGCCGCGTGTACGTCGCCGACTACCTGAACGACCGCATCCAGGTCTTCGGCGAGGACGGTAAGTTCCTGAAGGCGCTCGCTGTGAACCGCCCGGTGCAGGTGGTCGTTCACCCGAAGACGCAGGACCTATTCGTCTTCTCCTGGTACGTGGCGAACCAGCTTTACTATTCAGGAAAAGGAACCGCTTCGGATGACCGTCTTAAGCCTAAGATGATACACTTTGGGGCGTTCGATGCTCCAGAGGTTAAGGCGAACTACACATTGCCGCTGGTTGGGCATCCCGGGCAGCGCCCAACGACTGACTATACGGGTATGCAGTTCCGCGCCACCGTGGACGGATGGGCAGACCCGCCGGCGATCTGGTTGGTGCCCGGCGGAGCCTCGGCCCACACGACGCTGGAGGAAGTTGGACTTCGGGTGCTCGTTCCGAAAGACGGGAAACTTGTCCAGGTACGCGACTTTTCTGCCGACGCGAAGCGCGCGGTCGCGCGTTTGAAGCCGCCCAGCGAGTACCGGCAGCGCCTTTACGTCAATCCCGCGAAGCCCAACATGCTGTACGTCGGCGAAGGGCAGGTCGGGGTACGCAAAGCGTTCACGACGGTAGTTGCGATCGACGCCGAAACCGGGAAATGCGACGAACTCGAGTTGCCCCTCAGCGCGGAGGACCTCTGTTTCGATGCCGAAGGGTTTGCCTTCCTTCGCACCGGCAACGAGGTCGTGCGGTACGACAGCCGCACGTGGCGCGAGGTTCCCTGGGATTACGGCGAAGAGAAGTCGGTTCAGTTTTCATCGGACTCGAAGGGTTCCGAGGCAATGTCCGCACTGATCCTACCTCAGACGAGCACCTACTGGCACCACCCGGGTCTGGGCGTGAACTCGAAGGGCGAACTGGCCGTGGGGTGCTACACCGATTCCGAGCGGCATTCGCGCAAGGAAGAGACCAGTGCATTTTCTGCCGTGAAAGGGAAACACTACGCGGTGCGCTTGTATCCGGGGCGCCCGAAGGGCGCTACCGTGTATATCTGGGACCGCCACGGCAAGATGATCCGAGAGGACGCCGTGACCAGCCTCGGTACCGTTGACGGCGTGCAGATCGACAGCGATGGCAACGTGTATGCGGCGGTCGGCGCGAACCGGATGGTTGGCGATAAGCCCTACTTCGATTACATGGCCGGTTCTTGGGCCAAACTGAAGGCCGGCGAGTCCAAGGCGCTCACTTCGTCCACGGCCGTGCCCGTGGCCATGGGCCAAGCAAGCGCGCCGAAGCGGCAGCGGGACCTCGCGCCTGGAAACGGCCCCGAGTGGCTAGACGGCGCCGAGTGGATCTATGGCGGTGTTGGCTTCTCGGGCCTAAACGCAAAGCATTTCGCGGGCGCTTGCGCGTGTTGGAACTACCGCTGCACGCTCGATTTCTTTGCCCGTTCTTTCGCGCCCGAGGTTCAGCACGGCAGCGTTGCGGTACTCGATGCCGCAGGCAACGTGCTGGTACGAATCGGGCAGTACGGCAACGCCGACGACGGCGTGCCGCTGAACAGGGCCGGTGGTCCGGCGTCGCCGCAAACCATCGGCGGCGACGAAGTGGCGCTCTTCTACGCTCCCTACGTCGCCACGCTCACCGACCGCCGCCTGTACATTGCCGATCCCGGTAACGCGCGAATCCTTAGCGTCAGACTGGGATATCATACGGACCGGAAACTGCCTCTCGGGGAGGCCAGGTAGCCTTTCCTGCGACTGCAATCCGAGTGGTCCAACGTCCGGAAGTTTCGAAAAATTCCGAAATATTCAAGCTTCCTCCTAACCTGCAAGGGGTACAGCGGGTGACAGGGGTTTCGAGGAATTTGTGGCGCAGGCAGGGCCCTTTCGCAGCGGGCTGATAGGGATTCCGCCGCGCCAGCAAGCCAGCATCATTCACAGTCCTTGACCTGAACGCATGGCGGGTAGGATCGGAGTCCTATCCGGTGGTACGTATTGTTGTTTTCCTCCGGCCCCGTCCGGAGGCGGAGATCCGGTTCATGTCAGAAGCAAGTCGTGCCGGACGCGGAAACATTCTGCCGCGCTATCTGCGTTGGCTTCACACGCAGTGGCCGGCGGGCACCGTCGAAAAGCTCCCAGAGGTGGGACCCGGCGGACGCACCAACGTGCCCGGCGTGCGCATCGTCGGAGACCTTACCGGCATCCCGCTCCTGAAGTTCTCTGCCGACACCGGCGCGCGCGCGGTGCAGGAGATTCTCGCCGAGCCAGGTTTCGCGGCGGCGCGCGGCAAGAATTCCGAAGTATTCGACCTTGCGATCATCGGCGGCGGCGTTTCCGGCATCAGCGCGGCGATGGAAGCCAAGAAGGCGGGGCTCAATTTCAGGCTTTACGAGGCCGCGCGTACTTTCGCCACGATCAAGGACTTCCCGAAGGGCAAGCCGATCTACACCTACCCGATGGACATGACGCCCGCCGGCGAGTTGCGCTTCCGCGCTCAGGTAAAGGAGCCGCTGGTCGAGGAACTTGAGGCCCAGCGTGCGGCGGCTGGCGTTGAGCCGACGGCGAAGCGCATCGAACGCCTGGAGCGCAAGGGCGGGGAAATCCTGGTCCATTTTGGCAAGGACGAGCCGCCGGCGCGCGCGCTGCGCGCCGTCATCGCCATCGGCCGTAGCGGAAATTTTCGCAAGCTGGGCTGTAAGGGCGAGGACCTACCCAAGGTCTTCAATCGCCTTCACGACCCGATGGAGTTCAAGGGCAGGCAGGCTCTGGTCGTCGGAGGCGGAGATTCGGCGTTGGAGGCTGCTATCGCGTTGGCGAGTACCGGCGCCCACGTGATGCTGAGCTACCGCAAGCCGGAGTTCGCGCGGCCCAAGCCGGACAACGTCGAGAAGATCAACGCGTTGCGCGCCGATCCGATGGCCGAGGTCGCCGTCGAACACCCCACGTCCGAACGCGTTACCACGGGTACCGGCATCTTCATGCGCGACGAAAGCGCGCCGGGTTCCATCGTTTTGAAGATGGCTACGCAGGTGAAGGAGGTCGGCGAAGGGGAGGTGGTGCTCAAGCACGAGGACGGAAATCTCGAGACGATTCCCAACGACGTGGTCTTCTCGATGATTGGCCGCGAGCCGCCTCTCGATTTCTTCCGCCGGAGCGGCGTGAACATTCGCGGCGAGTGGCGCGCGAGGCAATGGATCACCTTCGTGGCTTTCTTCGCCTTCTGCGTACTTCTCTATCACTGGAAGTCCTTCGCGCCGGTCAAAAGCACGTTCAAGGCGCATGGCTGGTTCCCCTACGGCGTGGGGGAGGTTTTTCAGTCGGCGGTTTCGGCTGCGCGCGACCCCTCGAACCTGCTCGGCACGCTGGCGCTCTCGATGCAGGATCCCGCGTTCTACTATTCGTTAGCGTACTGTCTGTGCGTCTGCGGCTTCGGCATGGCACGCATCCGCCGACGCCGCACGCCGTATGTAAAACGGCAGACGCTGGCGCTTATGGCGATCCAGGTGGTGCCCTTGTTCCTGCTCCCCTTCGTGATCCTGCCGTGGTTCGGCCACATGGGCCTGCTCGGCGACCGGAAGAAGGTCGAGGTCCTCGCCGAGAGCGACCGCGAGCCGTGGAGCGCCGCCGCGCGGCAGGCCGCGGCATTCGCGCCCGAGCCGGCAACGGAGTCGTCGACCGACGCGGAGAACGAATGGCGCATCGCCCGCAAGGTCGCCTACGAAAACGCCCTGGCCGTCTCCATGCGCGGCATTCGAGAGGCCGGGCAGTTGCCCAAGGGCATCGCGTATTGGGATGCGCCGGCCATCCGGGAAGTCGACGCCGCGCAGCACATGGTTAAGCTGGAGGATCTCGCGCTGCCGCCGGAGGAACGCTGGCGCCGGCAGGTCGAGATCGACTACAAGCACGGGCTGGTGCACATCCTGGACTACGACAATCCCAAGACCTTCGTGGCGAAGAAGATCGGCTGGGTGGTGGACAGCCTGCTGCCGCCGGTGACCTACGAACCGAACGGGCGCGAGTATTGGCGCGCGTCGGGCCTGATTCTCGCGTGGCCGCTCTTCATCTGGAACGTCTTCTCCGGACAGCCGATGTACCTGTGGCTGATCATCTCGCTGATCCAGACCTTCGTGCTGATCCCGTTGCTGATCCGCTACTGGGGCAAGGGGGCCTACTGCGGTTGGATCTGCTCGTGCGGCGCGCTGGCCGAGACGATGGGTGACACGCACCGCCACAAGATGCCGCACGGTCCGTTCTGGAACCGCTTCAACGTCGTCGGGCAGATCTTTCTCGCCGCCGCGCTTCTGCTGTTGGTGCTGCGTGTCGTGAGTTGGGTTTCGCCGGACAGCACCGCGGGTACGGCCTTCCACGCGCTTCTGAACGGCCTGCCGGTCGTCAACTACTCATACATCGTGGATCTGTGGTGGGCGGGGATCCTGGGCGTCGGAATGTATTTTCACTTCAGCGGGCGTTTTTGGTGCCGCTTCGCCTGTCCGTTGGCCGCACTCATGCACATTTACGCGCGCTTTTCGAAGTTTCGCATCTTTCCCGACAAGAAGAAGTGCATCAGCTGCAACGTCTGCACGAGCGTTTGCCACCAGGGCATCGACATCATGAACTTCGCGAATAAGGGCTTGCCCATGCAGGATCCCGAATGCGTGCGCTGCAGCGCGTGCGTCAACGAATGTCCGACCGGGACGCTGAGCTTCGGGCGCTTCGAGACGAACGGCGAGATCAAGCTGGACCGGCTGCTGGCGAGCCCGGTGCAGCTCAAGGAAGGCGCGCCGGATTCGGAAAAGATCCGTTCGCACCTGACCATTAAGGAAGGATAGGTTATGCGCGTTTTGGCAGCACTATTTCTGGCGTCGGCGCTCATCGGCCTGGGCGGCTGCGGTGTCGAAGAACCTGAGACGCCGGCGCCGGCGCCGGCCGGCCCGTTTCTGGAGATCGCCGCGCCCGAGCGCATCGAGATCGCGTGGCGCGAGCCGTTCGCAAAGGAATGGAATCGCGAAACATTCGACCACGCGCATTTCGGCGCTCTGCTGAATAAATACATCGATAAGGATGGCCTCGTGGATTACGCGGGCTTTCAGCGCGACGAAGCGGCCCTGGACGAATACCTCTACAGGCTCCAGCACACCGAACCGATTAAGCTTGCATCCGCCGACGAACGCTATGCGTTCTGGATCAACGCATACAACGCCTTCACACTGAAGGTGGTGCTCGTGACACTCCCTGAAGCCGTGAAGGACTGGGACCGCTACAGCCTGGGACAGGTGAAGTCGGCGGACGGCGTCACGGCGTGGAAGGCGACGCATTTCAGGATTGGCACCGAAGACTGCACGCTTGATCGCATCGAGAACGGCATCCTGCGCCCGACCTGGAAGGATGGACGCGTGCACGCGGCGGTAAACTGCGCCAGTATGAGTTGCCCGCGAATGCAGCCTTTCGCCTTCGAGGCCGCTCGCCTTCAGGAACAACTCGACGAGGCGGCACGGTCCTGGGTCAACGACCCGCTCCGCAACCGTGCGTGCGGGCCGGTGCCGGAGGTTTCGGCCATTTTCAAATGGTACGCTTCCGATTTTCCAGGCGGGGCGCGTGCGTTTCTGGCGAGGTTTGCGGAAAGGGAGGAGGACCGCGGACGGCTGGCGGCCTCGAAGGACGAGCCGGTCAGATTTCTGGACTATTCCTGGGCCCTGAACCGGCAGGGTTCCTTCTTCGCGGTTCCATCGCTGCAAGGGGAGTGACGGCGCGCGATGCTCTGGCTTGCCTGGACCCTGTATCTCGCCGGCGTATTGGGTTTGCTCGTCTTTGCCGTCAACAATTACGTCCTGATTTTCCTCTTTCGCCGCCGCCGGAAGGAGGCGTTGGTGTGCGATGCCGGGGAGTTCCAGGCGTTCTGGCGTCGCGAGGACGCCTGCGCATTCTTGCCTTCCGTCACCGTGCAGCTTCCGGTCTTCAACGAGCGGACCGTCGTCGAGCGGCTGGCTGAGTGCGCCGGACGGCTTGACTACCCGCGCGACAGGTTCGAGGTCCAGGTCCTGGACGACTCGACCGACGAGACGCGCGCGTTGGCGCGGCGCGTCGTTGAGGGTCTTGGGGCACGGGGTATCCGAGCTGTCCATCTTCATCGCGCCGACCGCGCAGGTTTCAAGGCCGGGGCGCTCGAAGCTGGGGCGGCGGAGGCTCAAGGCGATTTTCTTGCCGTTTTCGACGCCGATTTCCTTCCTCCGGCCGATTTTCTCCTGAAGACCGTTCCGTATTTCCTCGGGGACGAGCGCCTGGCCTGCGTGCAGGGGCGGTGGGGCCACCTGAACGAGGACGATTCGCTGCTGACGCGCGCGCAGGCGTTGGCCATCGACGGACACTTCGGCGTCGAACAGGCGGCGCGGAACTGGAACGGCTTGCCGATGAACTTCAACGGTTCCGCGGGGGTCTGGCGCAAGCGCGCCATCGCGGAAGCCGGCGGATGGCAGCACGACACGCTGACCGAAGACATGGATCTCAGCTACCGAGCACAACTCGCGGGCTGGCGAATGCGCTACTGCGCGAGCGCCGTCGCGCCCGCGGAGATTCCCGATACGCTTCGCGCGCTGCAGCGTCAGCAGTTCCGCTGGGCCAAGGGTTCGATCGAGACGGCGGGAAAACTGCTCGGCCGGATCTGGCGCGGGCCGTGGCGGTTCTTTGAGCGCCTGCAGGCCACGCTGCATGTGACCCACTACCTGATTCATCCGTTGATGGTGCTGAGCGTGCTGGCCGCGCCGTGGGTGATCCTGCTTTCGGAAGGCCCGCTGCCGCCGTTGCTTTATGCGATCTGCTGCGCGGGTTTCGTCGTGGGCAGCCTTGCGCCTTCGCTCCTCTACATGGAAGCGACGCGCGCATTGTGCCCGGAGTCCTTGAGGCGGCGGGCGGTGCTGCTTCCGTACCTGATCGTGCTGGGATTGGGCCTATGCATCAACAATACGCGCGGCGTGCTTGAGGCGCTGGCGCGTCGAAAGAGTGGCTTCGTGCGCACGCCCAAGCAGGGAGAGGGCGGGGCGCCGGCCCAAAAGTATCGCCTTGCCGCCAATTGGTCTTGGCCCTACGAGATCTTGCTGGGCTGCTATACGTTCTGGGCGTGCGGGCTTTACGTCGAGCGCGGCTATTTGCTCGTCGGGCCGTATCTGATTCTCTACATGGCCGGTTTCTTTTACGCCGGTCTGCGTGGCCTGTTGGAGGGTTGTGGCGCACGGCTGAACGAAGCTTGGCGGGAGCGCACGCGCGGAGCGGCGCGTGTTTTTCGAAGGGCTGCGCCGGCGAAGGCGGCCGGCGAGGAGCCACCGGCGGCGTCCGTGGGAGGCGCGGGACTCGCATGAGCGCCATGCGTGCCTGGCCCGTTTGCCTCCTTATTATGGGAGCGTTCGCGGTTCTCGCGCTGAGCGGGCCGGTCGAGGTTTATCCGGTCTGGTTCCTGGCCGCATTCGGAACCGCGTCGGCCGCGTACCTGTGTGCGCTTTGGCTGCAAGGCCTAGGCGCGCCGGAGCGGCAAACCCTCTCCTTGGGCCGGATTCTGGCCGTTGCGGTTTCTGTGCGCTTGATGGGCCTTAGCTTGCCCGGCAGCGACGACGTCTTCCGGTACCTTTGGGAAGGTTCGGTGAGCGCCGCGGGGTTCAATCCGTACCTTCATGCGCCCAGCGACGCGCTGCTTGGCGCGCTTCGCCCGGGCTGGCACGCGCAGATCAACCATCCGGATATTGCGGCGGCCTATGGCCCGGTCGCGGAAGCGGTATTCGCCGCGCACGCGTGGGCGGGAGGCGGCTTCTTCACGTGGCGGCTGCTTACGCTTTGCGCGGACCTGATGGCCGGCTGGCTGTTGGTGCGTAGCGCGGAACGGTTCGGGCGTTCGCCTCGTTATGTCGCTCTCGCGTACCTCTGGAATCCGCTGGCGGTATTCGCGTTTTCGTTCCGCGGGCATCTCGACGCGTTCTTGGTGCTGGGCATGGCGGTGATGCTGCACGCCCACGCCCACCGGAGGCACCGGACCCTGCTGGTTGCGGCCGCCTGCTGCGCGAACATCAAGGCGCCTTGGCTGGCAGCGGTGCCTTGGGCGCTCGCCCTGGCGCCGAAGCGCTACTGGTGGGTGCTGCCTGCGGCGCTGGCCGCGCCGTGGGCATTCTTCGGCGATGGTTTTATCGCGGCCGTCGAGACGATGCGGCGCTTCGCGGCGGAGTTCCATTACAACGACGGCGCGCATGCCTTGCTTGCTGGGTTGCTGGGCGGGAATGGCGCGCGGTTGTCCGGCCTGTTCCTCCTATTTCTCGCGGGTCTATGCGCGGCCCGCGGGCAACGGCGTGAGAACTCGAAGGCCGTGGAGGGTTTGGCGTTGCTGCTGGGCCTGTGCGTGCTGCTCTCGCCGACGGTACATCCGTGGTACGGAACATGGGTTGGGCCCGCGGTTGCGCTAATGGCCGCGGGACGTGCGCGGCTGCCGTGGCTTGCGCTGTCGCTTTGCGCCGGGCTTGGGTATGGCATTTACCTGGTAGTTCGGCCGGGAGAATCTTGGCAGGAACTTCCCCTGATCCTCAGGCTGTTGGTTCACGCGCCGCCCTGGCTGCTTCTGGCGGCGACGATCTTTCCGCGCGTGTGGAAGTATCGAAATGCTGTGCCCAACGTTTCGGGCACGGCTCCGGAGCTTAGTTCGACCGTTCGCTAGGTGCGAAGCGTTCGAAGGGACTGCGGCAGGGAAAGCGTGTGGCGAGGTGCAGCGTGCCGGACTCGCATTGGGGACGAGCGGCAGAGGCCATTACGTTGCGCTCGTTGCAGATCGAGTTCGGATAGCCTTCGTGCGATCTCAGAAGAGATAAAAACGCGCCGAAGTCGCGTGCCTTCTCCGTCGAGCGGAACTTCCGCAGGGTCTCCAGCCGCACGGCGGAGTGATGGGCGATTCGCGTCTTGCAGCCGTGCTGCGAAACGCAGTCGAGCAGTTCGGGAATCCAATAGTGGTTAGTGCAGAACAGCATGTCCCCTTCGGGCTCGGCGAGGAAGGGGCGTCCGCCGCCGCCCTGGTAGGCGACCAGTCGTCCGCTCCTGTCGCCGAGCACAAAACCACACCGCGGTGCCAGACGTTTTAGCAACTCAATGCCTTGATTGACGTCAGGGCATTGCTCGAGAAGCAGGCGCCCAACCATTGACGGTTGCAGCAGCGTCCCGCGCGCGAGCGGAAGCTCGGGCTCGGACCCCTGCACACTGGCGTTGGCGAGAGCGAGGCCTGCGTCGTTGACCCCGTTGTGGCCCCATGCCGTTCCCGCCCAGGTGACCATGATGCTGGGGATGCCGCCTTTGGGAATGCGGCGCATCAGAACGTATGGTTCGCGCGGGTCGTCCAGCGTGCCGCCGACGATCACGCCGTCCTTTGGCGAGCGCATGCCGATGGCTGTGCATCCCGTGGGCGCGGGCGGCTCGTTCTCCGGGCTCGCAACGTCGCGACTCAGATACCAGATACGCAGGTGCATGCGTAGAATGCGCCCGTAATCCGAAGCGCTGCCTTCGGCAATTCCGCGCAATTCGTCGAAGACCCACGGACACTCTATTTCTTGTGCTTCGCGTTGCGCGCGCACTGCCGCATCCTGTTCGTCTTCAGATTGTTCGAAATCGTGGCGGGCCACCCAACGGTCGAGGCAGAGGTGGATGACGTGCTTGAAGATGCGGCCGTGCTGCAGGCCCATTTCGTAGGCGCCGCCCTCAACGGTTTCCAGGACCATCATGCGTGCGGCTCCATGGCTCGTAGGGCGGATCCCAGCGCGAGGGTCAGGGTTTTGCGGCGTTCCCCAGGGGCACGGTCTCCTCGGCATGGTAGCTCAAGCGGACACTCACGATTCGAGCGTTTCCGATATCGGAGACGAACAGGCGGCGGTCGGTGTCGGCGGCGACGTAGGCGGGATAGAAGAGCGCTACCTCGTCGCCACCGAGCGGATTTCGTTTCGTCCCGTCCTGCTTGCCGGTTGCGGGTAAGCCATCGTCAGAGTTGCCGTACTGGCCCACGCGAAGGATCAGATTCCCGTTGCTGTCCACGATGGCCACGCTGTAGAGGTCGGGTTCCGGAGCGTAGGAACGCGAGAATCCGTCGAACGAGAATCGCGTGTGGTAGCAGCAACAGCTTCCGCCCGTTACGCCTACGCCGCCGTAAAGCCAGTCGGCGCTGTTTACCCACAGCGGGCCGCCGCCCGCCTGCGCGTTCCAGAAGGTGTCGTCGAGGTCCGGCGCTCGCTTGGGGTGTTGCTCCTTGGGCAGCGGGAGCGATATCCTCGGATCGGGTGAGAGCAGCTTGATGTCGCCCCAGTTTTTCCGCGCGCGGAACTTCATCAGTGTTCCGGTCGACGCGTTGGGATACAGCTTCTCCCCCAGCCGCCGCGTTCCCTGTGCCATCACATACAGGCTGTCGTCCTGGCCGATGGCCAGGCCGTTGCAGATGCCCAGGCCGGGGACGGCGTCCTCCGCGATAAGCTTGCCGTACTTGTCCCAGATGTGGATCTCCTGGTAGCGCGCGCGGCCGGGATACATCTTGGGCGCGTAGGCTTTCGGCTTGCCCGCCGGCTCCGGGCCCCGCTGGAAGTGGTCCTCTTGGGCCTTCGTGCCCGCCGGCTGGTTGACGCAGGCTACGGCCAGGTGGCCCTTCGCCGAGACCCACAGGCCGCCTTCGTGGTAGAAGACCGGACGCTCGCCGGGAATCGCCAGCGCGGACATGACGGAAGCTGCCGGGTCATTGTCGAAGGTCACGCGGTCGCGTTCCTCGCCGTAGTCCCAGGCGACTTCGCGCCAGGTGCGCGCGTCGTAGCGGACCACTTCGTGGTCGGTGCGCAGGTAGATGTGCCCGTCGGGATCGAAGCAGATGTCTTCCGCGCGGAACGGCATCGGTACGTCCTGGACCTTGCCCGTCGCGGGGTCGAGTTCCAGCAGCGTGTGATGCGACTTGTTGAAGCTAAGGTGCTCCAGAACATACGCTTTGTGGTTTTTGGGATTCACGTACAGGCGCTGGATGCCGAAATCGGGAGGCTTGATGCGCGTCGTTTCCTTCTTCGCCGCCTGCCCGAAGCTCAGCTTGGGTTTCCACGCGTTGCCGCTAAGCGTAAGGAGCACGACACCCGAGGTGACCGAATCGTCGCTGCCGGCATTTTTGAAGACGTTGCTGCCCAGGTGGCCGATCTGCGCGGTGTTGATTTGGAACTTACGGCCGGCCAGCCAGAGCGTGGGCTGCTTGGCGTGGAAGTCGATCTCCGCGTGAAGCACTTGCCCCATCCAGGATTGCTGGATGCCCATCGAGACCTCCTCGAGCGGTAGTTTCCACTGCGCGAGTTTCTTCGGATCATCGAAGGTTCCGAATCGGGTGATGGTGGGCGGGATCTTTCGCATAGCCTCATGGTCCAGGCCGTACTTGTCCGCCATGCCTTTCCCGATGCCGGCGCCGATGTTCCACGAGAAGACGTAGATTTCCTGCGTGCGCGGATCGATCTGCACCTTGGCGGGGTAGGGTGCGGCCAGGGTCTTCATGTATTTTCCGGCGCTGTCGAACACCTGAACGCGCCGGTTCAGAAAATCGGCGACGTAGACCCGTCCCTGCGCGTCGCAGGCTACGCTGTTCGGGACGGCGAAGTGCGCGTTGTCGCTGCCGAAGGCTTCGGGCGCCATGTCGCCGGCGAAGAGCTCCGGCTGCGTGCCCTTCTCGAAGTCGATCTTGTAGACGCCCTGCCGCGAATACCCCGACCAGTTGAAGAGCAGGTAGCCGGTGAGGTACAGCATCTTGCCGTCGGGGCTGAAGGCTGCGCTGGAGGGCCCCACGGCCAGATCGCCCTGCTGGTACGGCAGCGTGCCCTTCCTGACGACGAAGCCGGTTTCCGGCCCCTTCAGCGGAAGGCCGCCGGTGGAACCGTCGGTCCTGAGGCGGTTGAGGTGGAGGAACGCCAGCGCGAGACGTTCGCCGTGCACCGCCATGCAGGTCGCCGAGAAGCCGCCGCCGAACGTGTTCGCCTGGCTGACCTGGCATCCGGTGCCGGAGGTCAGCAGTGTGGCCTGCTGGTTGCCGAGTTTGCGCGGCAACACTTGCCCGGTCTGCGGAGGTTTCTGCGTCTCCAGGCCGGCTACTTCGCCGAGCTTCGCGGCGGGGAAGGGGTAGACCGTTCGCACGTAGTTTCCGTCGTGATCGAAAAGCCGCACCGTATCGACGGTGTTTCCTTCGCCGACATACACGCCTTCGGGTGTTGCGCAGATGTTCGGCGCGTACGAACCGATGCGCTTGTGGGGCGACTCGAAGAGCGCCTTCTCGTAAGCGGCCTTCAGGCCCAGCGAGACGCGAACGCGCACTGCATCAAGATCGTCGACGTACTCGCCCTTGTCGTTCTTGCCGTCCCAGACCAGCGTCTGCCTGCGGCTGTTCCACTGGAACGGTTCGGGCGCGTGCTCTCCGAGCACGCCGCAGGCCAGGTGCCGCAGGATGGTGCCTTCGGTGTCCTCGATGGCCACCGTCACGTCGCACAACGCCTTCGTCTCGAACGTGATGGTGACCCGGTCGCCGTCACGCTCGATCGCCGGCTTACGCGCGAACTCGTATACGCCTTCGCGCTTCACGCGGAACTCGTCGAGTTCCGGCAACGCCGACAGCGCCGCCGTTCCGCCGACGCCGGCGTGGACCGCCAGCCCGCGCGGGCGCAGGATCTGCGCCAGGATACGGCCGGCCTCCAGGTCCGATGCCGCGAAGGTGAGCCGCTCCTGGTTCTGCAGCAACGCGCCGGGCGCATCGATGCGCACGCCGGTCTGCGACGAGAGATCCTGAAGGACCTCGGCCAGCGGAACGTCGCGGTAGTCCACCGTGACGCGCTTGTTCAGTCCGGCTTCCTGCGCATGAGTCGCGGCAGCCGCGCAAAGGAACGCCAGGGCCAGGCGGGCAAGGGGCTTCATCGGCGGAGACCTCCCATTCGCGTGCCTCGGTTGTACCGCACCCGTCCCGTCGGCCCTATGGACGAACTTATCGCGTCCCCCCACTCCCGTATACACCGCGGTTGCCTATATCAGTATGGACGGTACAATCCCGCATATGGACAATTTGATCAAAGGCCAGACGGCGGCCTATCGCGAACTAAGCGCCCTGCAGCGCTGCTTTCCCGGGGGCCTGCCGGTACGGGCCACGGGGTACATGCCTGCCAAGGGCAACTTCGCGCATCGGTACTTCGACCGCCTCAGCTTCATGTTCGTCCTGCGCGGCAAGGGCGAATACCGCCGCCGCGGCCAAATTCTTCCCGTGGCCGGAGCCTGCGTCGTGGTCGGCTACCCGGGCGAGTACATCGAGTACGGCCCGACCGGCAAGGGCGCCTGGGAACTCCTTTATATCAACTACGAAGCCGATTGCGCCGGTTCCTTCCGCGCGCGCAAGCTGCTGGCGAACGACCGGCCGGTCTGGCCTATTCACGGCCACGCGGCAGTGCGCCGGCGTGTCGCGGAGTTCCTCGAAGCCCTGCAGGACGTGGACACTTTCGGACACGTGGACCGGATCGACCGCCTGGCCGAACTGCTGATCCTGGAGAGCGCCGTGGGAAGCCCCGCCGAGATGGGCGATCCTCAGGACCGCGCGCTCGCGCAGGTCCGCGCCTATCTGGAGCAGCATTTTCGCGAGGACCTCGATATTGAAGATCTTGCGCTGGAGCACGGATTCTCGCCGTCGGGCTTCCGCAGGAGTTGGCGGGCGTCCATGCGCGTCGCGCCCGGCCAGTTCGTCACGCAACTGCGCATTCGCGAGGCCTGCCGGCTGCTGGTAGAGAGTACGAAGAGCGTTGGTGAGATCTCGGAGGCGGTCGGCTACCGCGATCCGCTGTATTTTTCCCGCAAGTTCCGGCAGATCATCGGCGAGACCGCGACCGCGTACCGGCAGTCGGCGGCGGCGCCGGGGGCGCGCTGAAACGTCGGGCAGAGAGCCGGCGGTCAGGCGTTGCGCGACGAGGCGCCCGGGCTGAACGCGACCGGCAGCGTCGCGCGCACCGGCGGCATTGCGCGGCAGGCCAGGCGCGAGGCCAGCAGCTTCACCGCCGCCTGCCCCAGGCCTTCCAGGCTCGCGCGCACGCACGAGACGTTCGGAACTTCTGTGATGGGCAGCATCCCGTCGGCGCACGCGAGGCTCACGTCCTTCGGGCACTCGAGCCCCAGGCTCGCGAGCGCCTTCCGCGCGTGCGCGTACATCCGCGCCGTGCACAGCACGTATGCGGTGGGCCGCACTGAGCGGTGGAACTCCGGCAGCAGGCTCACCACCTTCGGCGACGAACGCCGCGTCTCGAGGATCCAGTCCACGTTCGGGTTGACGTTCGCCGCCAGCAGCGCTTCGACGTAACCGAACAGCCGGTCCTGCCAGGTCGGATCGCTGCTGTGCCGCGAGAAGCGTTCGCCGACGAACGCGACCTTGCGGTGTCCCAGCGCCAGCAGGTGCGCCGCCGCCTGGTACCCGGCCTCGCGGTGATCCAGCGTCACCGCGTCGAAGAGCGCGTCCGGCGCGTGGAAATCCACCGCCACCACGGGCCCGAAAGTGCGCGCCCATTCGTTGAGCTGCTTCGCGTTGCTGGTCTCGATGCCGATCACGCCCTGAAGCTCGCCGGCCTTCGGCTGGCTGGGCGCGGCGGGCGTGTCATCCAGCGCGCGCGTGCCGTCGTCGGGGTTGAGGAAGAACTCGATCGTGGCCGGCGCGGCGAGCGCCGCCTTCACGCCGTTCAGCACGCCGCCGGCGAAGCCGTCTTTCGGAAATCCCTTGGCGGGCAGGCTGCTGAGGATTCCGACGGCGTGGATCTTGCGCAGCGCTTCGCTGGCGGGCGCGCTGACCGACGGTGAGACGAACGTGCCGGCGTGGCGCTTGCGTTCGACCAGGCCTTCGCGCGCGAGTTCAGCGAGGGCCTGGCGCACGGCCCGCAGTGACGCGCCGGTTTCGCGGCGCAGGTCTTCCTCGACGATGCGCGCACCGACGGCGATCTCGCCGCGGTAGATCGCCGACCGCAGGCGTTCCTTCAACGCGGGAACCTGCGTGTGCACCGGTCGCGCCTTCTCGCTGCCCATGCATGTATACTACTCATTAATGCGCGCGGCGGCGCGGGAAATATTTTCCATACGAGCGCGTAACTCTCATAAAGCCAAGGCCTTGCGGTGGGCGTGCAAAGCCCCGATTCCTCCTTAATAGACAAAACAAACCATACGAACAGAGTACCTCCTAATGGGCGCGTTCGGTTCGAGACCGGCGCCCGCATCGAAAACCGGAAGAGGAGAATCGATCATGCGCGCGCCCTTCGCGAACTTCGCCGCCGCGGCGTTTATTCTATGGTCCGTCGCGTGTTACGCGTTGGCGGAAGACCAGCAGCTCGTCGCCGAAGCCAAGGCGCCCGCCGAGAAGACCGCGGCGCCGGCGGACGTGCCCACCTGCAAGGGTACGATCACGTCCTTTCCACTGCCCGACAACCGCGAGGCGCCGTACTGCGCGAAGGGCGGCAGCAAGCACACCAACATGGCGAGCGACGGCAAGCGGCTCTACGTGACCGGCGGCGACTGGGTGCACTCGGCGACCGACGGCACGTGGTCGGTGAGCCTCGAGACCGGCGACGACTGGCGGCAGGACGTAGGAAAGCCGGTCCACCCGACGCTGCCGGCGCCGCACGCGCTGCAGGACGGCGCGGGCTTCGTTTGGGTGGCGGCGAAGTCGAAGTTCCTGATCTGGCCAGGCTCGTACTTCCCCTACGAGAAGAAAGGCGATCCGATCCTCGAGTATTCCAAAGGCGCGTGGTGGTTCGACCCGGCGGCGAAAACATTCACGCAAGAGTTGGGACTCTTCGGCAACTACGGCGAATCGTCCGGCTGCCTGCACGGCGGCGTGTACGACGAAGTAAAGGAGGAGATCGTCGTGCTGGGCGACGCCAGCCGCGGTTACGGCATGCACCACTGGAGCGTGAAGGAACTGAAGAAGCTGCCGAGCGTCCCGTACAGGATCCCGGCGCCGGAATCGAACAAGGCCGCCAAGGCCTCGTACTTCTCGCGAAGCCAGTACGCAAAGATCGGGCGTTGCGTCTACGCCGTGGGTTTCTCCACCGACGGCACGAAGCTGAAGATCCCGCGTTTCTGGCGCTGGCACCTCGACGAACAGACGCTCACGGAACTCGCCCCGCCGCCCGTGGACGGCTCGAAGATGAAGGATCTCGAGACGCGCCTGGGCGCCGGCGGCGGCAAGGTCGTCTGGCCGTTCCACAGCGGGCCCGACGGTGAGATCCACGGCATCTACGTCTACGACCCGGCCGCCAACGCGTGGGCGGTGGACAAGCAGGTGCCGGACTATGGCAATTTCATCGGCAACGCCGTAACCTCGCTGCCCGACGGGCGCGTGGTCTGGTGCGGCGGAGGCTTCGGCCGCCAGCAGACGCACCTGTGGTTCTACCGGCCGGGCAACTGAGGAACGCGGACGTACCATATAAAGGAGGCGGATCCGATGACCCTGCGAACCACGCTCCCGACCCTGCTCCTGCTGTCCTGTGTTGCCGCGCATGCCGCCGACTCCCCCGCTCCGGACTTCGCGAAGAAGCCGCACGCGGTGAAGGACGGCGGGAAGGTCCTGATACGCTTTGCGGTCACGCGCGAGACCGACGTCGCGGTCTACATCGAGGACGCGCAGGGCAAGGTCGTGCGCCACCTCGTCGCGGGCGTGCTGGGAAAGAACCCGCCGCCGCCGCTGGCGCCCGGGCTGGAGCAGTCCATTCCGTGGGACGGCCTCGCCGACTACGGCAAGCCCGCGGGCAACGGGCCGTTCAAGGCCCGCGTGGCGCTCGGGCTGGGCGCGAAGTACGACCAGGTGCTCGTGCGCGAACCGCAGAACCTCGGCACCGTGAACTACATCGGCGTCGGCCCCGGTGGCGTCCTGTACGTGCTCTACAGTCTCGGCAACGTGGGTCCGAGCTGGCCGAGCCAGACCATGGCCGCATTCAATCGCGACGGCACGTACCAGCGCACGATCATGCCGTTCCCCAACGGATTGAAACCCGAGCAACTGGGCGGCGCCGGCGTGATCGAGTTGGACGGGCGGCCCGTGCCGACGCTGAAGTCCGTCGCGGGGCGGCGCTTCTACCCGTCCAATGGCTTCGGCGGCTCGCGCAAATCGACGCTCGCGATCACGAAGCAGGGGCAGATCGTCTACTGCCTGCCGGGCCTGCGCCTGGCGGCTGTGGACGCGAACGGCGCGCTGCCCTTCGGCGCGTTCGACGGCCCGTACCTGTTCGAGAAGTCGATGCACACGGCGGGTACCCAGCGCATCTTCGCGACGGCGTCGAGCGACGGCGGCGCCGTCTACCTCACGGGCCTTGGGCACTGCAGCAAGACCATCAGCGCCGCGAAACTCGACAACCCGTACCCCGCGGTCTTTCGCGTGAAGCTGCCCACGCGCGACAAGCCCGAGATCATCTTCGGCGACATGAAGGCCACCGGAAGCGACGAGAAGCGGCTTGGCGGATTGCCCACCGGCACCGCCGTCGACGGTCAGGGCCACCTGCTCGTCGGCGATTCGGTCAACAAGCGCGTGGTGGTGCTGAACGAGAAAGACGGCAGCTTCGCGGGTTCGTTTGCGGCCGAGGGCGCCGACGCGATCGCCGCCGATCCGAAGACCGGTGCGGTGTATCTCACGCGCAACGCCGGAGACCGCAAGTTCGAGCTGGTGAAGTACAGCGGATGGAAGGACGCGAAGGAACTCGCCGCGCTGCCGCTGCCGATGGACATCGACCGCGAGAATCCGTGGATGATGGCGGCGGATTTCTCCGCGCAGCCGCCGGTCTTCTGGCTGGGCGGCAACTACGGCGACCGCGGCAAACTGCTGCGCGTCGAGGACCAGGGCGCGAAGTTCGGCGAACTCAAGAAGATCAACACCGATGAGTTCGGCGCGCTGAAGATGATGGACCTCAGCGTCGAGCGCCGCAGCCGGACGGTCTACGTGGAGAGCGGCCGCCGCGTGCGCTTCCGCGAGGACACCGGCGAGCTTTCGCAGCTGGGCATCCAGCCCTTCCACGGCTCGCACCAGATGGCGCCGGCGCCCGACGGCAGCCTGTACGCGCTCTCGTGGAGCGAGCCCGGGCGCCTGCGCAAGCTCGACGCCGACGGCAAGCCGAAGCCGTGGAGCGAAGGCGGCAAGCCGGACGTCAATGTGATCGTGAGCATGAACCTGACGCCGCACACGCTGGGCGTGCGCCCTTCCGACGGGCACGCGTTCGTGATGGAGCCCGCGCCGGGAACGACGTCGAACAACCGCGTGAACAAGCGGCTCGTCGAGTTCGACCTCGAAGGCAAGCGCGTCGAGGGCGACTCCTTAATATGGTGCGCGTCGGATTCGGTGATCGGCCCGCGCTTCGACGCGGCGGGCAATATCTATATCGCCGACCAGGTGCGCGCGAAGGGCCTCGCCGCGCCGCCCGAACTGGGCAAGGAAGCGGATTACACCTACGGCAGCATCCTCAAGTTTTCGCCGAAGACCTCGGTCAAGGGCGGGCGCATCGTCTGGCCCAACCAGGACCCGCTGGTCAAGGACAACGGCCTGCCGGTGCCGAAGGCCGACGCGTCGCTCCCGGTGATCGAGGCGCTCTCGATGATCCAGAAGGGCGACGGGCTGAAGGCGGATGCGCAGGTCGTCGGCGCGGAGTGGATGCACTTCGGGCTGAGCCACATTGACCTGCTGTACTGCAACTGCGAGACTTCGCGCTTCGATGTCGACGAGTTCGGGCGCGTCTTCTATCCTGACCTGTGCCGCTTCCGCGTCGGCGTCATCGACACCAACGCCAACCAGATCGGGCACTTCGGAGGCTACGGCAACGCCGACAGCATGGGCCCCGACAGCCCCGTGATCGACCCGCAGACCGGCACGGTTCGGCCGCGCCGCGCGGACGATCCCAAGGACCTGAAGAGTCCCTTCGCCGAGCCGGAGATCGCGGTGGCGTGGCTGAACGCCGTCGTCGTCACCGACCGCTTTGCGTATCTGGCCGACATGGTCAACCGCCGGCTGCTGAGCGCGAAGCTGGTCTACGCGGCCGAGGAAATCTGCCCGGTGCCCTGAAAAGATTTTGCGGTAGGCTTTCGGGAGAGCACTTTCCACCGGAGGCCCCGCGCCATGCTGATCGACGCGCACCAGCACACCGACTGGATCGGCCACGATTGCCACGCCGTGGTGAAGGACATGGACGAACGCGGCATCAACCGCGCCTGGCTGCTGACGTGGGAAGTGCCCGACGGCGAGTTCAGCTCGTCGTACTACGGATCCTTCGCGCCCGGCGATACCGGCCTGCCGCTGCGCAACATCCTTCACGCCTGCGAACGCTACCCCAACCGCTTCGTCGCCGGCTACGCGCCCGACCCGCGAAGGCCGGACGCCGTCGAGCGCCTCGAGGCGGCCGTGAAGATGCACAACGTCCGCGTGTACGGCGAACTGAAGCTGCGCATCTGCCTCGACGACCCGGACGTGGTGCGCGTCTTCCGGCGCTGCGGCGAACTGGGCTTGCCGATTGTCTTGCACATCGACATTCCCGCGGTTGAGCGTCCCAAACTTCCGGCGCGCGACTACTGGTACTGCGTGGACATCGACCGGCTGGAAAAAGTGCTGCTGGCCTGCCCGCAGACGAACTTCATCGGGCACGCGCCGGGCTTCTGGCGCCACGTCAGCGGCGACGGCTACACCGCGGAAGGGAGCTATCCGAAGGGCGAGGTCACCGCGGGCGGCCGGGTGCCGGAGTTGCTCGCGAAGTACCCGAACCTGTACGCGGACATCAGCGCGGGCTCGGGCTACACGGCGCTGACGCGCCCGCCGGAAGGGCGGGGGCGGGCGTTCGCGATCGCGCACCAGGACAAGCTGCTGTACGGGCGCGACGAGTTCACCTCGCGGCATCACGATCTATTGAAAAGCTGGGAACTGCCGGCAGAGGCCTACGAGAAGATCGCGTTCCGCAATGCGCTGAAGCTGGTGCCGGAGTAAGGTGGTTTCTGGTTTCTGGTTTCTGGTTTCTGGTTGCGGGCTTGCCGCGCCGCAGCTTCAGCGAAGGAGGGTTGCTCACGCAATGGCGCAAGACGACGTTTCCAGTCTCCCGTTTCCGGTTTCCAGTTCAGGTTAGGCGAAATCGAAGCGAGCACGGGGAAGGGAGCCGGCAAACTACAAGACGAACAAATTACGCAATGCGTAAGTACGAAATCCTTCACGCTTCGATAGACTTCAATCTCTGGTCTTTGATCTCTTAACTTTTATCTCTCATCTCTTCTCTTTCTGTTCCCTGTTTCCTTCTTTTTAAAAAGTTTCGGTCCCATCCAGATGGGTCACGAGGCGCCGCACCGCCGGCTGCGACCGGCGTCACGGTGAACCCCGTCCCTGGCGACAATGAGCTCGCTCAGCGTCTACGGGCGATTTACCCCCGCCGGTCATGTCGGCGGGATACTACCTCTGGCCATCGGCATGCAGGAGACGTATCCGCACAGGGAGGGCAATAACTCCACACTGCTCTGTTGAAAAGTTCTTAAGTCCCTTGGGCACCCCGCCGAAACCTAGTTTGTGGGGGCGTCGAGGGAACGCC
>JAKLKQ010000043.1 GCA_023150555.1 Planctomycetota bacterium
CCGCCTGTCCCGGGTTCCTCGCGTCCGGAGCGAGGGGCGCGGCGGGCTACGGCAAGCTGAGGAAAGCGGAGGCCATCGGTACGCTCGTCCTGTCCGGCGAACGACGCCGCGCGCGCCCGGAGGCTTTCGGTCGCGCACCGCGGTAGGCCGCGCCCCTCGTGACGGTGTCCAGCAGCCCGTTCAAGAGGGGTCCGGCCGCGCAGCCTTGGATTGTAATTTGGACCGAGGCGCGCGAAGTCGAGGCGTACCGAGAAGGTACGCCGCAGCGAAGCGCAACAAAGGTCCGGATTGCAAGACAAGGCTGCCCGAAGGGTTGCGAGTCTTTTCGTCCTGAACTTCGTTCCGCTACGCTCGCCGTAGCTTCTCGCTACGGCTCCGCTTCGCGGGCCTCGTTCAGGTCGAAAATCCATCGCAACGCGGCTCCGACCCCTCTTGAACGGGCTGCTAGCCGGGGGCCCGGGACAGGCACCGCATTTCGATTGCGGATTGCGGAGTTCGGATTGCGGATTGGAGGGCACGAGAATGACAAATTGACGGCGAGAATGCAGGGACAAGCGGAATCCGGCCGTGAGCCGGTTTCAGGATTACCCCATTGATGCATTTGGACATTGATTTGCAGTACCAATGAATAAATGAATCGATGAATAATTGAATGAATACCAGGACAGCTATCAGGCTTGATAATTAAGGCATCGGGAGCGGTGTGCCTTCGCCGCAGTGTCGATCAATGTTGTTCACGCGATCTTTTGCGTCCCGCGCGGGTTTCATTGCGCTTGCCGGGCCGCGGGCTTCGCGTACGCTCTTGACATCCTGAGTTTGAAACCAAGGAGCGCATCATGATCGTTGGCGTTGCCCGCGAGACGAAGTCCGACGAATACCGCGTCGCGCTGCTGCCCGTCGGCGCCGAGTTGCTCAAGAAGGACGGCCACACCGTCCTGATCGAGAAGAACGCAGGCATCGGCAGCGGCTACCCCGACGAGGAATACGCCAAGGCCGGCGCCAAGATCATCGAGACGCCCGACGAGATCTACGCGAAGAGCGACATGATCGTCAGCGTCAAGGAGCCGCAGCCGCAGGAAATCGAACACCTGCGCAAGGACCAGATCGTCTTCTGCTACTTCCACTTCGCCGCCAGCCGCGCGCTCACCGAAGGCTGCCTCAAGCGCGGCATCGCCGCCGTCGCCTTCGAGACGCTCGAGGCCCCGCAGGGCGGCCTCCCGCTGCTGAAGCCCATGAGCGAGGTCGCGGGCAAGATGTCGATCCAGGAAGGCGCGAAGTACCTCGAGAAACCCATGATGGGCCGCGGCATCCTGCTGGGCGGCGTGGCCGGCGTCGAGCCCGCCACCGTGCTGATCCTGGGCGGCGGCATCGTCGGCACCAACGCCGCGCGCGTCGCCGCGGGCCTGGGCGCGCACGTGATCCTGATGGACGTGAACATCGAACGCCTGCGCTACCTCGAGGAAGTGATGCCCGCCAACGTCCACACCGTCTACTGCGACCCGCACGCCGTGCGGCGCTACGTGACGCAGGCCGACCTCGTCGTCGGCGCCGTGCTGATCTACGGCGGGCGCGCGCCGCACCTGGTCACCAAGGACATGCTCCCCAAGATGAAGGCCGGCGCGGTGATCGTCGACGTCAGCGTCGACCAGGGCGGCTGCATCGAGACGATCCGCCCGACCACGCACAAGCAGCCGACGTACATCGTCGACGAGGTCGTGCACTATGGCGTCGCCAACATGCCCGGCGCCGTCGGCCGCACCAGCACGCAGGCGCTGGACAACGCCACGATCCCGTACGTGCGCGAACTGGCCGGCAAGGGCCTGGACGCCTTCCTGAAGAAGGACCACGGCCGCGCCAACGCGCTGAACATGCGCGGCGGAAAAATCACGCACCCGGCGGTGATCGAGTCCTTCCCCGACTTGCCGCACGCGTGAGGATATCTCGCGCAAAGACGCTGCGCCGCGTGAGGATAAAGTTCCAATGTTACGCAATGCGTCTATAGATTCCGGCCCGCCCAAGCCAGGTTCGCCATGACCACCGCCCGCTTCGAGGCCGTCGCGCGCAAGGCCATCGCGAAGATCCCCGCCGAGTTCCAGCCGTACCTCGAGGAATGCACGCTGCACATCGAACCGCGGGCCACCAAGGCCAAACTGCGCGAACTCGGCATGGACGACGACGAGGAACTCTTCGGACTCTACGAAGGCACCCCGCTGATCGAGCGCCGCCACGACGACCCGCCCGAGGGCCCGCCGCGCATCACGCTCTACTACGAACCGCTGCTCGACTATTGCCTCGACGAGAAGGAACTGGTCTACGAGATCCAGGTGACAGTGCTGCACGAGATCGGCCACCACTTCGGCCTTGACGAAGACCGCCTCGCGGAACTGGGATACGAGTAACACTTTCGCCACGGAGGCTCGGAGACCACGAAGATTACGCAGGATTTACGTTAGGGACGCTCTGCCTGGGATATAATGTCCATGTAAAGGGAGCGCGCCCCATGGCGAAGGAGATTAAGGATTTTGAAGTCTGGCACCCGCCGCCACCCGAGCCCCGCCACCTTTTCGAACCCGAAGATCCCATCTTCTACAGGCCTCCCACTTTCTACACGTGCAGCCTTTTCAAGCTTCACCCCCAAACACGATTGACGCCGACCGGCGCGGTTTGGCTGCTGTTTCCCTGGCTCTTCATCGTCTGGAAGCGGCTGCAGTTCTCGCTGCTGGAATTGATGTTTCTCGTCTTTGCCGTCGGCTTCGCCAATGTTGCTATCGCCAAACATCTCAATCCAAACGAGGCGCCGGCCACCTTCGCGCTGCTCACATACGCTGCAATCCACGGCTGCCTGTTGGCGTTCACCTACCCGCTGTACGCATGGGCGCTAAATAGGCCCAGTTTCCGGCCCACCGTCAGCCGGCGCACCGGATCCGTATTCAGGTTCCTGGCGGCATATTCGCTGATCTGGGTCTTCTTCTTCCTCATCAGTGCCATCTGATCCTTCATCTCCGCGGTCATTTGCAGCGCCTTGAACTTTCTGTATGTTTATCCCTTACATTTTTTACGCTTCACTCTTCAGCGCAGGAGTTCGCCATGCAAAAGCCGCTCTTCGACCGCGTGCAGGAAGTCGCCGCCGCCATCCGCAAGATCGCGCCCGCGCCGCCCAAGGCCGCCGTGGTGCTCGGCACGGGGCTCGGCGGACTCGCGAAGCAGATCGAGAACCCGAAAGATCTGCCCTACGACAAGATCCCCCACTTCCCCACGTCTACGGTGCAGAGCCACACGGGGCGCGTCGTCTGCGGGACGCTCGGCGGCACCCCGCTGGTCGCGTTCGACGGGCGCTTCCATCTCTACGAAGGCTGGAACCTCGAACAGGTCACGCTGCCGGTGCGCGTGGCGAAGGCACTCGGCGCAGAGGCGCTCTTCCTGAGCGGCGCAAGCGGCGGGATGAATCCCGCGCACAAGAAAGGCGATCTGATCCTGCTCGACGACCACATCAACCTGATGGGCGTCAATCCGCTGGTGGGTTCGAACGACGACCGCCTGGGCCCGCGCTTCCCCGACATGTGCGCGCCCTACGACAAGAAGTTGCTCGCGCGCGCCGAGGCAATCTGCAAGGAAGAGAAGATCTCCGCGCACCGCGGCGTATACGTGGGCGTGCTGGGTCCGAACCTGGAGACGCGCGCCGAGTACCGCATGCTGCGGACGATGGGCGCGGACATCGTGGGCATGAGCACCGTGCCCGAGGCCATCGTCGCGGTTCACGCCGGCCTGCGCCTCTTCGCCGCGAGCATAGTCACGGATCTCTGCTTCCCGGATTCGCTGGAGCCCGCGAACATCACCGAGATCATCAAGGTCGCCAACGCGGCCGAACCCAAGCTGACGAAACTCGTCGCGAAGCTGATCGGGAGCCTGTGAGCCGCTCTCGCTTGACAACCTCCCGAACAAGTGGTTAAGTAGTCCGTTGTCGATCCAATAAAAGGAGCGCCAGCATGTCTGCGGCCGGGAGGCCATCGCCAATTACCGGGGCCCGGAGTTGACCCACTCCGTGGCCGGCGTGCTTCCCTCGTAAAACGCGAAGCTGACGACGGTGCCGTATCGATGCCACGGGGTGAGACCCGTGGTTTTTTTGTGTCTTCGTTTTCGGAACGAAAAACAGGAGCCTGCGTTCAGAGCCATGAGCAAACCCGTCTTCGACGCCGTCGATACCGCGCTGCGCTTTCCCGAGATGGAAGCGAAGATCCTCGCCTTCTGGAAGGAGAAGGACGTCTTCCACAAATCGCTGAAGCAGCGTGAGGGCCGGCCCACGTGGGTCTTCTACGAGGGCCCGCCGACGGCGAACGGCAAGCCCCACCCCGGCCACGTGCTGACGCGCGTCGTGAAGGACCTTTTCCCCCGCTACAAGACGATGTGCGGCTACAGCGTGCCGCGCAAAGCCGGCTGGGATACGCACGGCCTGCCCGTCGAGATCGAGGTCGAGAAGGACCTGAAGATCAGCGGCAAGGAGCAGATCCTCGATTACGGCGTCGAGAAGTTCGTGCGGAAGTGCATGGACAGCGTCTTCCGCTACACGACCGATTGGGAGAACCTTACCGAACGCATCGGCTTCTGGATCGACCTGCCCGACGCGTACGTCACTTACCACAAACCGTATGTCGAGAGCGTCTGGTGGTCGCTGCAGCAGCTCCACAAGAAGGGCTTGCTCTACCGCGGCCACAAGATCGTCCCGTACTGCCCGCGCTGCGGCACGGCGCTGTCGAGCCACGAGGTCGGCCTGGGCTACAAGGAAGTCGAGGACCCCTCGATCTTCGTCACCTTCAAGAGCGCCGACGACCCGAGCGTCAGTTTTCTCGCGTGGACGACGACGCCGTGGACCCTGCCGAGCAACGCCGGCCTGGCCGTGAAGACCGACACCGAGTACGCGCACGTCAAGGTCGGCAAGGACGAGCATGCGGAAACGCTGATCATGGCCACCGCGCTCGTGAAGCAGGCCATGGGCAAGGTCCCGCACGAGGTCGTCAAGACCGAACCCGGCAGCGCGCTGGTCGGCCGCCACTACCAGCCGCTCTTCGACTGGTGGCAGGGCAAGGACGCCGAAAAGGCCAAGGCGTGGAAGGTCTGCGCCGCGGACTTCGTGGACTTGAGCACCGGCAGCGGCATCGTGCACATGGCCCCGGCCTTCGGCGCCGACGACTACGCGCTGGGCCAGAAGGAAGGCCTGCCGATGATCCAGCTCGTCGACGCGGCGGGCAAGTTCGTCGCCGGCTGCGGCGACTTCACGGGGCGCTTCGTAAAGGACGCCGACAAGGACATCATCCGGGACCTGAAGGACCGCAAGCTGCTGCTGAAGCGCGAGAACTACAAGCACGACTATCCCTTTTGCTGGCGCTGCGATTCGCCGCTGCTGTACTACGCGCGCGCGGGCTGGTTCATCCGCACGACGCAGGAGATCGGCCGCGTCATCCAGAACAATCAGGCGATCAATTGGCACCCGCCGCACATCCAGGAAGGGCGCTTCGGAAAGTTCCTGGAGAGCAACATCGACTGGGCGCTCAGCCGCGAACGCTTCTGGGGCACGCCGCTGCCCGTCTGGTGCTGCGAAGGCTGCGGCAAAGAAGAGGCCGTCGGCAAGTTCGACGAGTTGAAGGAAAAGAAGAATCCGCGCGGGCTCGACGCCTTCGACAAGGCCAAGGCGAAGGACGCGACGCTCAACGACCACCTGCGCGTCCACAAGCCGTGGATCGACGAAGCCGTTTACGATTGCGCCGACTGCGGCAAGACGATGCGCCGCGTGACGGAAGTCATCGACTGCTGGTACGACAGCGGCGCGATGCCCTTCGCGCAGTGGGGCTACCCGCACGCGCCGAAGGCGCTCGAGAAATTCGAGAAAGCCTTCCCGGCCGACTTCATCAGCGAAGCGATCGACCAGACGCGCGGCTGGTTCTACAGCCTGCTGGCCGAATCGACGCTGCTCTTCGAACACATGGGCCTGCCGCACCCGTACAAGACGTGCGTGGTGCTGGGGCACGTCTGCGACGAGAAGGGCAAGAAGCTCAGCAAATCCAACCCCGAACACCGCAGCCCGAAGTACGACCCCGTCGCAATCCTGGACGAGGAAGGCGCCGACGCGCTGCGCTGGTTCTTTTACGCCGGCAACGCGCCGTGGAACAACAGCCGATTCAGCCGCGGCACCGTGCGCGAGACGCAGAAGGAATTCCTGGTCAAGCTTTACAACGTCTTCAGCTTCTTCACGATCTACGCCAACATCGACGGCTTCGATCCGAAGACGGCCATCTTCGAGGACGACGAGGACGAGGCCGCCGACTTCGCGCGGTTCCACCGAGGCGGGCGCCCGCTCCCCGATCGCGCGGAGATGGACCGCTGGGTGCTCGGCGAGCTGCACCAGACCGTCAACGCCGTGCGCGGCAAGCTGGACGGCTACGACATCTTCGGCGCCGCGCAGGTGCTGAACGCATTCGCCGAAAGCCTGAGCAACTGGTACGTGCAGCGCAGCCGCGACCGCTACTGGCGCTCGTGGAAGAGTCCCGAACGCACCGCGGCCGAGGACCTCGACAAGCTGGACGCTTACTGGACGCTCTACGAAGGCCTCGCCACGACCACACGCCTGATGGCGCCGTTCGTGCCGTTCCTGGCCGAGGCGATGTGGCAGAACCTCGCGCGCGGGCCGCTGGGGGAGAAGGTTTCCGAGAGCGTGCACCTGGCCGACTACCCCACCGCCGATCCGGCCGCGATCGACGGCGACCTGGCGCGCGACATGGCGCTGGTGCGCGAAGTCGTCAGCCTGGGCCGCAACGTCCGCGCCGCGCAGAAGATCAAGACCCGCACGCCGCTCTCCAGGCTGGTGCTGGTGCTCGCCGAGCCCGCGCGCACCGAGGTCCTGCGCAGCCACGAGGACATCCTCAAGGACGCGCTGAACGTGAAGACGGTCGAGTTCGCCGCGCAGGCCGACCAGTACGTCACGTACAGCCTCAAGCCGAACTTCCCAAAAATCGGCGCGAAGTACCGCGAACTGGTTCCCGAGATCAAGAAGGCGCTGGCCGGCGCGAACGCCGCGCACCTGAAGAACAAGTTCGCCAACGACGGCATGTGCAGCATCAGCGCGGGCGGCAAGCAGGTCGACCTGAGCGCCGACGAAGTCGAGGTCGCCATCGAGGCCAAGGAAGGCTTCGCCGCCGCCGGCGGGCGCCTGGCCGTCGTGGTGCTCGACACGAAGCTCACGCCGGAGCTGCTCGAGGAGGGCTTCGCGCGCGAGATGGTCAACCGCGTCAACGGCCTGCGCGGCAAGCTGAACCTCAAGTACGAACAGCGCATCAAGCTCGCCGTGAAGGGCACCGAGAAGCTCGAGGCGATCGCGCGCAAGCACGGCGACTACATCTGCGGCGAGACGCTGGCCGTCGAACTGCAGGTCGGTGCGATCCCTTCCGGATGGAAGGAAGCCGAAGGCGGCGTGGACGTCGAAGGCGAGGCCGGGCAGGTCGCGCTGATCGAGGCGTGAAAAGCCTTAACCGCAGAGTGCGGCTCCGCTACTTGTTGGGAATGATGGGCGCCGGATTCGGCGCCGGGTTCCTGTTCTCGAGCAGCTTCACGGCCGCCAGCGTGGCGAGCACGGTGAGTACGATCAACACCAGCACCTGAACCCCGCTGAAGCCGCGGCTGCCCCGTTCCACCGGCGCCGCGGATGGGACGTTCGCGGGCGCCAGGCTCGAGGCCGCCGGCAGCGGCGTGGCCTGCGCGCTGTCCGCGGGCGCGGCGGCGGTCTTGGCAGATTCCTGGCGGCGCGTGGTCAATTGTTTGGCGCGGTCCGACTTCGGCACGTCCAGCGGCGCGATGGCGGTGGTGGAGGCCGCGCCACCGAAGGGCTTTTCCCCGTCGGCGGGCTCGGGCTCGCCGGGCGGTTCGATGGGAATCTTCAGTTCCACGCTGGTCTTTGCGGCGCGCTCGGTTCTGCCCAGCACGATCTGGTCGGGCGCCAGCAGCGTGCCGCTGATGGGCCGTTCTTCGAGCAGGTCGACGATCTCCTCTTCCAGCTTCACGCAGTTCTGCGGCCGTCCGCTGCGCTCGGGCGAAAGCATCCGCATCACCAGGCCGCGCAACGGATCGGGAATGTCGCCGACCAGCTTGCGCGGGTCGGGCGCGTCGTCTTCGACTTTCTGCTTCAGCACCAGGCTGATCTTCTCGCCGGGGAACGGGACCTCGCCGGTAATCATCTGGAACATCGTGCTGCCCAGCGCGTAGATGTCGCTGCGGCCGTCCAGGTTCGGATCGCCGAGGATCTGTTCGGGCGACATGTAAAACGGCGTCCCGACGACCATGCCGATGCGCGTGGTGGCGATTTCGGGGGACTCGTGGGTGCCTTCCATCAGCTTGGTCAGGCCCAGGTCCAGGATCTTCAGCGTGCCGTCGTTGGTGATGAAGAGGTTGTCGGGCTTCAGATCGCGGTGCACGATGCCGCGCTGGTGCGCGTATTCCAGGCCGCGCACGATCTGCAGCGCGATGGACAGCGTGGTACGGTAGCCCAGCCGGCGGCGCTTGCGCAGGATGTCGCCGACGCTGGCGCCGTCCAGGAACGGCATCACGAAGAACGGCTGCCCGTCGTCTTCACCCGCATCAAATGCTTGAACGATGTTGGTATGGTTGATCGTCGCCAGCAGCCGCGCCTCGCGACGGAAGCGCTCCACCAGCGAGCGGTCGCCGACGACGCCGCGCGGCAGCAGCTTGATCGCGACGACGTTGCCAAGTTCCTCGTGGACCGCCTTCCACACCGAACCCATGCTGCCTTCGCCGGCCTTGTCGAGCAGCCGGTACTTGCCGACGACGCGCTGGCCCTTCCACGCCATCGACTGCTTCTTGAGCAGGTCGTCGAGCGCCTGCGCGGTCATGAAACCCATCTCGACGAAGATCTCGCCGAGCGGCGTGAAGTCGTGGTTGCGGTTGCGCTCCTTCTGCTGCTTGAGCGCCTCGCCGAGCTGCTCGTCGGTCAGGTAGCCGCTCTGGACAGCCACGGCGCCCAATCGGAGGTCCGGTCGCTTGGGTTGGCGTTCACTCATAGGGCGGGCCGGGGGCCGGAACCTTTTCCACGAAACGGGAATCCTGCGGGCGCACAGTCTACCGGCTGGCCTGCTTATTTGCCATATTCAGACCCCGGGATGTGCTCTTGGATTTCGCCCCGATAGGGCTACCGTAGGTGGGATCCCGGAGCTGCCGCATGGACTACGACATCGAAAAACGCTACTTCATCGAGAAGATCCTCGACTTCGTCCAGGCCCTGGAAGAGGAGACGACGGACCTTCACGAGGACGGCGACAACCGCGTGCTCTTCCGCGTCTCGGGGCGCCCCTTCGAGGCCCTGGCCTGCATCAGCGAAGAGTCGGACATGATCTGCGTCACCACCCGCACCATCGACCTGCCGGTGGACCAGTTCGAAGAGGCCGTCAAGTTCCTGCAGAAGAACCTGGAGATCTGCTTCGAGTACTGCGTGGCGGTCAGCAGCGTCGAGGCGCGCTACGACCTCTCCATGGCCCTCTTCGTCGGCGGCTTCACCTTCGAGGCCTTCGAGGCCGTCGTCCACAACCTGCTCAGCTGCGCCGAGTCCATCGAGCAAAACCACGAGCAACTCATCCAGAAGGCCAGCGACGCCGGGACGTAACCCCTTAGCCCGGGCCGGGTTCCAAGCACACTTCCACGCGCAGATTTCCGGCGGGATCGTGCTTGACCGAATGTTATATTTTGTTATGTTCTGTGCAGTCTTGAGGAACGCGCCCCCGATGCTCGTCGAAGAACGCCGCCGCCGCCTGCTCGATGCCCTGCACCGCCAGGGCGCGCTGAGCATCGCCGAGGCCGAGCGCCGCCTGAAGGTCAGTCGCATGACCATCCACCGCGACCTCGACGTGCTCGCCGAGCGCGGCCTGCTGCGCAAGGTCCACGGCGGCGCCGTGCCGAACAACGGCCAGGCCCTGGAAGGCGCGCGCCCCTTCGAAGAACGCAGCGCGGCTTCCGCTTCGGCCAAGCGCGCCATCGCGCAACATTTGCTAGAGCTCACGAAGGACGCTGCGACGCTTGTGCTCGACGCCAGCTCTACCGTCTACGCCTTCGCCCAGGCGCTGCCCGCCGACGGGCGCGACCGCTTCGTCGTCACCGGCGGACTGCACGTCTTCCGCGAACTGGCGCAAAAGGGCGGGCGCCTGCGCGTCGCGCTGCACGGCGGCGAGCCGCACCCGCACACCGGATCGCTGGTCGGGCCGCTGGCGCACTCGGGCTTGAGCGAGATGCGCTTCGACTGGGCGGTGCTCTCCGCCGCCTCGTGGGACGCGATGGAGGGCGTCGCCTACGACGCCACGCCCGAGGAAGCCGAACTGAAGCGCGCGTACCTTTCGCACGCTCGCCGCACGGTGCTGGCCGTCGATTCTTCCAAGCTGGAACGCAGCGCGCCGTACCGCCTGGCCGCCCAGGCGGACTTCGACGCCGTCGTCACCGAAGACGGCGTGCTGCCCTCGCTGAAAACGAAATCGAACCGCACGGGGAGGTCCACGCGATGAGCGTGATGGGTCTGGACATCGGCACCACCGGCGTGAAGGCCTGCATCTTCGATGCCGGCGGCAAGCTGCTGGCGCGGCACTACCGCGAGTATCCCCTCCTCTTCCCGCAGCCGGGCTGGAGCGAGATCGACCCGAAGCAGGTGCTCGACGCGACGAAGGCCGTCGTCGCGGCCGCCGCCGGCGAAGCCACGTCCAAGGGCGACGCCGTCGCCGCCGTGTGCGTCTCGGCGCAGGGCGAAGCCGTCACGCCCGTCGACGCCAAGGGCGCGCCGCTGGGCAACAGCATCGTCACCTTCGACGCGCGCACCGCGCCCTACGTCTCGTTCTGGGAAGAGAAGCTGGGGCGCGGCGAGTTCTTCCGCATCACGGGCATGCCGCTGCACGGCATGTACACGCTCCCGAAGGTACAGTGGTGGAAGGATAACCGCCCCAAGGTCCACAAGAACGCAAAGCGTTACCTCTGCTACGAGGACCTCGCCGCGCAGGCCGTCTTCGGCCTCGAGCCGGTAATCGGGACCTCGCTGGCGGGCCGCGCCGGCGCCTACGACCTGCACGCGCGCGGCTGGTCGGAGAAACTCTTCGGAATCGCGGGGCTCGACACGAAGCTCTTCGCCAGGCCGTTGGCCGCGGGCACCGTGGCGGGCGAGATCCCCGCCGCGGCCTGCGACTCGCTCTCTCTGGCGCCCAAGGCGAAGCTCGTCGTGGGCGGGCACGACCAGGCGCTGTGCGCGATCGGCTGCGGCATCGACCGCCCGGGCCGCGCCAGCTACGTGACGGGCACCGTGGAGTGCATGGCGCCGGTCTTCGACGGCATGCGCCTGGACGCGGCGATGGAGCGCCACAACTTCTGCTGCTACGAGAGCGCCCTGCCCGGCAAGCACATGACCATCGTCTTCAACTTCACCGGCGGTTCGCTGCTGAAGTGGTGCCGCGACACGCTCTTTCCCGAATGGGCCGCTGAGGCCATGCGCACGGGCAAGGACCCCTACGACGTCATGTTGGCGAACATTCCTGAGGGCCCGACGAAGCTGCTGGTGATGCCGCACTTCACCACCACGGGCACGCCAGACCTGGACACGCACACCGCCGGCGCCGTGCTGGGCCTGCGCCTGGAGACCCCGCGCGCCGAGATCCTGAAAGCCGTGCTGGAAGGCGTCACCTACGAGATGGCCCTCAACGCGCGCCTGCAGCGCGACAGTGGCATCGAGGTCGCGCAGTACCGCGCCATCGGCGGCGGCGCCAACAGCGAGGCGTGGATGCGCATCAAGGCGGACATCCTCGGCGCGCCCATCGCGCGCATGGCCAACCACGAAGCCGGCTGCCTGGGCGCGGCAATGCTGGGCCTGGCAGCGCTGGGCGAGTTCAAGTCCGGCGCGGAAGCGAGCGCGAAACTGGCGAAGGTCGCGACCACCTTCGAGCCCGACGCGAAGAAGCACAAGGCATACGTCGAGCGCCTGGCGCTCTACGGCGAGTTGTATCCGAAACTCAAGGACACCATGCACGGCCTCACGGCCCTGCCGGCGAACTAACTAAAGGAGAGGAGCACGCGATGGCGGACCTCTGGCGCGAAGAATGGAAGCTTCTGGAGCGGAAACTCCAGGACCGCGGACTCGACGTGACCGCCATCCGCACGGCGGTGGCGAACTTCCGCTGCGAGACCCCCAGCTGGGGCTACGGGCCTAGCGGCACGCGCTTCGGCGTCTTCCCGCAGCCGGGCGAGGCGCGCACCATCCACGAGAAGCTCGAGGACGCCGGGGAGTGCCACCGCCTGACCGGCGTCTGCCCCACCGTCGCTGTACACATCCCCTGGGACAAGGCCGACGACTACGATGCGCTGAAGGGCTTCGCCGCGCAGCAGAAGGTGCGTATCGGCGCCGTGAACCCCAACGTCTTCCAGGACCTCGACTATAAGTACGGCTCATTCGGGCATGCCGACGAGCGCGTGCGGCGCAAGGCGCTGGAGCACATGCAGGAATGCTGCGCGATCATGAAGTCCGTCGGCAGCGACATCCTCTCGCTCTGGTTCGCCGACGGCACCGACTACCCAGGCCAGGCGGACTTCCGCGAGCGCAAGCAGCGCTTCACCGAGTGCCTGCAGGCCACGTACAAAATGCTGCCCGCGAAGTCGCGCATGCTGATCGAGTACAAACTCTTCGAGCCCGCGTTCTACCACACCGACCTCGCCGACTGGGGCATGGCGCTGAACTTCGCGCAGAAGTGCGGCGAGAACGCGCAGGTGCTGGTGGACCTCGGGCACCACGCGCAGGGCGTGAACATCGAACACCTCGTCGCGTTCCTGATCGATGAGAAGCGCCTGGGCGGCTTCCACTTCAACAACCGCAAGTACGCCGACGACGACCTGACGTGCGGCTCGACGAATCCGTACGAACTCTTCCTGATCTTCGCGGAACTGACCGCCGCCGAGGCCGAGAAGAGCACCCTGCCCCACCCCATCGCCTACATGATCGACCAGTCGCACAACACGAAGAACAAGCTCGAGGCCATGATCCAGACCGTCGAGCAGGTGCAAACCGCGCAGGCCAAGGCGCTTCTGGTCAACCGCAAGAAGCTGAAGGCGGCGCAGGCGAACAACGACGTCGTCGGCGCCGAACGATGCGTGATGGAGGCGTACAATACCGACGTCGAGCCGCTGTTGATGAGCGTGCGAGAGCAACTGGGCGCGGCGTTGAAGCCCCTCGAGATCTTCCGCCTCAGCGACTACACGAGGAAGAAAGCCGAGGCCCGCCGCGGCAAGGTCGCCGGCGCCGGACTTGGCGTGAACTGAAGAAAAGGAAAACGATCATGAGCAGCACCGCGAAGACGAACTTCCGCCACGTCGACCACCTGTGGGACGAGAAAAAAGTTCCCGCCGATCCCGTCGGGCAGCTGCTGATCCGCTCGAACTGGCTGGGCGCCGACCTGCGCCTGACCAACTACGCCGGCGGCAACACCAGCGTGAAGGCACGCGAGAAGGACCCGCTTACCGGCGCCGACGTCGACGTGCTGTGGGTGAAGGGCAGCGGAGGCGACCTGGGCACGATGAAGCGCGAAGGCTTGGCCAGCCTGTACCTCGACAAAGTTCACGCGCTCGAAAAGCTTTACCGCGGTATCGAGCACGAGGATGAGATGGTCGGCTACCTGCCGCACTGCACCTTCAACCTCAATCCGCGCGCCGCGTCCATCGACACGCCGCTGCACGCCTTCCTTCCGTACACGCACATCGATCACCTGCACCCCGACGCCGTGATCGCCATCGCCACCGCGGCCGACGGCGAGCAGGTGACGCGCGAACTATACGAAGGCACCGTCGGCTGGGTGCCGTGGCAGCGCCCGGGTTTCGACCTCGGCCTGAAGCTGCGTGCCTGCAACGCCAAGACGCCGCGCCTGCGCGGCATCGTGCTGGGCGGGCACGGGCTCTTCTCGTGGGGCAAGACCGCGCGCGAGTGCTACGAGAACACGCTGGAGCTGATCGAGACCGCCGCCGCGCACCTGGAAGCCAAGCGCAAGGGCAAGGCCGTCTTCGGCGGCGTAGCCATTCCCTCACTCGACGAGGAAGCGCGCCGCAAGCAAGCGCTGCGAGCAATGCCCATCCTGCGCGGATTGACCTCCATCGGCGGACGCACGATCGGGCACTTCCGCGACGACGCCGCGGTGATCGAGTTCGCCGGCTCGAAGGACCTCGCGCGCCTGGCCGCCGCGGGCACCAGTTGCCCCGATCACTTCCTGCGCACCAAGCGCACTCCGCTGGTGCTGGATCTCGCGCCCGATGCCGACCCGCTGGCCAAGCGCGAGCAACTCACCGCTGCTTTCGCAAAGTACCGCGACGAATACAAAGCGTATTACGACCGCTGCAAGCATCCGGATAGCCCGCCGCTGCGCGCACCGGATCCCGTCGTGATCGTCTGGCCGGGCGTGGGGCTCTTCGCCTTCGCAAAGGACAAGGCCACCGCGCGCGTCAGCGCCGAGTTCTACGTCAACGCGATCAACGTAATGCGCGGCGCCGAATCGCTGGGCGGATACCGGAGCATCAGCGAGCAGGAAGCGTTCGACATCGAGTACTGGGCGCTGGAGGAAGCCAAGCTGCGCCGCATGCCGAAGGAGAAGAGCCTCAGCCGCCGCGTCGCGATCGTGACCGGCGCAGGCAGCGGCATCGGCAAGGCCATCGCCGAACGCTTCGCGCGCGAAGGCGCCTGCGTCGTCGTCGGCGACCTGAACGCCGAGGCCGCCGGGAAGGCTGCCGAGTCGATCAACGCTTTCGCGCCGGAGCAAGCCGTCTCGGTGAAAATGGACGTAAGCAAGGCCGAAGATATCGAGGCCGCGTTCGCCGCCGGCTGCCTGGCCTACGGCGCGGTGGACCTCGTCGTCAACAACGCGGGACTCTCGATCTCGAAGCCCCTAGCCGACACGACCGAGAAGGACTGGGACCTGCAGTACGACGTGATGGCGCGCGGCAGCTTCCTGGTCAGCCGCACGGCGGCGCGCTGCTTCGAGGCCCAGGCGCTGGGCGGAGACATCCTTTACGTCGTCAGCAAGAACGCGCTGGTCGCGGGGCCGAACAACGTCGCTTACGGCAGCGTCAAGGCCGCGCAGCTGCACCAGGCGAGGCTGCTGGCCGCCGAACTCGGACCCCAAGGCATCCGAGTGAACACCATCAACCCCGACGCCGTCGTGCGCGGCAGCGGCATCTTCCAGACCGGCTGGGGCGCAGACCGCGCCAAGACTTACGGCATCAAGGAAGAGGATCTGCCGCAGTTCTACGCCAAGCGCACCCTGCTCAACCAGGAGATCCTGCCCGAGGACATCGCGGCGGCCGCATTCGTGCTCGTCGGCGGCGAACTCTCGAAGAGCACCGGCATGATCGTACCGGTGGATGGCGGCCTGGCGGCGGCCTTCGCGCGCTGACGCGCTATTTAAAGGAGGCACGTTTCCGATGGCGACGCTCTACGGACGCACCTGGACGCGCGCGGAGCTTGCACGGCGCGCCGGCGACATCGGGCAGCTCGCGGGCATCGAACGCGTGGTGCTCGACGACGGTCCCGCCCGCGGCCTGCGTGCCGCGCTGCTGCGCACCGGCACCGGCCTCGAGGCGGAAGTCCTGCTCGACCGCGCGATGGACCTGGGCCGCGTGAGCTTCAAAGGCCAGGCGCTGGGCTACCGCGCGCCGTCGGGCGACGTGCATCCGTCGCATTACGACGCGCTGGGCCTGGGCTGGCTGCGCAGCTTCGGCGCGGGGCTGGTAACGACCTGCGGCCTGCAGAACGTCGGTTCGCCCTGCGAGGACGAAGGCCTGCCGCACGGTCTGCACGGCGGCATCGGCAACACGCCCGCTCACGAAGTCTCCACGAGCTGCGACTGGGTGGGCGACGAGTACGTCCTGCGCGTACGCGGCAAGGTCCGCGAGGTTCCCGCGCTGGGCCTCTTCGGGCCCAACCTGCTGCTGACGCGCACCATCGCTTCGCGGCTGGGCAGCGGCTCCATCGAGATCGAGGACACGGTCGAAAACCAGGGCTTCACGCCTTCGTCGCTGATGCTGCTCTACCACGTCAACGCGGGCTTTCCGGTCGTCGACGACGGCACGCGGCTGCTCACGGCCTCGCGCAAGGTCGAGCCCCGCGACGACGCGGCCAAGCCCGGCCTGAAAGACCACGACCGCTTCGGCCCGCCGCAGCCGGGCTTCGCCGAGCAGGTCTACTTCCACGAGATGATCCCCGATGCGAAGGGCCGCGTGGAGGCCGCCCTGGTGGCGCCCGAACGCGGCGGCGAACGGCTGGCCTTGGCGCTCGAGTACGGCGCCAGAACGCTGCCGCGCTTCATCGAGTGGAAGATGACGGGCGCCGGGGCCTACGTGGTGGGCCTGGAGCCGGCCAACTGCCTGGTCATGGGCCGGGCCGACGAGCGGAAACGCGGATCACTCTCGACGTTGCAGCCGGGCGAATGCCGCGTATTCTCTTTGAAGCTTTCCGTGCTGGCTTCGGAGAAGGAGATCCAGGCGTTGGAGGCCCGCCTTGCACAGCGGCGCGCCTCGGCCTGACGGCTTCGCCACCTAAATGAAACGAAAAGTCCACCTCTTCGTCACCTGCCTCGCCGACCAGATGATGCCCAGCGCGGCGTGGTCCGCCGTCGAACTGCTCGAGAAACTCGGCTGCGAGGTCGTCGTGCCCGAAGGCCAGACGTGCTGCGGCCAGCCGGCGTTCAATTCCGGCTACCGCGACGAGGCCCGCGAGGCCGCGCGGCATTGGATCAAGACCTTCAAGGACGCCGAGACGATCGTCTCTCCCAGCGGCAGCTGCACCAGCATGGTGAAGGTCTTCTACAAGGAACTCCTCGACCCGCAGAGCGACGAGGGCCGCGAGGCCGAACGGTTGGCCGCGCGCACCTTCGAACTGACGCAGTTCATCGTCCACGAACTGGGCGTCTGCGACCTGGGCGCGCGCTACGACGGCACGATCGCCTACCATGCGTCGTGCCACCTCCTTCGGGAACTGAACGAACGCACCGCTCCGCGGGCGCTGCTGGACCGCGTTGCCGGCGCCAAGGTCCTGGACCTGGGCGCGGCCGAGACCCTGTGCTGCGGCTTCGGCGGGACCTTCGCCGTGAAGATGAGCGAAGTCTCGGTCGCGATGATGAACGAGAAGCTGAAAGCCGTGGAAGCCAGCGGCGCCGACTGCCTGATCGCCTGCGACGCCGGGTGCCTGATGCACATGGCCGGCGGACTGACGCGCCGAGGCGCCCGCGTGAAGGCCTTCCACATCGCCGAACTGCTGGCGGGCAAGGTGCCCGCGCCGCAGACCGCGCACTAGAGACCGCTCGATGCACGCCAACGCCAAGGACTTCAAGCAGAACGCGCACCGCGCATTGAACGACGCGTTTCTTCAGGGCGCGATCCGCAAGGCGACGCAGCGCTTCGTCAACGAGCGCACGCACGCCGTGGCCGAACGCCCCGACTTCGAGGCCCTGCGCGAACGCGGCCGCGCGATCAAGCAGGAAGCGCTGGACCGCCTGCCCGACCTGCTGCAGGAGTTCGAGGACAACGTTATCAGCTCCGGCGGGCAGGTGCACTGGGCGCGCGACGCCGAGGAAGCCCAGCAGATCATCGTGCGCATCGCGCGCAACGCCGGCGTGAAGACGATCGTCAAATCCAAGTCGATGACCACCGAAGAGATCGGGCTCAACCCGGTGCTGGAGCGCGAAGGGTTCGTGCCCGTCGAGACCGATCTGGGCGAGTACATCCTGCAGCTCGACGACGACTACCCTTCGCACATCATCGCCCCCGCCGTGCACAAGACGAAGGAAGATGTCGCGAATATCTTCGAACGCCGCCTGCACGTCAAAAATCCGCCCGAGGCCGGCATCCCGGGCCTGAACGCGATCGCGCGCAAAGCCCTGCGCGGGAACTTCCTGAAGGCCGAGATGGGCCTGACCGGCGCGAACCTGGCCTGCGCCGAGACCGGCACCATTGTGCTGGTCGAGAACGAGGGCAACATCTGCCTCACCACCGCGCTGCCGCGCATCCACGTCGCGCTGGTGGGCATCGAAAAAGTAGTGCCGCGCTTCGACGACCTGTCCACCATGCTGATGTTGCTGCCGCGCAGTGCCACCGGGCAGCGCCTGGGCAGCTACACCTCCTTCATCACCGGCATCGCGAAGAACGGCGAGGAAGGCCCCGAGCAGTTCCACGTCGTACTGCTCGACAACGGCCGCTCGCGCATCTACGCCGACGAGCACCTGCGCGGCTCGCTGCGCTGCATCCGCTGCGGCGCGTGCCTGAACGCCTGTCCCGTCTACAACCGCACCGGCGGCCACGCCTACGGGTGGGTCTACCCCGGCCCCATCGGCGCGGTGATCACCCCGCAATACCTGGGCCTGGCCGAAGCGCCCGAACTGCCGTACGCGAGTTCGCTGTGCGGCGCATGCTACGAAGTCTGCCCGGTGAAGATCGAGATCCCGCACATGCTGCTGGAACTACGCGGGCAGGTCGCGCAGGGTACCGCGCAGCGCGCGCCGGTGAAGCGCCCCTTCCTGGAAGCGCTCTCGTTCAGGGCCTTCGCCTTCGCCGCACAGCGCCCGGCGCTGTGGCGCCTGCTGTCGGGCATCGGCCGCCGGGTGCTGCGCAGCAAGGCCAGCGGCGCCACGATTCCCTCTGTGCCGCTGCCGGTGCTTCAGGACTGGACGCGCGACCGCGACCTCCCCACCCCGCCGGCCGACGGTTTCCTTGAGCAGTGGCGCACACGCCGGGGCAACAAGGGAGACGACGCGTGACCGCCCGCGACCTGATCCTGGGCGATTTGCTGCGCGACGCCCCGCGCCTGGTGAAGCCGCGGGTGGAATCCGCGGACCTCGCGGCGCTGTCGCCAGCCGTCAGCGCGTTCGACCTCGAAGGCCTGATCGAACGCTTCATGGCACGATTGACGCTGGTCAAAGGCGAAGCCCTGCGCGCAAGAAACATGGACGAGGCGCGCGCGGCGGTCGCAGGGCTGTGCGAGCGCTGGGGCGTGCGCGGCGCGGCATGCAGCACCGACCCGCTGGTGCAGGAACTCGGCGCGCAGGAGTTGCTTGCCGGGAGGAATCTGGCCGTTCAAGTGCTCGACGGCGCCGAGAGCGAGAACGCATGGCGCTCTGAACTGCGCGCGGCCTCGCAGGAAAGCCGGGAACCGAACGTACCGTGGGACCTGGCGATCACCGGCTGCGCGGGGGCGCTGGCCGAGACCGGCAGCGTGGCCTTCCGCTGCGCGCCGGGGCGCAGCCGCAGCGGCTGGCTGCTGTGCGCCGGGCACCTGGTGGTGCTGGTCGCCGAACAGATCGTCCCGGACCTCGACAGCCTCTTCACCGGCGGCGGCGCGCTGGACAAGGACGACCTTCCGCGCGCGATCACGCTCGTCACCGGCCCCAGCCGCACGGCGGATATCGAGCAGACGCTCACCGTCGGCGTGCACGGCCCGGGCCGCTTCGCCGCGCTGGTGATCGGTTAGAAAAACCTCACTCGCTCCACTTCATGGTCTTCACGTCCGGGCGCATCACGAAGGTGCGCCCCGCGTAGTTCACCAGCACGCCGTACTTCGCGACATAGTCCATCTGCGTATACGGCGCCTGGAAGGCGAAACCCGGATCGGCGGCCAGCAGCAGCGGCGCCCAGTCGTTCTTCTCGAACGAGTACACCCATTGTTCGAACTTGCGCGCGCCGCAGTCGATCGATACGAAGACCGCGTTCTGGCCTTCCAGGTAGGCGGCGCCGGCGGCGATGCCGGGCGGCTGGCGCTTGGGTTGCAGGTCGATGAACTTGTTGCCGGCGATGTCGTACACCATCGTGGCGGCGGGCTTCTTGGCCTTCGGATCGTAGCACTGGATGAAAATCTGCTTGCGGTCCGGAACCAGGCAGAACGGCCGGCTCTCCGGCTGGGCGCTGGGGTACGGCGGCGGCACCTTCGTGACCGTCAGGGTGTCGCTGTAGATGTCGTAGCAGGAGACGTAGGCGTCGACGATGGTGGTGTCGTACTTCTGCCGTGCGTGCATCTCGAGGCCGTACACTTTTCCCTCCGCGTCGACGACGCTGGGTCGGCCTTCAAGCGGGCGCGCGGGCTTGTCGCCCGATACCGCCACCGCGCGCTGGCGCCACACGCCTCCGCGGTCGGTGTCGTACGTCCACACGAACGGCGACGCCGGGTAACTCGCGAAGAGCACCTCCTTGAAGTCCCAGTTCGGATTCTTCAGCCCGTCGGCGAGCCCCATGTGGTGGCGCGTCGTTCCGGAGCCCATGTTCTGGTACAGGCGCCCGTCCAGCGCCGCGTAGCTGTTGCGCTGGTGGCTGGCCGGCGAACTGCCGCGCAGGCCCAGGTGGTAGCCGTCCCACCCCGGCCCCGGCAGGCTGTTGTTGCAGTCGCCGGCCTGATGGATCCAGCGGTTGGCGCCGACGGCGTACACCGCGACGTCCGTGCCCTGGTACGTGCTGTGCCCGCCGCCGAAGTAGACCATCCAGCCGCGCACCGGATCGCAGGCGATGCTGCCCCAGTCGCGGCGCGGCGTCTCGTCGGGCGGCTTGGCGTCGATCCACGTGTTCGCGGGCAGCGCCTTCAGCTTCGCGACCCAAGCCGGATCGTCGGCCGGGATCGCGGTGGGCTGCTCGGGCGGCGGCGGCGTCCACTTCGGCGCGGGCTCGGCCGGCAGGGCCTTCACGTCCAGCCGCAGGGCGAAGGTAAGCTGCTTGGCGCCCACGGCCTGCGCGACGACCAGCCTGCGCTGCGCCGCGTCCAGGCCCACGCTGTACCAGTCGGTGATCTCGCCTTCCCAGGGCTGCTCTAGGCGCTTCGACCAGGCGCCCGTCGCGGCGTCCAGCGACCAGAGCCCGATCTTGCGCGGCACGCGCTTGTCCCACCGGTTGCCTTCGATGGTGACCAGCAGCACCAGCCCCGAGGCCGGATCGTACGCGAGCAGCGGCTGCTGCTGCGCGGGCGGACGCGCGTCGGTGGAGATCTCCTTCCATTGCCGCGTCTTGCAGTCGTAGCGCCACGTATCGTTGAGCTGCATGCTGGCCGCCGCACGCACCTGGGCGTCGGCGATGTCCGTGCGGATGCGGTTGCTGTCGCCGCCAAAGAGCACGATCGCTTGCCGCTGCGGGTCGTAGACCATCGGCGCGACGGCGCGCGGCGGCGGCTCCACGGCCAGTGCGCCCTCCAGCAATGCGTCGAGCGCCCACATCGCGCGCGTGCCGGCGGCCAGCGACTTGACGGGTTGCGCGGCCTTGGCCTTCGCGGCGGCGTCTTGCAGCGCCTCCGCCACGCTGGCCGCTTCGCCGTTCGCCGACGCGGGGAGCTTCCCGGCGTCGGCTGCACACGTGGCGAGCGTTTCGGCGAGTTTCCCAAGCGCCGCGGCGTCGGTCGCATGCTGCTGCGCCCAGACCCCGTCCAGCGCGATGCTGAGCTTCGCACGGAGATCGTTCACGGCCTTGCGCGCCGCACGGACTTCGGGCGAGCCCAGTTCTGCGCCCGCGCGCTTCCAGAGGTTCTCAGCGAAGCTGTAGCGGAAGGTCCCGAAGTGCCCACTGAGCCGCCCGGTGACCGCGCGATCGTCGACGTTCTCGGCGTTGAAGTGCGGGAACATCACGATCTCGTCGTTGAGCGGGTCGTAGCACATCCCCGCGCCGAAGACCGGCGGGCCGCCGGGCACCTTCACGCCGTCGACGTCGGCCGTGGCCTTCAGGTCGGCCCACTGCTTCGAAGCCGGGTCGTAGGCGGCCATCAGGCCGGGCATCGAGTAAACTACGCACTTGCGCTTCGTGTCGTAGCAGGCGGCGTTCACCACCATGGCGGAGAACGGCCTGCCGCTCTCGAGCATCCGCCCGCGGCCGACGTAGGAGACCGCCGCGCCACTGCCGCCGCCCAGGATGCCCCAACTCTGGTTGGGGTCGCTCGTATAGTCCGAGGTCCAGACGCCCTTCTCGGCGTCGAAGGCGCGCACGTCGTTGCCCGGCTGGATGCCGTTGGCATGCGAGACCGCGCCCCAATGCAGCAGCGCGCCGCGTTCGGGCGCGTAGACAAGCGCACTGAAGTTGTAGCCGTTCGAGAATTCCTTCGGCAGCTTGGCCCAGCGATTGGCCTCGGAACCGCCCTCCTCCGCCAGCAGACCGGCGGCGAGTACGAACCCAAGCGCAACGCCCGCGCATTTCCGCAGCACGGTGAACACCTCCTTGGTGGAATCGTAAACAACCGGTTTCAGGCGATGGAGAGATCCTGCGGGGCCCACGTGTGCCGGCGCCGCACGCGGTAGCCCATGCCGGGCCGCGCCTCGGCCAGGCCCGCCTGTACCAGGCGGCGGTAGGCGTTGCGCACGGTAACGCGCCCAAGGCGCAGCTTTCCGGCGAGCCAGCGTTCGGGCGGCAGCAGGTCGCCGTCGCCGAGCGCACCCTGTTCGATGGCGTCGCTGAGTTCGGCGGCCAGGGCCTCGGTCAGGCTGTGGCCGCGTTGGAGTTGATCGCGGGAGAGTTCGATGGCGCAGGCGTCGGTTCGCTTGGGCATGGCAGAGATCCTCCGGTGCAGGTGCTTCCTGTTTTCTACCCCACCATAGCGCGGTTGTTCACTCAAAAATAGACTTTTTGATTAATAAAGTATACTTTGTTATAATCCCCTTCCAATTCAGGCTTTACAAAAAGAAACCCCTCCGCGTAGTGCGGAGGGGGCGAAAAGCGGGCTTACGGAGCCGGCGCTAGGTGCGGCCGGCTTACTCCTCGACGTAGGCCGGGCGGATGCCTTTCGCGTTGGGCCGGATGCCGCGCACCATCAGGCCCTGGCGGCCCAGCGACTGGCCGTGGTACTGCTCGTTTTCCGGATGGCGGTAGCCGACGCGCACCAGCCGCCGCACGCGGTCGGTCGTGTTGATGTGCGACCCGTGGATCGTGAAGATGTTGAAGACCACGACGTCGCCGCGCTTGGCCGGAACCGGCACGGTGCCCGCCAAGGGATACTGCTCGACCGGCAGATGCGGCGTGCAGGCGCCTTCGGGCGTCTGCGTGATGTGCTCCAGCGCGCCCTGCTTGTGCGATCCGTCGATGAAGCGGATCTCGCCGTTGGCGTGGCAGGTGTCGTCCAGGTGCACCAGCACGTCGACGTAGCGGTCGTCGCGGTGCTTGTAGAAGGCCCAATCCTGGTGCATCGGGAAGGGATGCCCGGTCTCCGGGGGCTTGGCGTGCAGCGTGCTGTGGTGCAGTTCGACGTCGGGCCCGAGCAGGTCGGCCATGGAATTGCAGAGTTTCTCGTTAGTGACCGCGCGCATCCACGGCTCGCTGTAGAGTTGCAGGTCGTGCATGGCGATCAGCTGCGACTTCTTCTCGGTCGCCTCGTCCATCAGCTTCTTGCGCCACGGGCCGCTCCAACCCGGCGACGTCCCCGCCCAGGTCTGGATCAGCCAGGTCAGATCGCGGTCCAGGGCGTCCATTTCTCTGGGCGTAAAGACCTTCGGGATTCGGAGGTAACCGTGCTCGTGGTAGAAGGCGACCTGCTCGGCCGTCAGGTGGCGCAGCTTGGTCGCAACGATGGGCTCCAGCGCGGGCGAAGGCATGAACGGGGCTCCTTGCAATCGGTCGGTTCGTCTTTCGCGGCGCGGTACCGGCGCGCCGCTGCGGTGCCCCTTCCATAAACCTACGCACTCGAATGCGCGATTTCGGGCTTGCGCCAGGGATGTTTGAAATCCGGACATGAAGTACAACTTCTTTAACTGTCGACTGTTAAGAGGACTGCAGTGGAGGAATCATTTCCGGACGTACTTGTTCGAATTTCGGCCATCCCGTTTGGGATCGGCGAAGCTCGTGCTGCCGCGCTCGCGAAAGGCCGCCGGCGGAAGCCCGGCGTGGCGCCCGAAGACGGTGGTGAAATAGCGCACGTCCGGGTAGCCCACGCGTTCGGCGATCTCCTTGATCGGCAGGCTCTTGTCGAGCAGCAGTTGCTGCGCGGTCTCGAGGCGGATCTGCGTGAGCGCCTCCAGCGGCGTCTTGCCCGCCTGGTCGCGGAAGAGCCTCGCAAAGTGGCGTTCGCTGAGGTTCACCTGCGCGGCGATCTCCTTCATCGTCAGAGCGCGCCCGCAGTTGTCGCGCATGTAGCGCGTCGCCTGCGCCACCAGCGCGGCCTGCGGATCGGCGAAGCGCGGGCGCACCGCCTCGCCCGGCAGCGGCTCGCCGACCGCCGCGCGAGCGGTATCGACCAGCAGCTTGCGCAGCAGGCCCTCGACGTTGCGCACGTAGCCCGGCTCGCGGCGGACGCTCTCCTCCGTCAGCAGTTCCAGCGTGCGCCCCATGCCCGGCGCACGGCGGCTGACCCAGGTCTTGCTGTCCAGGAACGCGTGGAGCAACCGGTCCAGCGCCTCGGTCTCCGCCTTCTCGGCTTTCCCGTCTTCGCTCGCGGCGCCGCGCGGCGGCTTGCCTTCGGGCTCGGGCGCGTCGACCAGCGTGTACGACCAGAAGTAGATGCCCAGCGGGTCGGCCTCGTCGGCGACGATCTCGTGGTCTTCGCCGGGCTTGGCGATGAAGACGTCGCCGGGCCGGACGGTGTAATCGACGCCCAGCATCGTGAAGCGCGCGCGCCCCGCAAACGCGTAGCAGATCTCGAAGTGCGTGTGCCGGTGCATGTAGTTCCGCCACCACGCTTCCGGCCCGATGAAGCCGTAGCCCAGCATCTCGGCGCGGAAGTTCCCCAACCGCAGCGCCACCGGCACCGTTCGCAGTTCGGTGAAACGGACACGCGGATAATCCAGCGGCTCGCGGGGCGTGGAATCCTGCTCGGGTGGGAGCGTTTTGGCCTTTGCCATGGCCGGATTTTAATATCATCCCGGCCTGAAGGAACAGAATTTTATGCTGGCAGCTCGCGGGCAGGACCTAGCAGGCTGTTGAAAAAGGGTCCGGCCGCGCAGCCTTGAATTGTGATTCGGACCAAAGCGCGCGAAGTCGAGACGTATCGGGAAGATACGCCGCAGCGAAGTGCAACGAAGGTCCGGATCGCAAGGCGAGGCTGCCCAAAGGGCTGCGGGTCTTTTCGAACTGAACTTCGTTCCGCTACGCTCGCCGTAGCTTCCTGCTACGGCTCGGCTTCGCGGGCCTCGTTCAGATCGAATATCCCTCGCAATGCGGCCTCGACCCATTTTCAACAGGCTGCTAGTGTAACCGGTTCAAATTCAACGCTCTATCCGTTTGATCATCTTCAGGATCTCGCTTCGCCTCGGCATCGACGCCTGCGCGCCGTGCCGCGTGACGCTGATCGCCGCCGCCGCGACTGCGAAACGCATCGCCGGTTCGTAGCGCCCGGGCTCGCGCGCGAGTTCCGCGGCCAGCGCGCCGTTGAAGCAGTCCCCCGCACCGACGGTGTCGACGGGCTTGACCCTGGGCGAGGCGACATCAATCACCTTCCCCGTCTCCGGAAGCGTCACGGTCATGTTGACTTCGAGTTCATCCCCGGGCAACGATTCTAGTTCTTTCGCGGCATCCTCGCCGTCCTTGCCGCCGATTTCGCGGCACAGGGCGACCAGGCTCTTTCGAAACTCGTCCGACCCCAGGTAACATCCCAATTCCCGGCCCAGGTGTTCAGTCAGTCCCTTCTTTACCGGCTGGAATTCCGCATCGTCATTGCCAACCACCCACAGGCACCGCACGCCCCGCGCACCCCGCGTGACGATCAATCGCCCGCAGTTCGTGTGCGGATGGAACATTTTCGCCAGCTTCTTGAGCAGATCCTTCTCCGAGGCCTTGCGCCCCGTCAACGCCTCGAACTCGTGCTCGTTCGGCGTTACCGTCGCGGCAAGCCTCAACAGTTTCTTGAGTTTCCCCTTCGGCTGCATGGGTGCGGGATTGAGGATCGCGGTCGCACCGGCCTTATTCGCGGCGGCAAACGCGGCTTCCAGCGCAGCCAGCGGCACTTCCAGCGAACCTAACACCACGTCGCCTTGCGAGAGATCCTTCGGCATGCCGCGCTTCACATCGGCGGGCGTCAGGCGCATGTTGGCGCCGGGCGCAACGACGATCTGATTTTCGGCCTTGGCGCTTCCTTTGCCACCCTTACCGATGGCGATCAGCGCGACGCCGCTGGGCACGCCCTTCTTGGTCAAGCAGCCGCGGCAGTCGATGCCTTCCTTCTCGAGATCCTTCCTGCGCGCCTTGCCGAACGCGTCGTCTCCGAAAGCGCCGACAAGAAGAACCCTCGCGCCGGCGCGCGCCGCGGCGACGGCCTGGTTGGCGCCCTTGCCACCGGCGAAAGTCTGCATGTCCTTTCCCAGGACCGTCTCGCCGCCCGAAGGCAAACAATCGCAGTGCACGACCAGGTCCGTATTGCTGCTGCCGACGACGATTACGCGCCCGCGCTGCTTCGGCATGGTGTTCTCCAAACGGATTCACCACAGAGGACACAGAGACCACTAAGGAGAACTCTGCGTTTCCAATGCCAAGTTCAAGGAATTGTTTCGACGTCAAAAGAGTAGCGCAGAGAAAGAGATGGGGCAACGCGGGAATCCCGCGCTGCCCCATTGCACTCGAGCTGATAGCTGACCGCCGAAAGCTGAAGGCTATTTCAGCACCACCGGCTCGACGCCCGTGAGCTTGCACACCTTGACCAGCGCGTCGACGTAGTCGCCGTAGACGGCGTGGATGTGGTTGCTGGCATACTGTTGCAGGAAGGTCTCCGGCGCGCAGTCGAACTTGGCGAAGGCGTGCGGCCAGTTGTCCTGCACGGCATTGACGAGCTGCCAGTCCTTCTTCTCTCCGAAGCGCACGAACTCGCCCTTCAGGATCGCCATCCAGTACTTTCCGTCGCGCCGCGTCAGGCGCGCGAAGGTGACCTTGCCCGGTTCGGCCAGGTGCATCACGCTCGCGCCGCCCGCCGGGAAGTAGAAGCCTTCGGGGCGGAAGCGCACGTGCGGCAGGTTGTCCTGGTAGCGGAAGCTGCGCTTGGCGAAGTATGTCGCGTGCTGGCCGCTGTTGACGAGATCGAAGACCTTCTCCTTCTCGAAGTAGTGGCGCACGTCGGCGAAGAGCACCGGCGTCGCGCGATTTTCCTTCACCTCGGTGAGGAGCTTGAAGATCTGCATCGTCAGCGCCGCGTCCATGTCGGCCTCGGTGGAGCAGACGTGCGGTTCGTGCGGGCCGTCCCAGTCGTACGGGTCGTTGAGGAAGGCCTCGGTGATGTCCATCGTGCACCAGCTGTTGGTCAGCTCGGGCTGCGCCTTAATTCCGCTGAAGTCGAGCTTCCACTCGTCGATCAGCGCCTTCATCACGTAAGTCGTGCGGATCTGGCGTTCGAGCAGCTCGGGCGTCAGCTGCTTGCCGTCGTACTCGATCTTGCCTACGTTCTTCTCGAGCCACTTCCGCGCCTTGGTCACCTTCTTGCCGTCCACTTCGGGCGCGCGGCGCACCAGCTCCCACTGGTCGATGTGCTCGACGTCGACGCCAAACTGCTTCATCCACTGGTCGGTGTTGCTGACGGCGGTGTACATGCCCATCGGGCGGCCACCGACCAGCCCGTAGGTCTGGCCCTTCAGCGCGTTGGCAGCGTGCGCGGCGGCGACGAAGTCCTGGACCTGCGCGAAGACCTTGGCGTCCTCGATCTCGCCGAAGACGCGGTCGTAGCGCACGCCCAGCTGGTTCAGGCCGCCGACGCCCGCCAGCAGGCCCACCATGCCCGGGAACTTCGGGTTGATGCAGCCGAACGCCAGCAGCGGCCCAGGCGCGAAGCGGCTGGCCAGCGCCGTGAAATGCGGGAAGCACCACACCGCGTAGTTGAAGATGGTGCATTCGCACCCGGCCTTGGCGAGTTTCTTCGACTCGCTGACGGCCAGCGTGTTCGTCCAGACCTGCTTCGCCGTGACGACCTCGTGGCCCGCCGCGCGCAAGCGCTTGACGATGCGGTCCTCGAAGCCCTTCAGCATCTTGACCAGGTCCTTGTGCACGAAAGCGCGGCCGTCGGAGAAGGAGAGAATGCCGATCTTGGACATGGGTACCTCCGGGTTTCTGTTTCGAGTCCCGTTAAATGCCAAATTCCTTCAATTCGACTTCAAGCCGTTCGGTGTGCGCGGACTTTGCGCGCGCCTCCGGGCTGGCTTTCAGGCGCTCGAGCAGCAGCGCCACCGCGCGCGCGCCGAGTTGGCGCTCGGGCTGCCTCGCGATCACCAGCGGTCGGCGCAGCAGCGAAAGGAACGGGACCTCGTCGAAGCTGGCCATCGGCAGCGCGGCCCAGGGTTCGGCGGGCGCGGAAGCGAGGCGTTCGAGGCAGCCGATCAGGATCTTGTTGTTCGCGCAGACCAGCGCGTCGGGCGGCGTCCCAAGCTCGAGCAGCTGCGCGGCGTGGCGCTGGCCGCTGGCGACCGAGAAGTCGCCGTGCAGGACCAGCGCCGGATCGTGCTTGATGCGCTTTCCCTTAAGCGCAGCTAAAAATCCTTCCAGGCGCTCGCGGTGCGTGCTGGCTTCCTCGCGCCCGCCCAGGAACGCGATCCGCCGCGCGCCGCGGTTCAGCAGTGCCTCGGTGAGCATCCGCGCGGCCTTGCGGTTCTCGACTGCCACGCCGTCGCACGGCAGGCCATCGATAAAGCGGTCGATCAGCACGAGCGGGAAGCGTTCGTCCTTCAGCTTTGCCAGGTGCGCGACGGCCGCGCCGCTGCCGCCGGCGGGCGCGACCAGGAGCCCATCGACGCCGCGGCTGCGCAGATTCTCGATGTAGGCCTGTTCGCGCGCGGGGTCCTCGCCGGACGAACCGACGACGACGGCGAAGCCCTGCTGTTCGGCGGCCTGCTCGGCCGCCCAGGCCAGGTTCGCGAAGAACGGGTTGGAGATGTCGCTGACGACTAGGCCGAGCGTGCGCGTGGAGGCCGTGCGCAGGCCGCGGGCGAGCTGCGAGGGCCTGTAGCCGCGGCGGGTGGCTTCCTTTAGAATGCGCTCGGCAGTATCGGAGGCGATGCGGAACTTCTGCGCCTGGCCGCTGAGCACGCGGCTGACGGTGCTGCGCGAGACGCGCAGGCTGTCGGCGATGTCGGACATGCGCACGGCCACGGGCGAAGCTCCGAATTGCTTTGCTCAATCGAGTGAGCAACGACTATATAGAGGATTTTGGGCCGAGGCAAGAGGTTTTTCCAGACATGTTCGACCGATTCACCGAACGCGCGCGAAAGGTGATGAGCTATGCCAGGCAAGAAGCCGAGCGCCTGAACCACGACTACATCGGGACAGAGCATATCCTGCTGGGACTCTGCATGGTTGAACCAGGCCTTGGCATCTTTATCCTTCGCCTGACTGCCAAACCCGATGAGGTCAAAAAAGAAGTTCTGAAGCGCGTCCAGAAAGGTAAGAAGCGGGTCGCTTTCAAACAGATTCCATTCACAGTTCCAGCCAAGAAGGTTCTGGAATTCGCCATCGACGAGGCGGATAAGCTGGGGAACGATTGCCCAGACACGGAGCACCTGCTCCTCGGCTTGTTGAGGGAAGGAGACGGAACTGCAGCCCAGGTACTAGTTGATGCAGGCCTCGATATTTTTTCGTGCCGAAAGGAAATCCTGAAAGTCGACCGCAGTGCCGTCGTAGAGTTTTCAAAATGGTCGCCAAAGGCAAAAGATATCTTCAATGGCGCGATCGCCATTGCAAAATCCTTAAATTCCGCACAGATGGAACTCGAACACGTATTGATGGCGCTGCTTGACACCAAGGGCTCCAACGCATTAACCATCCTCAATGAACTGGGCTGCAGCGTCGAATTGGTTAAACGCGCAGTCCAATCCAAGCTTGTCAAGGATATGGCGAAAACACTTTCGGATCGCCTGCCCTTCTCATTATATACGCAGAGTTCACTTTCGTTTGCCTGCACCGCAGCCAACGGATGGAACAAAGGTTATCTTGGGAGTGAACATATCCTGCTTGGCACCATGCACGCCACTTGTATCCACAGTGAGCCTACGCCCCACTTGGACCTGTTCGTGCGAATGCAAGATGTACGAGACTTGGCGAAATCATTTACGAAGGAAGACTGACCCCTCGCCGCTCACCTCTGCCGTCAGGCCTTTGACGAGGCAACACGGAAGGTCACGCAGAGATCCTTGATCTCGCCGGGGCCCAGGGGCACGGTGTACTCGAAGGCCTTCGACGGGTCGGCCACCGGCACGCCGTGGCGCTTCTCGGCCGTGCCTTCCTGCCACTCGTGGATGATCTCGAGTTGCGGGACCTTCGCCGCGTCGGCGCCGGGTAGCGCCGGCAGCGCGCACGTCACGCGCGCCATCACTTCCCAGCCCGGCGTGTCGCTGGTGACGCGCACGAAGAGTTCCTGCGCGGGCTTCGCGAGCACGTGCTCGCCGTCGATGCAGTAGTGGTAGCGGTCCTTGTGGAGCGGCGCGGCTTCTTCCTTCACCAGCGTCCACGGGCCGTCCGGCGACGTGGAGACCTCGATACGCGCCTTCGGCTTGCGCGCGTTGTAGTCGGCCGGCGGCGGCTCATCGATCTCGCCCTGCCACGCCGCCTGGCTGGCCCAGATCCACGCGCGCGCGATCGGGTACGGCGCCAGCACCCGCGGCGCGACACGGAAGACCGCCGACCAGGGCTTGGCCGGATCCACGGGGCTCAGCCGGTTCGTCGGCGCGTCGCCGCGCTTGAGGTTCTGCGACGAGACCAGGGCCGCATCGAAGGCTTCCTGTCCGCTTTCGATGTCCGCGCGCCAGACTTCGCTGAGCGTCCGCTGCTTCGCATCGTCGCCGCCGTGGTAGGCAAAGGTCTTGCCCGCTCCAGTGCGGGGGCCGCGTCCGAGGTACGGATACGCGTTGTGCGCGTGGCTGAACCACGTCTCCGTCTTCAGGCGCTTGGCGACGGCCGCGCCCTTCAGTTCGACGGCAATCACCGCGCGGTGCATGCGGTCAAGCTGCCCGGTCAGGTCGGCGCGCAGGACCGTGTTGCCGGGGTCCCGCGTCGAGGCGACCACTTCGTAGTACTCCCCGTCGGCGCTCAGCAGCAGCGTCGCTTCGCTCTGCGAGCCGTTGGGCAGCGAGACTTCCAATTCGACGACGACGCCTTCGCGCTTCTTGGTCGAATCGTCGCTGTCCTCCGGCTTGCCGGTGATGACCCACGGCGACTGGATCAGCCACGTCGCGCGCGCGGTCTGCTTCAGGTCCTTCGCGGCCAGGCCCATCACGGTCACGGCCACGTTGTCGAGTTTCCACGCGCCCAGCGCCACGTCGCGCGACTGGTCCGTCAGGTCGGGCTCGTAGCGGAAGACGCCGTTGAAGTACGAGCGGTGCGGGGGGAAGCGTTCGCGCGGGCCGCGGCCCTTCCACTCGGCGTTGTTCTTGCCCTTGCCCTCGGCGACCCAGTGCTTCGGGAAGTGCCAACGCCCGCCGACCGGACGCGACCAGCGGATCAACTGCTCGCCGGGGCGCAGCACGTAGTCCATCGCGTGGAACTGCTGGATGTGCCGCGGCATCGCGCCGCCGACGCCGGGCTTGTAGCAGCCTTCGGCGATGCCCTCGGGCGAGCGGTCGGGCAGGCCGTAGGGCGTGATTTTTTCGTAGGGCTTGCTGATCAGCGTGTGATCGGCGAGGCACTCCTTCAGGGACGCGATGGCGTGGTTGCCGTCGCGCTTGCGGTAGTAGCCGGGCATGTCGCAGTCGAAGAGGTGCCAGCCGCCATCGAAGTAGGCCTCGTTGAGCGTATGGCCCGTGACGCCGATGATGCGCGCGGGCACGCCGCCGGCCTCGCAGACGTTCGCGAAGACCGCCGCGACGGTGCCACAGAGCATGTAGCCGTAACTGTTGATGAGTTTGAGAGGATCCTTGACGTAGTCGAGCTTCATGTAGGGGCGTTCGACGTCGCGGTCGCCCGGCGACCAGAAGTGGTAGAAGCCGCAGACGGGGTCGACGGCCCACTTCCAGACCTCGATGGCGAGGGCCTCGCCCTGCTTGCCCGCAAAGCGCGGGTGCGCGAGCAGGCGCCTGAGGCTGCTGGTGTCCGGATAGGCGGTGTCGTGGATCCAGGGCGTGACGTGCATCGCGTGCGTCCTCGAGAGCTTGGAAACCCGGTCATTGCCGCGCTTTAGCTATTGTACACCGGCGCGCGGCGGGAAAAGGGGGCATTCTTCCCTCGCCCCTGGCGCTATCCGGTACCTGCCCGGCCGCCACCTTCTGTTGCGCGGGAGGCGCAGCTCCACTATCTTGGAAGACTCAAGCCAGCACAACGGGGCGCCGAGCGACGGCGCCTCTTGCTTTGTCCGCGAACCCTGAACCAAGGAGCACACCGCGATGGGCAAGCCGTTCTCCGATTTCTCGAAGTACTGCGCTTTCGGCCTCGAGACGGTCGAAGAGAGCATCGATCTGGTCCACAAGATGGGCCCGTCGGGCGTGGAAGTCGTCAGCGGCCGCGAAGGCGAGTACCGCTACTGGGACCCCGAGACGCTGAAGGTCGACCGCGACTGCGAAGACCTGTTCATCAAGAAGATCGAGGAGCACAAGCTCAACTGCCTGTTCCTGAGCGAGGAATGCGGGCAGAAGGACTTCAAGGGCAAGGGCGAGCGCGTCGTCGTCGTCAGCGACCCCTTTGACGGCTCCCTCCTTTATAAGCGCCAGATCCCGGCGTTCTGGTTCACCACGCTGGCGGTGCTGAAGGAGAACGGCCAGGGCATCAGTGCCGTCGTCGGCGACTGCGCCGCGCGGCAGGTCGACTTCAGCGACGGCAACAAGGCCTACACCGCGCGGTTGAACCGCGGCCAGCTGGAAGGCCTGCGCCCGGCGAAGAAGAACAGCACGAAGGAACTGGGCAAGGCATTCCTCGAGACCTACCTGATGAAGCCGCACTACCTGTACCCGGCGGCGAAGGACTTCGAACCGCTGCTGAGCAAGGTGAAGTTCGTGCTGCCCAACGGCGGGCCGGGCGGCTTCAGCGACGTGGCCATGGGCCGCACCGATGTCTACTTCGCGCACAAGCAGCCGTTCACGGACATCTTCGCCGGGCTTCCCATCGCCGAGGCCGCCGGCTGCGTAATCACCGACTTCGACGGCAACCCGGTTAAGTACCGCAGCGACGTAAAGAGCCGCTGGCACATCGTCTGCAGCTGCACCGAGGAACTGCACAAGGAAGTGCTGAAGGTCATCAAGGACCTGCCGCGCGCGGCACTTTGATCGAACGCGAACCTTGCAACCCGCGGGCCGAGAAAAGGCCCGCCTGAACGAACGAAAAGGAGCATGACGCACATGGCCAACGGATTCGGACCCGGCGACATCTGGGACCTGAGCAAGACGCACCACGCCGGCCTGTACAAGGGCTGCGAGTACGCCTGGGACGCCCTGAAGCGCATCAACGATTACGTCGTCGCCAAGCTGAAGGAAGTGGGCGCCGAGGGCAAGACCGTCAACAAGGGCAAACTGCTGGGCAGCCCCTTCATCGACAAGAACGTCTTCATCGACGAAGGCACCGTCGTCGAGCACGGCGCGATGATCAAGGGCCCCTGCTACATCGGCAAGAACTGCGAGATCCGCAACGGCGCCTACCTACGCGGCAGCGTGCTGGTCGACGACGGCACGGTAATCGGCAACAGCTGCGAGGTCAAGAACGCGGTCTTCCACGAGAAGGGCAACGTCCCGCACTTCGCCTACGTCGGCGACAGCATCCTGGGCTTCAAGGCCCACTTCGGCGCGGGCGTGAAGGTCAGCAACGTGAAGCTGACGTGGGAGACGATCAAAGTCAAAGTCGGCAGCCAGACCGTCGATACGGGCCTGAAGAAGTTCGGCGCGATCGTCGGCGACGAAGTGGACGTCGGCTGCAACGCGGTGCTGAATCCCGGCAGCATCATCAAGCGCCGCTGCATCGTCTACCCGCTCTCGAGCTTCCGCGGCATCCTGGAGCCCGAGCAGATTTACAAGACCAAGCCCGGCGCCGAGATCGTCAAGCGCGAAGACCGCTGATACCGGACGCTTGCTTCTGAATTTGTGAAAAGGGCTTCCGTAAGGAGGCCCTTTTTTCATGCCTGCGAAGTGGGGAAGCCCGTCAGATCGTGTAGCTGCCGGCCTCCTCGCGGCGCGGGTAGCGGATGGCCTCGATCTGGTCCTGCACCTCCTGCGGCGGCGGCGGCGTCACGCGGGAGACCGCGAGCGTCACGGCGAAGTTGATCAGCATGCCCACCGAGCCGATACCTTCGGGCGAGATTCCGAAGAGCCATTCGTCCGGTACGTTTTTGGCGGGGTTGATGAACTTGAAGAATACGATGTAGGCCGCAGTGAAGGCGATGCCGGTGATCATGCCGGCGATGGCGCCCTGCTTGGTGGTGCGCTTGCTGAAAATGCCCAGCACGATGATCGGGAAAAAACTCGACGCCGCCAGCCCGAACGCGAAGGCCACCACCTGCCCCACGAACGCCGGCGGCCAGATGCCCAGCAGCCCCGCCGCAATGACGGCCAGGCCCGCCGCGACGCGCGCGAAGAAGAGTTCTTCCATCTCGGTCATGTTCGGCTTGAGCATGCGCTTCATCAGGTCGTGGCTGATCGCGGAGCTGATCACCAGCAGCAGGCCCGCCGCGGTGCTGAGTGCCGCCGCGAGACCGCCGGCCGCCACCAGCGCGACCACCCACGCCGGCAACTCGGCGATCTCCGGGTTGGCCAGGACAATGATATCCGGATCGACCTCCAGCTCCGCTGGGCCAGGATCGCCCATCTTCTTGATGCCCGAAACAAGGCCGTCCTCATTGCCATCCGTAAACTTGATGAGCTGGGTCTGCTCCCACTTCTTTACCCACGGCGGCATCGCCTCGTAGGATTGGCCTTCCACGGTCTGGATCAGGTTCACGCGCGCGAAGGCCGCCACGGCCGGCGCGGTCGTGTAGAGGATGCCGATGAACAGCAGCGCCCAGAAGGCGCTCCAGCGCGCCGCGCGCACGCTGGGCACGGTGTAGAAGCGGATGATCACGTGCGGCAGGCCCGCGGTGCCCACCATCAGGGCCAGGGCGATGGCGAAGACGTCGGCGAGATTCTTCTTGTTGTCCGCGAAGGCCGCCGTGTATTCGGGCAGGCCCAGGTCCGTGTGGATCTGGTCAAGCGCCTCCAGCAGCGCCACGCCGGCCTTCTTGCCTTCCTGCAGTGAACTGACAAATCCGATCTGCGGCACCGGGTTGCCCGTCAGCTTGTAGCTGATTGCGCATGCAGGGATCACGAACGCGACGATCAGCACCCAATACTGCGCGACCTGGGTCCAGGTGATGCCCTTCATGCCCCCCAACGTTGCGTAGAAGAAGACGATGAACATGCCGATCACTACGCCCCAGGTCACCGGGACATCCAGGAACCGGGCAAAGACGATGCCCACCCCGCGCATCTGGCCCGCGACATAGGTGAACGAGACGAAGATCGCGCAGATCAGCGCCACTAGCCGCGCGGTGTTGCTGTAATAGCGGTCGCCCACGAAGTCCGGCACGGTGAACTTACCGAACTTGCGCAGGTACGGCGCAAGCAGGAGAGCCAGCAGCACGTAGCCGCCGGTCCAACCCATCAGGTACACGCAGCCGTCGTAGCCCATAAAGGAAATCAGACCGGCCATGCCGAGGAACGAGGCGGCGCTCATCCAGTCCGCGCCCGTGGCCATGCCGTTGAAGATGGCCGGCACGCCGTGCCCCGCGACGTAGAAGCCGCCGGTAGTGTGCGCGCGCGTGGCGATGGCGATGCCGAGGTACAGCGCGAAGGTGGCGCCGACGATGATGTAGGTCCACAGGCGGATTCCGCTGGCGTAGGCCTCGGTTGCTTCGGCTGGCGCCTCGGCGGCCCACGCGCCGCCGGTGCAGAATACCGCGGCGGCGGCAAACGAAAGGGCGTTCCTCAGGGCACGAGCGTTCAAGCATCCTCCTCCACGTCGCTGGTGTCTTCCTTGCGCTCCTCGACGTGGAACACGCGATCCTCGCGGTCCATTACTATGGCGTAGACGAAGATCAGCGCGATGAAGACGTAGATGCTGCCCTGCTGCGCGAACCAGAAACCCAGCTTGAAGCTGCCCAGAGGGATCGCGTTCAACTGGTTCACGAATAAGACGCCGCACCCCAGGGAGACGGCCGCCCAGACCGCCAGCAGCACGGCCACGATCTTGACGTTCGTGCGCCAGTAGCGGCGATGCTCATCGCCGGGACCGCCGCAATTGGAGTCGGCCATCGGAAACCTACCTCTTGGAGTTTAGTTTCAGCCGGCACAACAGACTCGATGCGACGCTTCTTGTCAAGAGGCGGACGGCGGGCGAATCGTCAAGAAACTAGAAGTCCATGCGGAAGTGGCGCGTGGGGCCCCAGTTGCCGGCCTGGTCGACGGCGCGGATGTGCGCGTAGCAGGTGCCCGTCGGGGGCGAGTCGGTGCTGAAGGCCAGCCGGGTGGTCACCGTTTGTGGGGCTTCGGTGTCGGGGTTGCGGTCGATGACCAGGCTGTAGCCGGCGATGCCGCTGGGATCGTCGGCAGCGACCCACTCCAGCCGTCCGCCCATGCCCATGTCGGGGCTTAGCGCAAGGTTATCGAGCCACAGCGCGCCGCCTCGCCTGGAACCCGGGCGGCCGTGCGCGCTGAGTTTTACCTGCGAAACGATGCGAATCGGCAGCGCGGGGGCCATACGGTCCAGTGCCGCGCGCAGGTCCACCGTGGCGTGGCGCCACGTCCCGTCGGCCTCGGCACCGGCCACACGGGCGGCCCGGTCGAGGCCGCCCTGCTTGGCGGCGTCGTCCTTGCCCAGGAACGGAATCGTGTACCAGGTGCCCAGGACCAGGACTTGGATATCGACGGCCACGCCGCCCTCGGCCTTGTAGTCGAACATCAGCACCGGGAAGGCATCGACGTACCAGGCGGTCTTGTGCAGCATCACCTCGACGTCCGCGTCGTCCTCCTGCGAAACGATGCGCACCGCGCGGCGTCCGTACGCGGCGCTCTTTTCGTCGTCGGTCCACTCGATCTCGCAGTCCTTCAGCGCGCGCACGTGGCCCAGCGTCTCCTCGAAATCCAGCGCCATGCTCAGTTCGAGCAGCAGCGGGCGGGCCGGGCCGCCGTCGATGCCGTCGGGCGCGGCGTAGCGCACCTGCGCGATGGCCGGGCCCTGGCGGTCCTTGGCGTTGTTGGCGGCAAAAGTGAAGGCGTACGGCGCGGACATCGTATTGCCCATGCAGTCGGTGGCGCCGTAGACGCGCACGTTCACCGTTTCGTCGTTCGCCCAGCGCGGCACGCCGCCGGCTTCGGCAGCGTCGAAAGTCAGCGTCTTCGTGCCTGAGTCGTAGACGACGCCGGCTTCGCCGGCGGTGTAGGCCTGCCCGTTGACCTGCACCTTCAGCGTGTCGGGCCGGATCGCGTGGTCTTCCATCAGCATCACGCGGAAGGTCTGCCCCGCCAGCTGCGCGCCGCTATTGGGCTCGGTGCCCACGACCTTCGGCGCGCTGTTGTCGATGCGGAACTTGTAATGCGCCGGCGGCGACCACAGCCCCGCGTTGGTTTTCACCCGCACGTGCAGCCAGTACCAGCCGTCGGGCATCCCGTCTTCCGGCGGCAAGGCCTGCCCCGCTTCCAGGCGCGCGCGCGTGAAGGCGGCCTCGACGGTCTCCAGCGCCTTGATGCCCTGGCCCTGCGGCACGGTATCGGGCTTCTGGTCGACGCACGCGGCGAAGTCGGCGATGCCGGCCAGGTCCTGCGCGGTCCAGGTGAAGGCGATGCCGCGGCTGCGCGCGGCGGGCAGCGCGCGCACGGCGTGGACCCAGTAGCGCATCCCCAGGCGGTTGCCGCGCCAGCCGCCGTCGCTGAAATCCAGGCGGTCGATCTGCCAGCTGCGTTCGTCGGACGCCTGCGCGTCGAAGAGCCTCAGCAGCGGGATCTCGCTCCGGTGCCAGGTGCCGTCATCCGCGAAATCCATCGGGGGGCCCAGCACCGCGCCAGTGCGGTCCGTGTCCCAGCCCAAGCGCACGCGGAAACCGCCACGCGGTTGCCGCCGGTTCTCTATCTCTTCGACCTCGCCGGTGTCGTTCAGCAGCAGCGTATGGCTGCGCCCGGCCGAACTGCGGAAGTGCAGGTTCACCGGCACCTCCTTCGGCACGCGGTAGTCGAGTTGCAGGTACGGCCACTGGCCCAGGTCGTAGCTGGCGCCCAGCAGCGAGAAGCCCAGGTGCGCGCCGTCCCGCCGCGAGCGCACCTCCAGGCTGCGTTGCGCGTTCGGAAGCGCCCACGGCGGTGCTTCGGGGACGGTGGCGACCTCCATGTCGTGCACGCCGGCCACCGCGCGCACGTCGCCGTAGCGCAGGCCCTCGAAGTCCGGCGGCCGTACCATCCGCCCGCGCGGGCCTTGGCCGTCCGAATCCAGCAGCGCTCGCACGGCGGGCGCTTCGATGGGTTTGCGCGCGTTGAAGGCCGCCTGCAGGCGGAAGGTCCAGGTGGATTCCGACATGCCTTCCATCCGGTTGCCGGCGCGGTCGGCGGCGCCGGCGAGTTTCGCGGCCAGGACCTCGCCCTCGGTCAGCGGCTGATTGGGCCGCATCGCGAGCAGGTCCACGCTCGCCGTCTGCGCGGCCTCGTCGAAGGCGATGGCCTGGAACGGCACCGCCCCCGTGCCGATGTTGATCTGCAGCGTGCCAGGATCGATGCCGGCGCCGCCCGGATCGTCGAAGACGAACTTCACCGAGCGCCCGTCGCCGCCTGCGTCGTAGGGCCAGACGACGCTCTTGAGCTTCGGCGGAAGCTTGTCCACCGCGCCGATGGGAAACAGCTTCAACTCGCTGACGGCGTAGCACGCGCCGGGCGCGTTGCAGCCGAAGCCGGCCAGCGCGTAATCGCCGTTGTCCAGGCACCCAAAGAGCGGGCGCAAACCTCCGCTGCTCGGCGGGCCGGCCAACCCGCGCCGGAGCCAGTACGCGTTCCACGACCGCTCCAGGTCGAACTGCACCGTGTGCCACTTCCCGTCGGCGGGCACGCCGGGGATCGTGTCCACCAGCGGCACGGGATCGCGGTCGCCGCTGGGTCCGGTAATGCGCCAGCGGTAATAGGCGCCGTCGCGCAAGTCCTTGAGGCAGAAGTCCACTGCTGCGCCGGGCTCGATACGCATGGCGAAGCGCAGCACGCCCAGCCGTTCGAAGGGCCGCCGCATCTGCAGCGCGAAGGACCCGCCGCCGATGCCGTTCACCACGCGCCACGCGGTGGCGGCGTCCCCGACCGGGGGCGCGTCAACCTTTTCCGCCTCTGCGGGCGCGTAGCCGTCGGGCGGCGCGGCCAGCGCAGCGGCGATGGTTCCGGGCAACGCCTCCCGCGCGACCGCGGTGTGGACCTCGCCGTCGAAGAGGTTGATCGCCGTGCCGTCGTCGTAGAGGCCCTCGGCGCGCGAACTGACCGGCGCGTGCGCGACCTCGCCGACGCAGGCGATGCGGCAGCGCGAGAGCAGCACGCCGTTGTCGAGCGTCCAGAAGCCGACGCGCCCGCCCTGCAGCGGCTGCGGGTCGGAGAACGTGAAGGCCTTGGCACCGTCGCGGTAGAAGGAGACCTCGTTGCCGATGCGCTCCAGGCGCAGGTGGAACCAGCGCTGGTGCAGTTCGGGCTTGTCGCGCTGCCGGATGCGGTCGGAAGGAAGTCGGTACTGCTCGTCGGTGGCCTCGGCGACCTGCACGCCGTCGCGGTACAGGCGCGTCCAGTAGTTGCCCCCGCCGCCGACGACCACGGTGTAGCCGCGGTCCAGGCGCGCGCCGTCGCCGCAGATGGTGATGTTGTAGTCGCCGGCGCGTTCGTAGGGCGGATCGTCGCGCTGCATGAACAGCGCCACGTACGCGTCGACGCTCACGTCGCCGGCGAACGTGCGCTTGTTCCAGATCGTCGCCAGCGTCCCGGTGCGCCCGCCGAACCACGACCAGCGCGGGTCGCAGATCCACTTGTTGAGCAGGCCCCAGCGCCCGCAGGCGACCTGCCAGTCGGCGGGGGCTTCGTTGAAGGTGTACTCCCAGGTTCCGCCGCTGGCGATGCGGACCGTCTGCGGATCGCCGAGGTTCTTCAGGCCCTTGATGGCTATGGACGTTTCGATCGTTCCGCCGGGCCAGTTGCCTTTGTCCCAGACGATCGACTTGCCATCTACATCGACTTCGTACCGGTCCTTCATCAGGCGCACCACGATGCGCCGGTACGGACCAGGACCCACGTCCAGGGTTGGGAACTCACCGAAATACCCGCTGGAAATGGGATACTGATATCGCGCCGTTCCGTTTTCTATGACCAGCCTGGGCGCGTCGTACTTCGGCCAGTCCGCGATCCGCGCATCCATGATGACTTCCAGCTTTTTGAACTTCGGATCCTTCAGCACCAGCAGGCGGTCGCCGGGAAAGCGCGAGGTATGCAGGGCCCAACCTGTCGCGATATCGCGCTTCCATTCCAGCGCCGGGTTGGCCCAGTTCTCCATGTCCTGTTCCTGCGCGAAGATCCCATTGATGCGCCGCTGCGGGCGGTGCTGCTCGTCCAGCCACGCGCGGTCGCTGGCGACGGTCACGTCGTCGAAGAAGACGGGCTCGCCCTTCATCGCGTACAGGCCGACCTTGCCGCGCTTCAGGCCCGGGACCTGCTTCCGCAGCACCTCGACGCCGTCGACGCGCGCGGTCACGTCCTCGCCGCGCCAGTCGAGTCCCAGGCGGTAGAACTCGTATGGCCGGTAGCGCAGCGGCGTCTCGGCGAGCACCGTCTGCTTGCCGTTCTCCAAACGCACGAGCTGCAGCTTCTCGCGCGCCGCGTCGGCGGGCGCTTCACGGGGTTCCTCCGGATCGGCGATGCCTACGCGCTGCGCCGGGCCGATCCAGCGCAGCAGCAGGCCGTCGCCGGGACCCGTCAGCGCGACCGCCAGGCCGAATCCGCCGCTGCCCAGCGGCTTGCAGGCGGCTTCCGCGGCGTAGTCGCTCCAGCCGGCTTCGCCGCCGGCGACCAGGGCCTCGGCTGCGTCATTGACCGGCAACAGCGGGTGGCCCACCAGCGGCGTGCCCCAGCGGAAGAGGTCGCGGCGGATGTTGAACTCGAGCAGCGCCGGCTCGCCCGGGCGCAGGACCTTCAGACGCACGCGCTCGCCGAACTTCTGCTGCAGCTGCTGCATGCCCTGCCACATCGAGCCGAAGCCGATCGGGCGCCCGTCGATCTCGACGATGGTATCCTCTTCCTGCAAACCCGCCTGCGCGGCCGGCGAACCGCCCGTGATGCGGTGGACTTTCAGCGTGCCGTCGTGCGCGCTGGCGTAGACGCCGATGCCGTAGTCCTCGTTGCGCAGGCGCTTGTCGTACAGCGGATCCGTCTCGGGCGGCGTCTCGCCGAACGATGCGCGCAGCGAGAACGGGTTCGCGCTGCGTTCGGGGAACGCGAGCTGCGTCAACTCCCACTTCCCGGCCCACGGACGCCACGAAAGGTCGCGGACGTCGGCCATGAAGCCGTCGCGGAAGGCCGCCGCCCCGGTGTCGAAGGCGCGCCGCGCGCCCAGTTCGACATCCGGCGCCGAAGCCGCCGCGCTGGGGCCGCGCAGGTCGGCCTCGCCCTTCCACAACAGAATCTCGCGCCCGTTGAGCCATACGCAAAGCGTGCCGTCCTTCCAGAGCGCGCCCAGCACGTCCCACTTCGCGCCCGGCATCGCCGGCGCCGCCTGGGCCTTCCACTCGGCGGCCTGCAGCGCCTCCACGTGGGGCTGGCCGTCCGCCGTGCGCAGCTTCTCCAGCAGCACCTGCGCGGGCTTGAGCCGCAGGCGCACGCCGTCGGCGTTGGCCGTGTTGAGCGTCAGGTACAGGTCGCAGAACGCCGCGTCGCCGGAAGGGCGATTCGGCGGGAGCTTGAGTTCCTGCTCGAGCCAGAACGCGCCGGCCTTGGCTGCGGCGTCGTCGCTGACGCGCAGCGCGCCCAGGTGCCGGACGTTGGCGACGCTCTCGTTCGATGGCGGAACGCGCTGGCCGGCGATTTTCTCGCCGCCGTCAATCTCCGGCGTCTTGACCTGCGAAGGGCCTGGCGGCTTGACCGGCTTGGACGGCAAAGCGAGGCGGAAGATGGCATAGAGCACCAGGACCACGGCCAGCAGTACGGCGCTGACGATGGGCGCGTAGCGCGGTTGCGGCGGGTGCGGCGCCTGGCCCTGTTCCGGCGGAGGCGGCGGTGCGGAAGGCGTGGGCGATTCCGGCGGCGCGGGCTCGGGCGGCGTGGGGTTCTCGGGCGCTTGGGTCATGAAATCTCTATGCAAGCCGCAAAACTCGTAGGCTTTCCCGCCGAATGAAACCCGCCGGGCGCGGGTCCGGTCAGGCCCTTCTCAAGGGTAGGACGCCGGACGGTCCCGGACCGCGCACCTAAATTGTAAATCCTTGCCCTGCAAAGGGCAGCCAAAAAGCCGCGGGGCCGCGAATGAGGCCTATTTGCGGCCCCGGCGTCGCAACCAGGCCAAACTCAGAACCACGCCCACCAGAAAGACGAGAACCGAGAGCGGCAGCAGCCAAGACCTGTGTTGCGCAGACGGCTCCGGTTCTTTCGGCCGAATAACGCCTTCGCCGGAAGATTCCAGATGGGCCGGAGTCTTCTCCGCGGAGGCGGCGGCGGTCTTCGTTTCGCCCGTTTCTCCGAAAGGCGCAGCGGGCCAGGTGAAAGATAGCGGCTTCGAGTCGCCCGGTTCGAGCGTCAGGCTGCGCGGTTTTCCCCCGTCCACACCTTCGCCCCCGCACTTCTGCCCGATCCGGAGTTGGAGGATCAGGAACCAGGGCACACCGGGCGCCTTCTCCAGGCCGTCGAGCAGCAGGTGCTTGACGATGAGCTGCGCCGGCGGTCCGGGAAGCGCGTACTCGATTTCGTAAATCACATCGAGTTGCCCGAGCGTGGTGAAATCGACGCGCGGGTTCTCGTAATCGGGATGCTTGACCGAGACTACGTGGCCGTCGAGCTGCTTGAAGCCCTGGCCCTCGTCGCGGATCCAGAAGAGGTGCTCGAGGATGTAGGGCCCGTGCGCTTCGGCGGCCTTCTTCAACTCGGCGGGCACGTAGTAATCGTCGTCGCCGACGAGCAGGTTCGCGACGATGACGGGGATCTGCAGGGGCATGCTGAGCTTCAGGCGGATCTTCTCGCGCGAGACCTCGGCGTTGCCCATCGCCGAGAGCCCCGATTGCCCGGCTTCGGCGCGCGGCGCGATCCCCACGCACGCGGCACCGAGCAGAAGACTCAGATAACAGCAGCGAAGCGAAGAGCGCATGCACGCATTGTGGAGCCGCCCGGCGCGGACGCAACGGCAAACGCGGTAGTAGGAACGGAACCACCAAGGCACAAAGACACCAGGAGCCTGCTGCGGGATCCTGGCTCTGGCCACACACAGAACTTGCAGCTTTTAACGCCACTGAAAAACAAAAAGCAACATTTTCTACTTCTTTAACTACATAGACTTACGCGATTTCGAGCGGATTTTTTTCCCCCATGGCCGTTCAAATGGATGCAGGTTTCAGTTGTTGGGCCTGGGGTGTTGGGTAGCAGGAAGGGCGCTCGCATGTTGCCGTTCCTCTCCCCTCATCTCTTGCCCCTGACGCCTGCAGTATCGCGGCAGGAGGATCTCGCAGGAACCGGCGCGGCCATTGCGACGCCGGGGCATCGCCCGAGCCAACGCAGTACCGCCTGTCCCGGGTCTCTCGCGTCCGGAGCGAGGGGCGTGGCAGGCAAAGGCGAAGCCCCGGAGTTCAGCGGCCATCCGTTCGACGGTTCGGTCTTAACGAGGTCTTCCGCGCGCGGGGCTTGTCACCTCGCGCACCGCGAAAGCCGCGCCCCTCGTGACGGTGGTCATGCCGGGGGCCCGGGACAGGCGTTTCGATTTGGGATTGCGGAGTTCGGATTGCGGATTGGAGGAAAAGATGAAGACGATTTAATCATTTACACATTGCAGATTTGAGCATTGGAAAGCACGCAATGCGTAAATCGAAAATGAATAAATCCCAAGGCATCAGGCTTCTGGCTTGAGAAGCGGCAGGAGAGGTGCGTCTTCGCCCCTCGCCCCTGCCGATTACAGAATCCGCAGGTGGAAGCCGCCGTCCACGTCGATCACCTGGCCGGTCGAGAACGGCAGGTCGCCGCGCACGATGGCCGCGACGGCCTTGCCGATGTCTTCGGGCTGGCCCCAACGCCGGATGGGCGTGACGCCGTCGGCGATGAGCTTGTCGTACTTCGCCTTCACCGGACCGGTCATGTCGGTCTCGGTGATACCCGGCCGCACCTCGTACACCAGCACGCCCTCGGCGGCCAGGCGCGCGGCGAAGAGCGCCGTCAGCATGCCCATGCCGGCCTTCGAGAGGCAATACTCGCCGCGGTTCACCGACGCGGTGTACGCGCTGATCGAGCCCACGTTGACGATGTAGCCGCGTTCGATCGTGCCGGCGGAACGCTGTGCGATCATCGCCTTCGCGGCGGCCTGCGTGAGGAAGTACGGACCCTTGAGGTTCGTATCCATCACGTAGTCGTAGCTTTCCTCCGGCGTCTCCAGCACGTCGGCGCGCACCTTCGGCGCCACGCCGGCGTTGTTCACCAGCGCATCGAAGCGCCCGAAGGCCTCCTGCATGAACGCGACCATCTTCGCGCGGTCGGCGCCGTTCGCCACGTCGCCCTTGACGGCCCGGCCTTCGCCGCCGGCGTCGGCCAGCAGTTTGACCGTCTCCTGCGCGGCGGCCTCGTTGGATGCGTAGTTCACGCCCACGCGCCAGCCCAGGCGCGCCAGTTCGACCGCGATGCCGCGCCCGATGCCGCGCGACGCGCCGGTGACCAGTGCGGCGGGACGGTTCTGCGATGCCATGCGAAGGTATCTCCTGAAGAAGGCATTCTCGATGAGCGGATGCCGGAAGGTAGCGCAGAGCGCGCCGTCTTGCCAGCAAAGGCACGGGCCACTACGATGGGACCCCGCCCGCGAAGGAAGGCCCCGGAAACGCCGCATGCGCCTGCCGTTCGACCTGATCGCCGCGTTGCTCGCCGTCGAAGCCATCGGCCGAATGCATCCGGACACGCGCCTGGGCAGCGCCGTCGGCGTACACGGTGCGCTGCTCCTGTTCTGGCTGGCCGTCTGGCTGATGCACGAACTGGTGGCGCGCGCCACCGAATGGCGCACGCGCTTCGGGCACCTGCCGCAGGGCGTGCCCGGTCCGGATGGCTCGCCGCCGCGCCTGCACCCGATGGAATTCCACGCGCGCTGGGCGCTGCTCGCGCAGGCCGCGTCGGTGCTGCTCTTCGCGTTCTTCCTCTACGAGTACAACTGGCCGCAGCGGACGCAATACTGGCCCGCGTGGGCGGGGCTCACGCCCGAACGCCTGCAAGGCTGGTTCGGCGGCACCTACGAGCAGGGCCTGGAATGGTCGCGCCGCCTGCAGCGCAGCCAGTTGGCCAACGGATTCCTGGACCTCTTTCCCTTCCTGGTGGCGATGCTGGTCTCGTGGATCCCCAAGCTCCGGCTGCTGGACGGCCGCAGTTCGAGCCGCGTGAAGCTGGTCCGGTGGCTGGGCTTCGAGGCGCGGCTGACGCTGCTTCCGTTCGTCTTCTGGATGGCGATGGGCCTCTTCGCCGACGCGTGGTACTTCGGGATGCCCTTCGCGCCGGAAGCGGTGCGGCGCTGGGCGTCCAGCGACACGGTGCAGGCGATGGTAGTGCTGGGCGCGTTGCTGCTCTTCTTCCTGGCGGGCGTGCCGTTCCTGATCGTTCGGCTGTGGCAGTGCCGCCCGCTGCCCGAGGGCGAACTGAAGGAACGCCTCAACGCGCTGCTGGCCCGCAGCGGCGTGAAGACTCGCGCGATCCTGGTCTGGGGCCCGTCGGGGATGGGCTTCGCCAACGCGTGCGTGCTGGGCCCGTGGGGGCCGATGCGCTACGTGCTGATCAGCCCGGGGCTGTCGGAGTCGCTGAGCCTGGAGGAATGCGAGGCCGTGGTCGCGCACGAACTGGGCCACGCGCGGTACGGCCACCTGGCGCTGCTGGGCGTGCTGCTGGTGGGCCTGGTCTCGCTGGGCACCATCGCAACGCAGTGGGCGCAGCCCTGGAGCCCGCTCGAACAGTCCGCGCTGTTCTTCGCACTCATCGTCGTGTACTTCCGGCTGCTCTTCGGCGCCGTTTCGCGGGCCTGCGAACGCGAGGCCGACCTGGCGAGCGCGGAACTGGTGGGTTCTCCCCTGCCGCTGATGACCGCGCTGGTGAAGATCGCGCTGATGGCCGGCGGCATCCAGCACGTGTACTCGTGGCACCACGACTCGATCGCCAAGCGCGTCGAACGCCTGATGCGCGACGGCCTCGACCGCGATCGCATCGCGCGCTATCATGCACGCCTGCGGCGTTTCCGGATGGCTTTCACCGCGCTGGTGGCGCTGGCGGCTGCCTGCGCGGTGCTGCTGGCGATGGACCAGGCGCGCGCCGAACGCCGCGCGCGTTCCGGCCGCATGCCCGAAATCGTCGCGCAGGACCGAGACTAAGCGAAAGGAACTTCCCATGGCGAAGAAGACGAGCAAGCCCCCCGGCGCCTACCGCGAGGCCAAGGCCAAGTACCCGGAGGTCCTGGACGCGTACGAAGCCTTCGGCGCGGCCCTGAGCAAGGCCGGACCCTTGGGCGAACGCGAGCAGCGCCTGGTCAAACTCGGCCTGGCCTTCGGTGCGCGCATGGAAGGCGCGGCGCACAGCGCCGTGCGCAAGGCCCGCGACGCCGGCGTGACGCCCGACGAGATCCGCCACGCCGCGCTGCTGGCCATGAACACGATGGGCTTCGCCAACGGTATGGCCTTCCTGCACTGGGCCAACGACGTCCTGGACGCGGAATAAGCTCACGCAAAGCCGCTAAGGCGCAAAGATTTATTCAATTTCAATCCCGTTACGCGAAAGGGGAATTTATGCGACTCCAATTCCAAAATCTTCTCTTGGTCTCTTGGTTTCTTGGCTGTTTGTTCCTTGCGAACTCCGCGCGCGCCACCGAAGAGACCATCCGCGGCACGCTGGAGACCACGGCCAAGGCCGGCGCCACCGCCCAGATCACCGATGCCATGAAGGAGATCTACTACGTCGTCAAGACGCCCGAGGCCGAAAAGGCCTGCGCGGGGATGATCGGCCGCAAGGTCGCGCTGGTGGGCATCGTCGAGCAACGCACCGGGGACGCCGACTACTTCTTCAAGCTGCGCACCGTCGAGGAGTTGAAGCCGAAGGGCGAGCAGCCCGCGAAGGATGGCGAACCGGACGCGCCCGCGCCCAAAGACGACGCCAACGCGCCGAAGGACTTCGGCACCGTGAAGGACGCAGAGCCGAAGAAGAGCGACGCCCCGCCGCCGAAAGCCGAGTAGCGAGCCAACCATGTTCTGGGAAGGCCTGCTGATCGGCACCACCTTGGCGTTCTTCGTGCTGCTGGTGCGGCAGGTGCGCCGCTCGCGCGGACTCTTCCGCAAGCCCCCGCCCGACGACGACCACAAAAAGAACGTGTAGGATTTCAGCGCCACTTGCCCAGCGCACGCAGGACGATCGCCGCCGCCGCGAGAAAGCCCAGCAGCCCAACCACCAGGCAACCGATGTCGGCGATGCGAAGCCCGGCCTTGCGCTCGCCGAACTCGGTCTCGACGTGCGGGTTGCTGCGCGGCCGGTACGGCCGGTAGCGGTAGTCCCACGCGCGCAGGCGCGCCTGCACTTCCGGCGGGTAGTCCTCCGACGGCGCGCGCGGCTTGACCGCACGCAATGCGTTCGCGCTGTTCTTTCCGTAACGCTTCTCGAAGGCCGCGAAGGCCGCCTCGGCCTCGGGCCCCTGCCTGCGCGTCAGCAGCCAGGCCGCGCCGGCGCGGGCGAAGTCCTTCATCGCATAGAGCGCCTCGCCCAGCAGCAGGTAGGCGTCTTCGGAGTACTCGCCTTTCCGGTGCAGCGTGTAGAGGAATCCGGTCAGGCGGTCGCGGGCCAGGTCGGGGCGCCCGGCCTCGAGGTCGCGGCGTGCGCGTGCAAGCGCGCCGTCGCGTGGCGCGCGGGCATTGGGGCCATCACCGGTTGCGTCGGAGGAATCGGAGCGCGGAAGGGTGTCCATCGCCAGAGCGAAGCTCCGCGTCCGGGATGCCCCGGCGCGGAGCGCCCTCACGTCCGGCTGCTCAGCGCTTGTACTGGCTGCGGGGCTTGCCGCGGCCGGGCTTGCGCCCGTGGTTGGCGCGCTTGTTGCGCTTCTGCAGCGACTTCCACTTCTTGTGCGATGCCATGATCTTCTCCAAATCTCCTGCCCGTGGGGTCAGGGGTCAAGCTTCTTCGAGCGGCTTCTCGCCTTCGGTCTTGCCCTTATCGTCCGCCGGCGCCAACTGTTTGCGCGCGAACGCGGCCATGCTGTCCTTTTTCAGGCTCTCGGCTTTCGACGCCGCGGCCTGCCAGTCGGCTTCGGTGACCAATTTCCGGTCAAAGCGCTGCAGCCGGAAAAGCAGGAACGAATCCCCCTGCGCCAGCGCCACCTTCTTGACCTCGGCGATGCCGTCCCGGTCGTTGGCCTTCTCGAAGAAGTCCAGCGCGTCCGAGTACGCCTCCTTGGCCAGGTACCCGCGGCCGGCCGCCGAGAGCGCTTTCGGCGAGGTCTTGGGTCCGTGCAACTGATCGCGCTTCTGGATGTATTGCACGGCCGCAGCTCCAGGGTCTCGCCAAAGCGGGGGGAATTGTACACACCCGGGGCCGAGGTTCAACTACCGGTAGGGGCAGCCTTTACCCGGCCGCCTCCGGTGTCCTTGATTCCTTGGGGAAGGCGCAGATAGTAGGGAATGCCAAGACCAATGCCAGCCGTCACGCACCGGGACCGGGGAGGCCGCATGCCCGCTCGAAAGTCCGTCTCACGAAACCGCTCGGCCAATGGCAGCAAGGATAAACCCGCCGCCGCCGCTCGCGGGGTCAGAGCCCAGGCCAAGCGCCCCGCGCCCGCACCGGCGGGTGCCGCCGACGCGCGCCGCGCCTACGAGAACCCGCTGACCAGCCGATACGGCTCGAAGGAGATGTCCTTCATCTTCAGCCCGCAGTTCAAGTTCACGACCTGGCGACGGCTGTGGGTGGCGCTGGCCGAGGGCGAGCGCATCCTGGGCCTGCCGGTGACCGAGAAGCAGATCGCGCAGATGCGCGCGCACCTGGAAGACATCAACTTCGAGGATGCCGAGGCCAAGGAAAAGGAGATCCGCCACGACGTAATGAGCCACGTGCACGCCTTCGGCGTGCAGGCGCCGGACGCCAAGCCCATCATCCACCTCGGCGCCACCAGCGCCTACGTCACCGACAACACGGACCTGCTGCAGATGAAGGAAGCGCTGGACCTGCTGGCGCACAAGACGCTGAACGTGATCGCGGCGCTGGCGAGTTTCGCCGAGGCGCATCGCGACCTGCCCACGCTGGCCTTCACGCACTTCCAGGCGGCCCAGCCCACGACCGTGGGCAAGCGCGCGACCCTGTGGATCCAGGACCTGCTGATGGACCTGGAGGAGATCCAGCGCCTGAAGGAAGCGATGCCGTTCCTGGGCGTGAAGGGCACCACCGGCACGCAGGCCAGCTTCCTGAATCTCTTCGACGGCGACATGCAGAAGGTCCACCGGCTCGAACACGTCGTCGCCGAAGAGATGGGCTTCAAGCGCGTCTTGCCCGTCAGCGGGCAGACCTACACGCGCAAGATCGACTACCAGGTCTTGCAGGCGCTGGGCGGCGTGGCGCAGAGCGCCCACAAGTTCGCCAACGACCTGCGCCTGCTGGCTCATTTGAAGGAAGTCGAGGAGCCCTTCGAGAAGGGCCAGGTGGGCAGCTCGGCGATGGCCTACAAGCGCAACCCCATGCGCGCCGAGCGCATGACCGGCCTGGCGCGGCACCTGCTGGTGCTGGTGCTCGACCCGGCGCTGACCGCCGCCGAGCAGTGGTTCGAACGCACGCTCGACGACAGCTCCAACAAGCGCATCGCCGTGCCCGAGGCATTCCTGACCGCCGACATCGTGCTCGAGACCTACCTCAACGTCGCGCAGAACCTGGTCGTCTACCCGGCGGTGATCGAGGCGCACCTGAAGGCCGAACTGCCGTTCATTGCCACCGAGAACATCCTGATGGAGGCGGTCAAGCGCGGCGGCGACCGCCAGGACCTGCACGAACGCATCCGCCGCCACAGCCAGAAGGCCGCCGAAGAAGTGAAACTCCACGGCCGCGAGAACGACCTGCTGGAACGCATCGCGAAGGACAAGGCCTTCGGCATCTCGAAGGCCGACGTCGAACGCCTGACCGACGCCAGCAACTTCATCGGCCTGGCCAGCGAACAGACCGAATCGTTCCTGCACGACCACGTCCAGCCGCTGCTGAAGTCGCACCGCGCCTGGCTGGGCCGCACGGGCCAGGTGAGCGTGTAGACGACCATGCCCGCTACCTGCGCCGTCGCATACAAGGAATGGGCCGCCGTCGAAGCGGCGCTCGCCCAGGGCCGCTTCGTATTAACGCTGCGCAAGGGCGGCATCCACGAGAAGAAGGGCGAGTTCACCGTCGAGCACCGCGCCTTCTGGCTCTTCCCCACCCTGCTGCACCAGCGTGAGACCGACTTGATTCCGGACGTGCTGCCGCTGCTGGAAGAGAGCAAGCGCCACCCGCCGCCCGAAGGGCAGGTGCCGATCCGCTGCTTCGCGACCGTGACCGAGGCCGCCTACATCGACGCACTCGAGGCCGCCCACGCGCTCGAAGGGCTGCATCCCTTCACCCGAGCGGCGGTGGAGATGCGCTTCAACTACAAGAAGCCGGGGCTGTGGGCGATAGTGCAGCGCCTGCACGCGCTTCCGCAGCCCGTCGTGATCGAGGACCACCGCACTTACGCCGGTTGCCGCAGTTGGGTGCCGCTGGTCGAGGCCCTGCCCACCGCAGGCGCAAAGCCCGTCCTGGACGACAACGCCTTCGAACAAAAACGCGCCGAAGTGGCGAAGCGCCTGCCCCCTCGCTAAGCCAAGGTAAACAAGGTAGAATTAAAAAGTTGCCGCGAAGACGTGTCGCCCATCGTTGGGTGCCATGGCACGAAGTGCCGTGCCGGTTACGCGAAAGTCTTACGCCCTCCCGGCACATCACTGCGTGATGTGGCACCCACGGAAAAGGGCGACACGGAGACCGGAAGCTTCGGATCGTGCCGGCCACCCGCTGAAGGTCTAGGGAAGCTAAAGCATGAGCACCGGGAAAGGAAAAATTGCAGCTCAAAAAGGCGCACGCGGCATTTATGCCGAAATCGAACTTGAGGTTCTTCCGGTTCAGAAGGAATCGGTTGAGGTAGACCACTGTTACATATCTGGATGGACGCTATGGGGGGACGCTGTTAGAGAGGGCACGCAATTTGCCGCTGAATATGCCAGAGGTGTTTCCCAACACTCCGGATTTAGAGTCAAGGTGTTGGATATTAGGTATAACCCGGTTGAAAGTACAGATAGTGCTGTTTCGTACGTAACCGCGTTAGCCATGTATTCTGCCTTAAAGATTCCTCCCGACCCAGAATACAGATTTGATGCTAAAGACCTTACTTTTCATAAGCCCAAGCAAAAGTAAAAGCCCCCGGTTCGGCGCGGCGGCGGCTGTGTGGAGCGCTTGTCGCTCGCCGGCGGGGTCGCTCGTCTCTTGCCGGCACAAAAAGGAAGTCGTTAAACAGATCTTTTCGTGCCGCCGGGGACGGCGGCGATCCCGCCGCCAAGATGGCGGCGCTCCATGGCCTACCACCTGAGCGTACGCTTTGCGCTAATACGGGAAAGAACTACTTCGCGACCGCCTGCTCGCGCTTGCGGCGTTCGGCGGCCATGTGCGCCTGGAACTTGAGCCACGCCTTGGGATCGGGCCCCAGGGCCTGGCCGGTGACGTGTTCGAGGAACTTCACCGTCGCGCGGGCCAGTTCCTCGTCGTCGTCCTTCACCAGCGGCGCCAGCACGCCCAGCGCGTCCTCGATCGAGGCCCGGCCGGTGCGCAGGCCCAGCACGCGCAACAGCAGCAGGCGCGCGCGATTGGCGACGCCTTCGTCCGGGTTCCTGCGCAGGTCCAGCAGCGGCGGCAGCACGCGCAGCACGTCGGCATTCAGCTCCCGCGTGCCCAGGATATCGACCAGCTCGAAGGCCTTGCGCAGCACCACGGCGTCCGCCGCTTCGCCGGCGACCAGGACGTCGCAGACCGTCGCCAGCCCGTCGACGCGGCGGTCGCGCAGCAGTTCCTCGGCGGCCAGCGCGCCGCGCACGTGGCGCTGCAGCATGGCGCTCTCGCGCGAGGCGCCCGACTTGGCGTAGCGTTCGATCCACGCCAGATCCGCGGCCAGGCCCTTCCAGACGGCCGCGCCGGCCATCGGCCCGATCTCGACCAGGATCTTCGTCGCGCCGCCCTGCACCACCGCGCCGGGGACTTCGTCGAAGGCCGGCCCGAACCCGCCGTCCGGCGCCATCCGCAGCAGAAGCGTGATCGCGTCGACGAACGCGCGGCGCCGTTCGAACTGTACGCGCAACTCCGCCTCGCGCTCCTGCGCGGCGGCCAGTTCCTTCTCGCTGAAGGCCAGTTGCTGCTGCAGGCGGCTGCGCGCGCCGGGGTCTTCGTCCACGCGGCGCTGCACGTCGCCGACGCGCGCCTGGGCCTGCGCCGTGGCCTTGGCCGCGCGGTCCAGGCTCGCGGCGAGCAGCCGGCAAGTCGGATCGGATTCGAAGCCCAGGGCGCGCCGCCAGCGCGCCTGCCACAGGGCTTCCAGGCCTTCGAGCATCTGCTTGGGTCCGGGGCGTCCCGCCGCGTTCTCGAGGTCCAGCATAGCGAGCAGGTTTCCGTAGAGGCTGCTGCTGGGCGCGGGCCCGGCGTCGGGCTCTTCCAGGCTGACGGCGGTCTCGCCTTCGCCGCCGTAGACGGGCAGGAGAAATCCCTGGTGGTACAGGCTGCCGCGCAGCCAGCGCGCCAGGTCGTGCTTGGGATCGCGCCCGACCTTCTTCACTTCGGGCCCGCCCAGCGGCGTCTCGGAGCCAATCTCGGCCGGCTCGCCCTTGGCGCCCTTGCTTTCCTCTTCCGCCGCCGCAGCGGTCTCCTTCAAGCCGCGGTAGCGCTCGCCGTAAACGCTCAACTCCTCGACGTAGCGCTGGTATTCGCGGGCGGCGCGGTAGCGGACGTATTCGCCCACCTCTTCGGTGGTGCGCTGGGCCAGCGGCTGGATGGGGACGTGAATGCCGCCGCAGGTGGCGTAGTAGCCCTCGGTGAGCACGGGCGGCAACGGCGGCGCTTCGGGCGGCGGCGGCACGACGTCGCCGTCGGCGGCGCGCGCGGAAGCGGCGAGGAAGATCAGAAGAACGGAAAATGCGAGGCGGAGCGCGGATGCCAAAGCGACGGCTTTGCGCATGATTAGCAGCTCGTTGAATCGGCGGCCGCGGCGAGGCTCAGCGGTCCGGGTTCGACAGTTTGCGGCGTTCGGCGGCCATCTGCGCTTGCAGCTTCAGCCAGGCCTTGGCGTCGGCGCCGAAGCTCTGCCCGGTAAAGCGCTGCAGGAAGTCCACGGTCGCGCGTGCCAGTTCGGCGTCGGGGTCCTTCACCAGCGGGGCCAGCACCAGGAGCGGATCCTCCATCGACGCTCGGCCATCGCGGATGGCCAGCACGCGCAGGACCAGCAGCCGGGCGCGCTTGGCCACGGACTCGTCCTTGCCCTTCGCGATCTGCAGGAGCGCCGGCAGCGCGCGCAGGACTTCGGCGTTGAGGGTCTTCGTGCCGAGGTTGTCGACGAGTTCAAAGGCCTTGCGCAGCACCACCGCGTCGGCGGGCTGCCCGGAAGCCAGGAAGTCGCAGACGGCGGTCAATCCGTCGAGCCGGCGGTCCTTCAGGAGTTTCTCGGCGGCGTTGGTGGCGGCAACGCGGCGGCGCAGCGCATCGCTGCTCTGCGATTCGCCGGAGCGCGCGTAGCGGTCGACCCAGAGCAGGTCGCTGGCCAGGCCCTTCCACGTGACGTTGCCGGCCAGCGCGCCAATGTCGGTCAGAATCCGGCCGGCCTGGCCCTGCAGCTCCTCGTGCGAGACTTCCTCGAAGCTGGGCCCGAAGCCGCCTTCCGGCGCCAGGCGGAAGAGGGCGCTGACGGTGCGCACGAAGTCGAGGCGGCGGAAGAGCCGGTCGACGCGTTCCTTCTCGGCGGCCTGCGCGCTCTTGAGTTCGCGTTCGGCGGCGGCGACCTGCTGCTGCAAGCGGCTGCGGGCGTCGGCGTCGGACTCGACGCGGCGCTTCAGTTCGGTCACGCGTTTCTGCGCGGCCGAGGCGGCCTTCGAAGCCTGCTCGAGGTCCGCGATCAGGTTTTTGCTCGACGGGTCGGCCTCGAAGCCCAGGGTGCGGCGCCAGCGCGCCTGCCAGAAGGCGTAGAGCCCGTCCAGGACCTCCTTCGGCGAAGGGGCGGCGGCCTGGTCGTCGAGTTCCATCATCTTCACGAGCATGCCGTAGTGGCTGGAACTGGGCTCGGGACCGGCGTCGGGGTGCTCCAGGTTGACGGCCGTCTCGGGATCGCCGCTGTAGGTGACCGGATTGACGGCCTCGTGGTAGAGGAAGCCGCGCAGCCACTGGGCCAGGTCCTGCTTGGGATCGCGCTCGACCTTCTGGGCATTGGGCGTTCCCGTCAGCCCGCTCTGAGGCCCGCGGATCACGTTGCCGCCTTCGGTCTGGAAGCCCGCGAAGCGCTTGGGCGCGGAGGCGGCGATGCCCGTGGGGTTCCCGGCCGGGGCATTCATGGTGCCCTCCGGATCGGCCGAGGCCGTCTCGTCGGCCGACTCCTGCTGGTAGGGCGTGCTGTTGACGGGGCCTTCGGGCTTGCGCTCGCCGCTCGCGTCGTCCTGCTCCTTGCGTTCCTTCTGGCGGTCGCGCTTGGCCTGGCGCTCGTCGTCGGTGACGGACCTGCCGTCCTTCTCCGTGCTGCCGGCCGGCTTAAGGTCCGTGCCCGTCCTGGGATCGACCTCGTCGTAGGTGCCCGGGTCGGAGCCGTACTCCTTCTTGTACTCGGTGAGCTCGTTCAGGTAGCGGCGGTACTCGGGCGAGCGTGCGTAGTTCATCAGCTCGTCGTAGCCCTTGTCGCCGGGCTTCAGGTTGCTGACGACGTACTGCACCGGCGGATGGGATCCGCCGCAGGTCGAGTAGTAGGCTTCGGCAAGGCCCGGCGGCGGCGGCGGCGGCACCGGAGCCGGCGGATAGTCCGACGCCAGCGCCGCGCCGGTTCCAAGGCCGGCGGCCCAGACGGCGAGCGCCGAAACGCCTGCGAGGAGCGGCCCCGGCCTGCGGTTTCTCGGATTCGGACTCATGGTCTATCGACTCCTTGCCAGCGGCCCCGCCAGGATACCCCCGGCGGCGGCCCACTACCAGACTTTTCGATTCGGCCTGTAGGGCTTGTCCAATTCCAGCACCAGCTGGTAGGCCTCGGTGTACATGCGGTCCATCTCGTCTTTGAGCGAGCAGCCGACGCGCTTGATGCGGCTGACGGCCATATCCTTGATGCCGGCCACGTTGGTGAACTCGCTGTCGCCGTACTTGACGATGTTCTCCAGGGCCTTGCGCACGCGGAAGCGCACCCAGTCCGAGTCGTCCTCGAGCATCTTCCAGAGAGCGCCGGCGGAGCGCTTGGACTTCAGGATGCCCAGCGACAGCGCAGCCTCTCCGCGGACCTCGTATTCCTTGTCGGACAGCGCCTCGACCAGGGCCTGCTCCACGTCGCCGCCGGGGTAGCGCGCCAGCGCGACGGCGCTTTTGCCGCGCACGTAGGCGCTGGAATCCGAGAGGCCCTTGATGAACAGGGCGCGAATCGACTGGAGTTCGCTGTGGGACTGCAGCGCGCGAACGACCTCGCCGCGCAGGAACTCGTTGCGCGAGCCCGTGTAGTTGTCGAACTCCTTGATCAGTACGGGCGCCATGCGCGGGTCCTTGCGGTGCCCCAGGCTGTTGATGGCGTTGAGCGTCACGACGGGATTCTCGTTCTTCTTGATCGCGTTGTAGAGCGCGATCAGGTTTTCGTCGCCGAAGACGTCGCCCAGGGCCACCGCGGCGTACGCCAGCGTGCCCACCGAGGCGCCCTTCTCCTTGCCTTCCAATACCTCGCGCAGGTACAGCGAGCCGACTTCGGGCTTGCCCAGGTTATTCAGCGCCACCGACAGGTTGCAGCGCGCGAAGGCCGGGATCGTCGCGTCCTTCTGCAGCGCCTCGATGGCCGGCGCCGCGTCGCGGTCGTTCATGTAGGCCAGCGTCAGCGCCACCGATCCGACCAGGGAGAAATCCTCGGTGTTCAGCAGGAGCCGCAGGGCCGGCGCGGTGTCTTCCTTGCGCAGCATGCCCAGCGCCTGCACCGCCAGCCGGTCGGCCGTCGGGTCGCGGTCCTTGACCTTTTCCTTCAGGTAGGCCATCAGCACGGGCGCCGCCTGTCCCTGGGTGTCCATCATGCCCAGCGCCAGTGCCGCGGCGCAGCGCATCAGGCTCTTTTCCTCGGTGTCGAAGAGCCGCTCCTTAAAGAACGGCACGCTCTCCTCGTCGCGCAGCGTGCCCAGCGCCAGCATCGCACAGCGGCGCAGGAAGGAGGACTCGTCCTTGTCCTTCGCGATCTTGCGCAGCGGGGGCAGGGCCTGCTTGGCAGGGTCCTTGATCTTGCCCAGTGCGAGCGCCGCGTAGGCGCGCACGTAGGTCCATTCGGGCTGCGCCTTCACGTCACGCTCGGTCACCGGCTCCAGGCGCTTAAGCAGGTAGCGCATGGCCGTGTCGTCGCCCATCTTGCCCAGCAGCAGGCAGGCGTTCCAATGCAGCATGGGCATCTTGCGTTTGTCGGCGTCGACTTCTTCGATGACCGTCGGGATCGCCTTCGCCCCGAGCGCGATGATGTTCTCGCGGCAGTAGGCAGCCTCGTCGGGGTTGGGCGCGTAGCCGAGTTTGCGCACCCAGAGTTCGGCGCGCCTCTTGATGTCCTCGTCCTTGATCGGCGGAGGCAGCGGGAGCTTGTTGTTGCCCTGCTCCGCAAAGACGCGGGCGCCCGCCAAAAGGGCCACGAGCAGGCTCAACACGCCAATCGACAGGCGACCCATGAACTTGGAACCCTTTTCCGTGGCAGGCGTTACCGGCCCACCGAGGCCCTGATTTCCCCCAAGAGGGCAGGCTTGTGACGCAGTTGCACTGGTTACCCTAGAGGAAATATGGTGAAAATCCAATGGTCTTTACTCCTTTACAGGAAACGGTTTGCGCGAAATTCCCGGCCATTTCCAGATGCTCCTGCCCGCCCTGAAAGAGACCCTGTTTGACCCGGCGGATCCCGGTGGAAACCTACATTTTTAAGTTAGACGGCTCACGGACCGACCGCGTTCCGCGGAGATTCCCCGCCAAGAGACATTCCGAACGCAGATAATTGATGCAAGATCTCCCTCGACGCATAGTTAAGCCTCGTGTAAACCTGTGCCCTCGCATAAGCCAAAGGCAAAGGAGAGTTGCCGTGGCCGTCCCGCCAAACGACCCAAATCGCCGGGCTTCGAACCGCATCAGCCGCCGGCCCGGAGCGCCCGCTTCGTCCGGCCGCACACCCGCGCCCCGTCCGGCCAGCCGGCCAGGCGGCGTGCCGCCCGGCCAACGGCCCGCGCCCAGCGGCCGGCCCGCCGCGCCTTCGGCGACCGGCTCGTCCCGGCCCGCCG
>JAKLKQ010000044.1 GCA_023150555.1 Planctomycetota bacterium
AATGCCCTCGTTGCGAGCCAACTCCTTCAGGAAGTCCTCGTACTTCTGACCGCTGTCCCGGCGAACGATGCTCCGCATGGCGGCATTGGCGACCAGCGTCGTCGAATCCACGCCCACCGTCTTGCCCTTCAGCAATTTGGCCTTGGCCAGGACGATCAGCGCCCAGCGGAAGACCTGCTTGTGCGTACGCAAGTCCAGACGATTGCGGATCACCGATAGCGTCGAATGGTCCGGCGGCATCTCCGTCAGCGCGTAGCCCAAGAAATAACGCAAGCCCAGGGAGTCCGCGCAGCGCCAGGCAATGCCGCGCTCCGAATCCAACCCCTCGAAGTACCCGATCATCAGCATGCGAAAGTACACGCCCGGCGGGATGCTGGGGCGGCCACCGGATTTGTAGAACCTCGCGCACCGCCGCTCTACGAAGGCATCGAACCCGTGTTCCTTCAACACCTTGTTGAGCTGCTCATAAAAAGGATGACCTTCGGGACGCGCCAGGTCCTGCGTCGCGATCCAAAACTCGGACTGCCGGTCTTCTGGCTGCTTGCGCATGCTCATCGTTGCTGCCCTTTGGCCGCCCCCGCTCCCAGGTATCGGCTAACCCTTTCCGCTCCCTTTTTCAACGGGCTGCTAGGCAATACTATGAACGTACTTGGCCCTTGTTCCCGAATTACCTAGCCCATCGCTGTCATCGGCGTTCCAGATTCGTCTCCATCGACTTCTTTACGCGATCGCTGGCTTCTCAACATCGTAACTTCCGTTGTAAGCAGCATCGAAACCACAGCCGCAAGTATCGTTGTCGGAATCAGGTTCAGCCCCGCCATATGAGTGACGACCAAGGTGGAGCCCAAAGGCGTTTTGGTTACACCGGTGTTGATGGCCACCATGAGGCATGCCATCAGAACCGTCTCGTTGCTTCCGGGAAGAACCGCATGTACCGCGCTGGCCAACGCCGCTCCTACGAAAAACAGCGGAATGATAAATCCTCCGCGCCAGCCGGAGCAGATGGTCAGGGAGGTGCCGAGGAACTTGGCCATTGCTGCGAGCAACATAAGCGTCAAAAGGCCCGGACCAGAAACTATATTCTGGATCTGAGCCTCGCCGAAGGTCAGCGCATAGGGCGACACAAAGGCCAAAAGTCCAAGGCAAATTCCTCCAATCGCCGGGCGAATGATCAGAGGAACCCGCAAGAACAGACCGCGCAGAATGCCGTTGAAGGAAGTAAACGCTATGGCGACCAAGGCTCCAACTACGCCTGCTCCAAGCGCCCATGCCAAGTCCACGGATTGAAGTGGCTTCATTGCAGGGAAGACCCAGACCGGACTCAGTCCGATGCCAGTGGCAAGGACAAACGTAGCGTAGCCGCAAAGGGCGCCCACCAAGGCTGGTATCAACGCCTCGTAATACTCCAGGCCCCGACGATGAAGGATTTCCAATGCAAAAATGGCCGCTCCCAGGGGAGCGCCAAAGAGGACCGTGAACCCGGCAGCCATCCCGGTGATGGTTAGAATGCGCTTGTGGCGAACATCCATCGCCAGCCAATCCGCCGCACGGGTACCCCAGGTTCCCGTCGTCTGGACCAAAGGGGCTTCAGGGCCAGCCGCGCCTCCCGAGGCGATGCACAGCAAGGATATCGGTATGAGCGAGCGGAGTTCCCGCCGCGCCGGTCTTCCCCCAAGCACGTGGATATTGTCAACAAGGAGATCCATTTCGCCGGGATTACCCAAGCGACTCATGAGTATGCCTGCCAGCAGGCCGATCCCCGCCAAGAGAGCCAAGTGGGCCGATGTCGACCAACTGGCTGGGCCAAGCCAGCCCTCAAGAAGCCGCAGCGCGTACAGATAGGCTGCGCCGGCCAGACTTCCAGCCACCCCGATACCCAACACGGGCCAAAGCAGGTGACGGACTTCAAGAATGGAAGAAGGCGGCAGGAAAAGAGGGATTGGGTCTTTCTTGGCCATTTTCGAGGGTCCTTTAGCGATCACCGTCACAAATCCGGATCACCAGGCAAATCGGGAACATACTCCTCACCCAGTCCAGAAACGGATGGGCTAACGAACATGTAGGACACGCCGGTGATGTCCATAAAGACTGGAGTAACGGCAACGGCGAAGGAAGGCAAGCATTGCTGGCGCTGGCTCAATGAGTACTGATTGAGTCCCTCCCATTGCGCCGACGCAGAACGCTGTCGGGCATCCGACAACTGCCGCCGCCTTCAAAATCGCCCCCAGTACGTTTTCGGCCCTGGCCATCCTCGGCATCCAAGCGCCGGCCCGACCACCCAAACTGCCCCTCGCCCGCCCCCTGTTTCCATCAAAAACAGCACCCCCTAACAAAAGCCGTCCCTAATTTTGTGTGCTGCCCTCCTCAACTGCTTCTACCTTCCTGCATCTACCCCGCGTGTGCGTGTGCTCGTGGTGTGCTCTGACAGGGATACATTAACCATACATAGACCATACATTACCCTGCATTTCTGGGACAGAAATCTTGTGTTTGGGCGAGATGCGAAAATGACATAACAAAAGGCCCCGAAAGAGGTTGTCGCGCTGGAAGCGTCCTCTTTCGGGGCTTGGATTTCTGGCGGGCCAGACGGGACTCGAACCCGCAACCCTCGGATCGACAGTCCGATACTCTAACCAATTGAGCTACTGGCCCGCCGTATTCGGTTGTCAGGTGTTAACTGGGCGATGCTGGGCTCGAACCAGCGACCTCCTGCTTGTAAGGCAGGCGCTCTAGCCAGCTGAGCTAATCGCCCGCTTACTCCCACGCGCACGTCCCAGCGTCTGCGAGGGAGAAACGTCTATAGCATGGATTCTATGGCGTGCAAGGTGCCTTTCAAGGGCCCGAACCAGGCCCTCTAACCAGTAGAAGGCAAAGAAGTTACAGAGACTCAGGCCAGGAGCAAAGAAGGCGCTCCGGGGACGCATAGTGCGGATGCGTCTCCCTGCGCACTGCCCACAAGAGCGGCTGGCGGAGAACCCGCCCCCTTATATAGGGGCGTGCATCAGTCTTCGATGCCCAGGCGCATCTCGTCGGCGATGGCGCGGACGTCAGGCGCGTACATGGCTTCGACCTTGGCCGGCAGCGCGTGGAAGACGCCGGGGATCTCGGCGCGCAGCTTGTAGCGCAGCGTGTGCTCACCCTGGCGCAGCCAGGTCGCGAAGAAAGCCACCTTGGTGTCGCGCAGTTCCATGTTCGAGCACAGCCCGCCAGCATAGCTCGACCCCGAGACCAAATCCACGGGCTCGCAGCCGGCCGGCTTGAAGTCCTCGATGATCACGTACTCGTAGTCATTCGGCGCCTTGAGGTTCAATTCGACCTCGATCTGGTCGCCACTCTTGAGCTTCGCGCCCATCTCCAGGGGCGTCTTCGTCCAGGTGAGTTCCTTGGTCTCGACCTCCTCGCCCTTCGCGTTCTTCACTTTCTTGAAGACCTGCTTGGGCGAGAGCTTGAAGTACTTGCGCACGATGCCGATCTCGTTGCCGGCGCCCTTGATCTCGGCTTCCTTGGTGAAGAACGAGAGGTGCGCGCTGAAATAGAGCGCGCCCGGACCGTCCTTCTTGATGGTGAGTTTTCGCGCGCCGTCGGGGATGTCGCTGCCCCTCACGACGTAGCGGTTGTCGAAGGTAAAGAAGTTCTCTTTGGTCACGGTGACCTTCTTCTCCCCCAGCCCGTCGAAATCGATGGTGACGGTGTACTCGGGATTGGTCTCGCCGGTGGCCTTCATGTAGTCGGCCAGCGCGTAGACGGTCATGGCCGTGTCCTTGGTGCTGTGCCAGCGGTAGCCGCGGCGCTGGTTGAGCAGGTACTTCACCAGTTTGGGCCCGCGCTCGCTCTTAGGCTCGAAAGCCGCCAGCGCCTTCAGCGTCCAGGCGTTGGATTCGATCGAGTTGTTGTACCAGTACCACCAGTGCGCCTGCGGGGTCTCGATCCAGGAGACGCCGGCCTCGGCGTCTTCCTTGATGTACTGCGTCAGATTCTCGTAGGCCGTCTGGGCGCGAGCGTCGGCGAGTTGCTTCAGCGTCAGCGCCAGCAGCGCCTTGCCGTACGCGTTCAGCTTGTCACGGCCTTCCCAGATCACGCTCAGGGCCTTGTCGTCCTTGATCTTGTCCAGCGAGAGCACGTACGACGCGTAGGTCTCCTGCTCCAAGCCGTAGGAGCCGCGGTTCTTGAGGTAGTCCTTTTCCTTGTGCATTCGGGCCACGGCGCCGCGCAGGAAATTCAGGCCGCGCTGGCGCGCGTTCTCGTCCAGGCCCGGCACGCCGGCGCGCTTGGCCGTCTCCAGCCCGTAGAGCACATAGGCGGTCATGTTGGGGTTCGACGTATCGTTGCGCCACCAGCCCCAGCCGCCGTCGCCGTTCTGGATGCTGTACAGACGCCGCAGTCCCGCCAGGACGATGCCGTCGAGCTTACTCGAGTCGAAGATGGGCGAATTGAGGTAGCCGATCTTCTCCAGCTCGCGGGCCGTCAGGTCCTTGCGCTTCTTGCGCAGGTCTTCGAGGTTCAGGCCCATGTCCTTCAAGGTCGCCTGCACGACAACAGCGGGCAGGAAGCGGCTCATGGTCTGCTCGCAGCAGCCATATGGGTAATCGATGAGGTAGGGCAGCGCGTCAAGCATCGCGCCGGCCAGGGACGGGCTGAGCGTCACGCGCAACTCGCTGGCGTCGGGGTTGCGCTCCTTCGGGATCTCGAAGGTCAGCGTCCGGGTGCCCATCTGGTCGGGCAGGAAAACGCCGTTCTGGGCCAGGAACTTCTCCGCGCCGTGCACCAGCGCGGGGAAGGTCATCGTCATCGCGTCGCTTTCCTCGTCCGTCAGCGCCTTCACCGTGATGCGCGGCAGGCCGTCGCGCAGGACCTTCACGCGCCAGTCCAGGCGGCGCTCGCCGCCGGCGGGCACTTCGACGTCCAGCGTCCGCGGCGTATCGCAGCCCAGCACATCCGCAGGCCATTCGATCTCGCAGCGGACATTTTTGCTCGTCTTGAGGTAGTTGTGGACGTTGGCGCTGACGACCACCTCGTCGGTCTCGACGAAGAAGCGCGGCGCCTGCAGCCGCACGAGCAGGTTCTTGGTGGTAACGACGCTGGCCGTGGTGCTGCCCACCTGCGTGGCGGGCGTAACGCCGTAGACGTTGCCCTTCCAGGTCGTGAGGCTGTCGGGGAAGGTCACCTCCAGCGTGGCGGTGCCGTCGGCGCCCGTCAGCAGGACCGGCGCCCAGGCGGCCGAGTCGGCAAAGTTGCTGCGGATCTCGGGCTCCGCCATTCCACTGTCGCCATTCTTGTCGCCGCCGACATCGCCTTTGGCATCGGCCTGCTTCGCGGCCCTCCTTAACGACTCGTTCTCCCCTCTCGGTTCCGCAGCGGCCGGGGCAGCCGGCATGGCTGCGCCCACCTTCTCTTCGCTTTTCAACGCGCCATCGGCCATTTCGCGGTCGGCGTTCTTGCGTTTTCCGAAGGCGTTGGCCATGCCCTCGCCTCCGCCGATGCCCTGCGCCTCGTCCCACGCGCGGCCCCAGGAGCCCCAGTAGTCCGGCGGGTAGCCGTAGAGTTCCTTGAACTGCTGGCGCCCCGGATGCTGAACATTGTGGTAGCCGTAGCTGACCTGGTGCGAGGAGTTGATCTGCAGGCGCGAGTACCTGCGCTGCCCGAAGAAGAAGGTCTTGATCTCAGGCGCCAGCTCCCGCTGGATGTACAAGGTCGAGGCGTCGAAGAGCGAGAAGGCCAGTTCGGTCTGCACGGGCTGGCCCTTGTGGTCCAGCGCCTTGAACGTGAAGGTCCCCTTCTCGCCCGGCCGGTACTCGGGCTTGTTCGCCGCGACGCTCAGGTCCAGGAAGTTGCGTGCCGGCGGCGCGAAGAGTTCGCGGGTCTCCTTGAACAGCTGTCCGTCGCGGAGCATCGCGGCCTGGACGAAAAAGTTGGGCATGTGCCGCTTCTCGATCTTCACGTCCAGGACCTTCGACTTCGACGGCAGGTGCAGGACGGTGAAGTTGTCGAGGTCCCCGCCGATGTCGTAGGCCAGGACCACGTAAGCGTCCGGGTAGTTGGCGTTGATCATCAGGTGCGCGACCTCGCCTTCCTCGTAGCTGCGCTTGTCGCTGATGATCTCCAGGTCGCGGAATCGATAGTGCCGCGCGTCGAAGTCCTCGTCGCGGATCCACACCACCGTGTTGCCTTCCACCTTCGTCTGCCACGCGTCCTGGGCCTCGAAGGCGAACTTGTACTGTCCCGCCTCGGCGATGCTCTGCTCGACCAGCGCGCGGCCTTCGGCGTCGGTCTCGATCTCGCGCTTTGCGACCTCGGTCTCCTGCATCTGGTCGTTCTTCGCGCCGCCGTAGGCGATCTTGGTAACCGTCAGCGTGCCCTTGGTCTTCACGGGCGCCTGGTCTGGCGTCATCGCCGCGAGCTCCAGCTTCACCTTGTCGCCGGGGCGGTAGAAGTTCTGCTCCGGGTTCAGCGCGACGAAGAACTGGTTGCGCGTGACGGTGACTTGCCCCGAACCGGTGATGGTGCGCCGGCTGGCGTCGGTGACCTCGGCCTCGATCTGGAAGCGGTGGTCCTGGTCGGGGAAGCGCTTAGCCAGTTCTGCAGTGTCGAAGCTCACCTCCACGCTGCCGTCGGCGCCGATCTCCGCGGTCTGGTCCAGGATCAGCTCGCGGCCGGCGGCCGGGCGGTTCCACCAGCGCCACGGGCCGCCCCACCACTCCATGGGGTACTTGCAGCATCCGTAGCCTTCGCCGTACAGCCAGTCGTAGCGTCCCGCGGGCTGGTAGTAGAGCGTGTAGGGCGTGCGGAAGACGCGGTAGACGACCTTCGCGTCGGTCACCGGCGCGCCGAAATAGTACTTCGCAACTACTTTGGCCTTAACGGTTTCGCCGATCTTGGCCTGCGCGGAGGCGGTGTCGATCTTGACTTCAAACTCGGGCTTCTTGTACTCCTCGACACGGAAGCTGATGTTGCCATAGGCGACCTGGCGCTGGCCGTCCTTCGCCGTGAGCATCAGCCGGTACATGCCGAGCGCCGGCTCCTTGGGGAGCAGGAGCTTGTCGTTGAGCGTCCCGTTCTCGTTCAGCGTGAGGTCGCGCTCGTAGAGCTTGCTGCCCTTCGGGTCCGTGATGACGGCGTGCAACTTCTTGATGGGCGAGAGGTTGTACTCGCCGCGCTGCTGCATGCGCAGCGTGGCCTTGAAGTGCACAGTCTGGTCGGGGCGGTAGACGGGCCGGTCGGTGGTCGCGTAGACACGGTGGGCTTGCACGTCTGCCTCGCGGCGGTTGTAGGCCCACGAGTCGTGGGTCAGCGCGTAGCGCGAGCCCGTGAACGCGAACGCCTGTAAGTTGTAGCTGTCCCTGGCGTTAGGCTTGTGCTCGAAGAGTCCCAGTTCGCCGCTCTTGACCTTCGTCACGGTGTGGCGGTAGCTGCGGTCCTCCCACCAGTTCTCCATCAGCGTGACGTCGACGCCTTCTTCGGGCTTGCCGGTGACGGCGTTGGCGACGGAAAAGAGCACGCGCCCGCCGATGTCGATCCGCGTGATGGCCAGGTCGCTGACGACTGCGAGTTGGCGCACGGTGATGCCGCCGCCCTGGGCCTCGATCAGGTACGCGCCGAAGTCCTTCAGCGGCACGTCGGTCTCGTCGTTGACGGGCTTAAAGTCCTTCGCGTCCTTGGTTTGCAGGCCCCACGCCGCGACCTGCGCGCCGCGGAAGCGCGTGGCGCGGTCGCCCCTCCAAAGAGCGTTGATCATCTCGTCGTAGTCGTTGTTGGTGCGGCCTTTGACATCGGCGATCACATCCTCGAGCTTCACCGCGTGGACGGTGAGCTTCACGTCGGGCACGTTGCGCGAGGAGACCTTGAGCTTGAAGCCCTGGCCGGGCAACTGCGGGCCCTTTTGCTCCAGGCTCAGCTGCGGAAAACGGATCTCCTGGATCTGGTTGGCGGCGTCGTTTTTCCAGCGGCACTGCGGGAACTTCATCGCCACCTCTTCATACGCGGCAATGGCTTCGACGAACGAACCGCGCTCGCCGAGCGTCAAGCCCAGGGCGTACTGCGCATCGGGCGCGCTCGCCGACTTGGCGTACTCGGCGACGACGCGCTTCAGAATCGTGACGGGGTCATAGGCTGCGGGCACCTTGGCGTGCCAGGCGGTCTTGAGGTACATCGCGCGGCGGTAGAGCGCCAATCCCGCGGCGTCCTTCGCCTCGCCCGGGTCGAGCTTCTCGATCTCCTCGAGCAGAAAGAGGATCTTCTGGCGCGAAGAAAGGTCAGCGGCGTAAGCCTTTACGGGCTCGTAGAGCTTCGGGTCCTCGGCGGCGGGCTCCTTGCCCTCGGCTTCCTCTGCCATGCCGCGCCAGTGCCGGTGGCGGCGCCAGCGCCACTCGCCGTTGCTGCCGTCGCGCGTCAGGTAACCCGCGAGGTCGAAAGCGTTTGCGATGGTCTCGAAAGGCAGGTCCTTGAGGTCCTGCGCGCTTAAACCCTCGGGCTTCGCCTGGAACTTCAGGAACAGTTCGCGCGCCTTCTCCGCGAGTTCGATCGACGCCTTGCGGTCCTCCTGTTCCAAGTGAACGTAGGTCCAGCCGCCCTTGTGCTCGCCGCGCACGACCTCGCCGCCCTCGTCCTTGCGGTAGCCCCAGTGCGGCATCGAGTCCGTGATGGCGGCCTTGAGCGTCAGGCCGCGCGGCTCCCAAATCGTTCCAGCGTTGGACTTTAGGAAGCGGTCGCTGGCGTCGGTCGCCGCCTGCCACTGGCCCAGTTTCTGGTAGCAGACGACCAAGCGGTAGCCCGAGAGCGAGCGTTCGGCGAACTTCTCGTCGCCCTTCAGCACGGCCTCGTAGGCGGCGGCGGCGTCCTTGTAGTTGTGCTTCTCGAAGGCCTCCTGCGCGCGCTTAAAGGCCTCTTCGGGCGTCTCGGCCAGCGCCCAGATGCCCAGCGCGAAGACGGCCGCCAGGCCCAGAACCGCGGCGCGCCTTCGGACACGCATCTCGTTTCGGGGCGTAGAGTTGGAAGGATTTCGCATGGTCAAATCTCCTCGCATAGGGCAGCCTGTCGTGGGGTCTTGGACGCACCAGTGCCGGCGCGGTTGCGCGAAAATTCCGCCGCCGCCGGCGATTTCCGGCGTCCAAGCAGCACGGCGCGCGGTGCGCTCCGTCATACCGCATCGAGCGCCCGTGTGAGACGGCAGTCCACTATGCGAAACGAGATTCCACGATGCGGAACGACCTCGGCACGAAGGGACGAACCTTTTGCGGCGGAGGTTTTCAGAAACATCGTGCAGTGGATTCGAGGGCCAAAAGTCACGGGATTTCGAACGTCCCCATGCACCTTGCGAACCCACCGAATTTGCCCTACTTGGTGCATAAGCCATAGGTTTTTGCATCTTAATTGCACGGTGTGCAAATAGGGTTTACGTGAACGAAGGAACGCCATGACGAACGTCCGATCGATGCTCCTTCTGGCCGCGTGCGCGCTGAGTTTTCCGGCCGCGATGGCGCGCGCCGCCGCCGATGCTCCGCCCGCCGATGCCGCCGGTGACGCGAAGGCGCCCGGCACCGCAGAGCTCATCGAGCGCCTCGGCGCAGAGCGCCCCGCCGAGCGCGAGGCCGCGCACGAAGCCCTCGCGAAGCTGGGCAAGTCCGCGCTCCCGCAGCTGCGCGCCGCGGCGTACCACGCGAAGGCCGAAGTGCGCTGGCGCGCCGAACGCCTGATGGCCGAAGCCGCGCCGGCGGAGGCGTGGAGCGATAGCCTGCGCGCGCGCCTCGACGAAGCCAAGGTCACGCTCGATGCCGACAACGCGCCGCTGGACGAAGTGCTGCGGCAGTGGGCCGACCGCGCGGGCGTGCCGCTGGCGCTGAGTCCGCACCTGGCTCGGGCGCTGGCCGCGCAGCCGCTGCGCGCGACGCTGCATATAAAGGAGTACGGCGCGCGCCTGGCGCTCGAACGCCTGCTCGACGACCAGGGCCTCTCCTACGCGCTGGTCTTCAACGGCGTGGTGGTGGAAGGCGGCGCGAAGCTGCGCGGCGCGGTGCTGCACGAACTGCTCGACACCAAGGTCCCGCCGCTGGCCTTCAAGAACACGCCGCTGCGCGCGGCGCTCGAAGAAGTGCGCGCGGCGCTGCCGGCGGGGCTGGCCTTCGACGACGAGGTCTTCAAGCAGGAGGACGTGCAGGCGCTGAAGGTGAACCTGACCACCACGCGCGCGCTGCGCCTGGAGACCGTGCTCGCGATGCTGCTCGACGGCCACGACCTCGGCTACCTCTTCGACGACCGCCGCGTCTTCGTGACCAGCAAGGACCGCACCGGCGACGCTTTCGTCACCGTCGACTATGCGCTGGGCCCGCTGGTGCAGGCCGTCGAACGCCGCACGGGGCAGGACGCGCCCGACAAGATCGCCGAAGCGCTGCGCGCGTGCGTCGACGCGCGCTCGTGGACGAAGGGCAGCGGGACCTCCTGGCGCGGCGAGGACGTGCTGGCCGTCACGCAGCGCCGTTCGTCGCAGGAACGCGTCGCGGCGTTCCTGAAGCTGCTGCAGCAGGCCGAAGGGATCCTCGACCGGCCGCCCGACAACGGCCTCGAGTTCTGACGATTGCGGATTGAACGACTTCAACGCTGAGACGCAGAGAGCACAGAGGACGGAACGCATCGTTTCCGGCTTGCCGCGCCGAAGCTATAGCGTAGGCCGGTCACGGGTCGCAACGCAGAACGCGCGATCGTGTAGCGCGGGTATTAAACCCGCGCATCTGTGGCGAAGAACTCTTCGCCTGCTGAAACCAAGCAAGGCCGTGCCGTCGCTATCCGACACCCACGCCTTCCTCGAACTCTGAATAGTGGCAGGGCATGTGGGGCGGGCGTCCCTGCCCGCCTCCAGCCGATGAATATGGTGTGGCGGGCGAAGCCCTGTGCGAAGCGGCACCTTTCAGGCCCAACGGGCCGTCATACATTAGCCAGGGGCGGAGCCCCTGGACTTGGCGCAAAATATTCTCGAGCCCTGAAGGGGCGAGATATATTCTCCTGCCGCATTGGAATTGTTTCGCCCTTTCAGGGCTCCATTTCCATACATCGCATACCAGGGGCTTCGCCCCTGGCTATTATCTTGCGCGCCTTCGGCGCTTTGAGATCACATTACCGCACTGCCCTCACCCGCCCAAGGCCTTCTGCACCTCGGCCAACACCGCCTGCGCTTCCTCGAACCGCCCGCCCTTCAGGCACGTGGCGGCCAGGGCGAGCCGCCCGCGCATCTGCTGCATCTGCGTGCCGCTGTTCATGCTCACGAAGCCCGCCAGTTCCTGGACCGCGCACCAGATGCGGTTGAGTTGCCCGGAATAGAAGCCCTTCATCTCCTCCGTAAACTGAACCAGCTCCTCGCCGTATTCGTCCGGTGAAAGTTGGCGATTGAAGACCAGCCCGCCCTGGTTCGCCTGGTAGATCATCTGCTGCACCGGGTTCGGCGAGATGATCTCGCCGGTCCAGTCCTCGTAGTTGTTGAGCAGGAATTTCAGCAGGTCCGGGATGTCGGGATCGTACAGCGTGACCCGGCGTTCGTGCTCGTGGACGTAGAAGCGGTTCTTCTTGTGCGCCATCTCGATACGCAGCACGCCGGACTGCAGCGTGCGCTTGGGATCCACCGGCGCGCCGCACTTCGGACAGAGCTCGAGCTCGATGCCGTGCGTGGTCTCCTTCCAGTCGCACATCATGCACTTCTGCGTCAGCCACGCGAAGCGGTACGGTCCGCCCGGCGCGATCGCCTTGTGCATAGGCGCCTCCTTTTCGAGATGCGTTGCGGCCGTTGGCCGGCCGCGATTCGGCAACACGCGACCCGTCCCGCGCGCACCCCCGTGGTAGCGCGCTGGGCTATCCTGCCCATCGATTCGAGAGAGGAATTCCGCGCCGAAAGCCCCCTATAAAAGGAGGCCGCAGCGAGTGTAATGAATAAACCACACAGATTGCACAAGTGCAACTTTTGGTGTGGAAAAGTTGTGGGAAAATCGGGAGGCGCCACGCGCGATCATCGCCTAACCCGGAGGGCAAGGTACAATTGGTGTGTGTCCGCGAAGCCGTGTAGTAGGCCGTGGGTGCCACGGCACGAAGTGCCGTGCAGGTTACGCACAGCGCAACGCTTCGCCGCACATCACTGACGTGATGTGGCACCCGAAAGAGGGCGACACGGAGACCGGGAGACTCAAACTGGGGCAGGCCGCGCGCCGCTTCGATTCCACCCATCCGGAGAGCCGCAATGAACGTCCGTCGAACGATTGGGTTATGTGCGATCCTTTCGGCAGCAACGATGCTTTACACCTGCAGCGCGCCTGAAAGCGCTCCGCAGAAAGGAAAGCCTAGCGAAAAGCTGGAAGCGAAGAGCGAAGTACTCAGCCGTAAATCGGATGTCACCGCCCCCAAGAACCTGATTACCGACAAAGAATTGCTGGACCGGGTAGCGAATGCCGTAGAACAAAAGATCGAGACCAAAGAACTCGTTGAGTTCGTAGGGGTAAAACCAACGATTAACACCTGCGAGAGAGGAACCATCGACATCTTCGAGCGCATCGGAATTGTATTCAAAGAGTCCGCCGACCACCCGATTCCACACAGAGAAGACCGAAAGGACGTGGTGTATTGGGTTCGGGATGTGCCCTCCACGAACCCGAAAATCGTCGGCATCTTCTATTTGAAGGACGGGACTCTATCTCTTTTCGAAGGCGAAGTTCTGCCTCCAGAATGAGCCTTCAGCTGGGTAGGCGACCGACCAACTACGGCACGCCAACAACCCCGCAGGGGCTGCATCTGACAGCCCAGGGTGGAGCGCAACGAAGTTGTGCGGAACCCTGGGTAGGCTGCCCCCTACGAGCCGGCCCTGAAGGGGCCGCACCGTCCGCACTAGGCGGCGGCGCCCACGATCGTTCGAGAGCGCCCAGAGTGCTTCTTGTCGCGGCGCAATGCGCCGCGACCCGGACGTGGTGACGTCCGGGCCAACCAGGCGTAATCGCACCGCATGGCGCGCCGGCAACAGCATTAATGGAGCTGGGCTAGGTGACTTGATTGTCTGGGCCGTGGCTGTAAGGTCCCGGTTGACGGGCCCAGCGGCGAAAGCCCGGACGGCCTTTTGGAATTATCGCTTGTCGTTCAGGTCCCTAGGCGGGGAGGGCGTTATGGGCGGCGAACCCTACATCTATATTGAAAAGTACCAGGCGGACATCGACCGGGTATTGCAGGAGTTGCGCCGGCGCGAGTTCAAGGCGGGACGCTACAACCCAGTCATCCGCTATCTGGCCGATTACCTCCCGCCGGGGCCGCAGTCCCCCGCGCCCGGAGCCAAGCACAGCAGCATCGAGGAAGCGCAGGAAGCGGCGGCCGAGGAAGGCACGCGCTCGATCCTGGATATTGACCACCTCAGCGATTTGCCGGAACCCGGCGGCGCCTATCCGCTATCGCCCGAGACGCTCGAAGAGTACTTCGGGACTCAGCAGCCGACGCGCGTCATGGCCGAAGAGTGCGACGATCTCTTCGACAACATCGACCGCGGCGAGTGCGTCTACATCGTGCTCTTCGAGAACGGCAAGCCTTCCGAGATCATGTTCGCCGGGTATTCCTACGACTAACCGGCCGTTGAAAATGACCCATCTCAATGGCCAATCACCAAGGGCACCGGTCTGCGTTCGCGTAGGGAGCGTGCCTCTGGCGGGCTTGCGCCCGCCCACCCCTTCGGGGTGGGCCAACCCAGAGCAGTGCTCCGCGAGCCTCTGCGTACTCCGTGTCTCTGTGTTGAAGTTGTTGTCTGACCGCTGAATGCTGACCGCCGGTAGCTTTTGCTGTTTGCCGTTTTTGGGCCGCCGTGATCTCTACTCTATTCTCTCTTGTCTCTAATCTGCTTCTCGCCCCTCATCCCTGACCGCTCGCCCCTGCCGTCAAGGATTATCGTCGAAGCTTTCGGCGGCGATGCGTGCGCCGTGGTGGGATTCCATCAGCTTGTCGAGGCCGATCAGCTTCAGCACCGTCTTGGCGCGGTCGCTGACGTTGGCGAGTTTCATCACCGCGAGGTTCTCGTAGCAGAGCAGGTGCAGCGTCACCAGCGTGCCGATCTGCAGCGAGGCCAGCAGCGGGACGTCCTCCAGGTCCGCCACGAACTTGCGTTCGCCGTCCACCTTCAGCAGGCCCTCGACGACCTCGCTGGTGGCGTGCGGATTGGAGAGGTCCTCTGGGGTAAGCCCCAGGATCACCACGTTCTTGGTCTTCTTGATCTGCATTGGCGCTCGTTTGCCCGTACCAGACGTTTCAGGAACTCGTATACCTGCCGTGCTTCCTTTTATGACGAACGACTCCGGGAGGCAACGGCCCGATTCCGGAATTCCTTTAACCTTCCGCGCCCGACCGGCGACCCGTCAGCGTCCCGCGCGGGCCTTGGCGGCGCGCTTCTTGGCGGCGGGCTTGCGGCGCGCGGCCTTCTTCTTCGGCGCGGCCTGGCCGTTGCCTGTGACGGAAGCGGCGGCCTGAGCGGGGGCCTTCGCGAATTCGAGGCGCGAACGCGGGGCCTTCGCGGCGTCCTGCATCTTGCGCGCGCCGCCCGCGGTGGCGTAGGTCAGCAGCTTGCCGAGCGTGCTGCGGATCTGCGCGCGCGGGACGACCATGTCGAGCTGCCCGTGCTTGAGCAGGAACTCGGACTCCTGGAAGCCCGGCGGAAGCTTGACCTTGATGGCCTGTTCGAGCACGCGCGCGCCGGTGAAGCCGATCATGGCCTTGGGTTCGGCGACGATCACGTCGGCCAGGAAGGCGTAGCTGGCGGAGACGCCGGCGAGCGTGGGGTCGGTGAGCACGGCGATGTAGGCGAGACCCGCCTCGTTGTGGCGCTGCAGCGCGGCGCTGGTCTTGGCCATCTGCATCAGCGACAGCACGCCTTCCTGCATGCGCGCGCCGCCCGAACAGCAGACGATGACGATGGGCCAGCCCTTGGCCGTGGCGTACTCGATGGCGCGCGCGATCTTCTCGCCGACGACCGAACCCATCGACGCGCCGATGTACTTGAAGTCCATCGCGCAGAAGACGGTCTCGATGCCCTTGACCTTGCACGCGCCGCAGATCACGGCTTCCTTTTCGCCGGACTTCTGGCGCCCTTCCTTCAGGCTCTGCTGGTAGCTCTTCTTGCCCTGGAAGTTGAGCACGTCCATCGGTTCGAGTTCGTCGAAGAGTTCCGTCCAGGTGCCGGAGTCGATGGTGATCTGCACGCGCTCGCGGCTGCTGACGCGGAAGTGGTGCCCGCACGCCGGACAGCAGTAGTTGTGCTTCTGGACTTCCTTGACGAAGAGCGTCTTGTTGCAGGCGCTGTTCTCGCACTTGAGGAACTGCGCCTCGGTGCGCACCGTCCGCCGCCCGTTGCCCTCGCCGGGGCCCGTCCGCCTGCCTGCAAGCGCCATGTACCGAGTCTCCGTTCGCGTCACGCCCCGCGCAGGGCGCCGATGGCCCGCGCGTAGTCCTTGGAATGGAAGATGGCCGTCGCGGCCACGATCACCTGGGCGCCCGCGGTACGGACGCTTCCGGCGTTCTCGGCCTTCACGCCGCCATCGATTTCCAGCAAGACCTTCTCGCCGAAGAGCTTTTTCGCCTGCGCGTACTTCGGCAGGCAGTCCGCCATCAGCTTCTGCCCGCTGAAGCCGGGCTCGACGGTCATCACCAGCAGCATGCCGATCTTTCCGGCGTAGCTCTTGACCGATTCTACCGCGGTGCCGGGCTTGATCGCCAGCGCGGGCTTGGCGCCGTGCTTGGCGGCCAGTTCGAGCGCCCCGGGGATGTCGCCTTCGGCTTCCGGGTGCACGCTGATCCAGTCCGCGCCGCTCTTGGCGAATTGCTCGACGTACTTCTCCGGGCGCTGGATCATCAGGTGGCAGTCCAGCGGCAGGTCGGTCAAGCGGTTCAGCGCCTCGACGATGAACGGCCCCATCGTGATGTTCGGGACGAAGTGGCCGTCCATCACGTCGACGTGGATCCAGTCCGCGCCGGCGGCTTCGACGGCCTGGATCTCGTCCTTCAGCCGCGCGAAGTCGGCGCTGAGCACGGAGGGGGCGATGAGGGTCTTCATAACGAAAGGCGCCCGCGCTTGCCTGGCCGCGGGCGCCGATGCGTTCTCCGGAAAGGAAGCCTTAGCCGAGCTTCGACGCGAGGGCCATCAGGTCGGCCATGCGGTTCGAGAATCCCCACTCGTTGTCGTACCAGCTGACCACCTTGACCAGGTTCTTGCCGTTCACCTTGGTCATGGAGGCGTCGACGATGCTGCTGTGCGGGTTGCCGACGATGTCCGAGCTGACGATCGGGTCGTGGGTGTAGTCGAGGATGCCCTTCATGGGGCCCTCGCTGGCCTTCTTCAGCGCCGCATTGACTTCGTCGGCGGTGACGGTCTTGCTGACTTCCAGAGCGGTGTCGATCAGGCTGCCGTCCGGCACCGGCACGCGGATCGCCATGCCGTCGATCTTGCCGTCGAGCTCCGGCAGCACCTCGCCGATCGCCCGCGCCATGCCCGTGGTCGTCGGGATGATGTTGCAGGCGGCCGTGCGCGCGCGGCGCAGGTCTTCGTGGATGCCGTCGTTGATGCGCTGGTCGTTGGTGTAGGCGTGGACGGTGGTGATCATCCCGCGCACGATCCCGAAGTTCTCGTGCAGCACCTTCACCACCGGCGCGGTGCAGTTGGTGGTGCAGCTGGCGTTCGAGAAGGTGAGGTGCTCCTTCTTGAGCGTCTTCTCGTTGACGCCGAAGACGATGGTCGCGTCGATCTTGTCCTTGGACGGCGCGCTGAGCAGCACCTTCTTGGCGCCGGCCACCAGGTGGTCGCCGAAGCCGCCCTTGGGCGACTCGCGCTTGGTGAAGATGCCGGTGCACTCGGCGGCGATCTCGACCTCCATGCTCTTCCAGGGCAGCTCCTTGGGGCTGCGCACGCTGACGACGGGGATCTTCTTGCCGTTGACGACCAGCTTGTCGCCGTCGGCGGAGACCTCGCCGTTGAAGCGGCCATGCACGGTGTCGTACTTCAGCAGCATCGCCAGGGCCTTGGCGTCCGAGAGATCGTTGATCGCGACGACGTCGAACTGACTGCCGCGCGCGGCCAGCGTGCGAAAGACCAGCCGCCCGATGCGGCCGAACCCGTTGATGGCAACCCGGATACCCATGGCTCGTAAACTCCCTTTGGCTGATTGGCGGCGCGGCCCGAAAGCTCCTGCCCGCCGAGCGCCGGGCCTGCGTACGCGCGCCTCGCGGGAACATCCAAGATAAAGGACGCGAGGGTGAAGTCAAAGACAGCGCGCCCGCCGGGCCTCGGCGTACCCCGATGCGCAGGCCTCAGGTACCCTCACCGCGCACCATGTGGTGGTGGCGTCTGGCAGTGGACAGGGCCCTCCGAAGCGCGCATAATGCGCCGTCTTGGTGGTTGCGTTGCCTCGAAGGAGCGTGTCATGGCCGAAGAACTGCGCGAAGGCGAAGCGTTCACCGTATGCGTGTACGCCGGGAAGGGGCTGCCGCCCACCCGCACCGACTTCACCGACCTGGCCAAGGCCGAGAAGGCGCTCGAGACCGCCAAGACCCACGCCATCCTCTTCAAGACCCGCCCCCCCACCCTGGGCCTCGGCTGGATCAAGATCAAAGAGAAACAGCCCGCGCCGGAAGCGCCCAAACCGGCCGCGCCCAAAGCCTGACGGTTGACTTGTTCTGACGTTCAATAGAAGATTTTGCAGCGCACAGCACCGATTACATTAAGGAGTCTTGCCATGCCCGCCGCATACGTTCCCCAAGGCGCCTGGACCGCGCTGATCACGCCCTTCGACCGCTCGGGAAAGATCGACGAGAAGGCCTTTCAGCAGCTCGTCGAGTTCCAGCTCGCGCAGGGCATCGACGGCCTGGTGCCCGCCGGCACCACGGGCGAGTCGCCCACGCTGACCTGGGAGGAGCACAACCACGTCATCGAGGCTGCGGTGAAACTCGCCGGCGGCAAGAAGGGCGTGCTGGCCGGCACCGGCAGCAACAGCAGCGGCGAGGCCATCGAAGCGACGAAGCACGCGCGCGAGGCCGGCGCCAGCGCCGCGCTGCTGGTCGACTGCTACTACAACAAGCCCTCCAGCCTGGAACTGCGCACCGAGTACTACGAGGCCGTGCTGGCCGCGGTGCCCGAGATCCCGCTGGTGCCGTACGTGATTCCCGGCCGCAGCGTGACGGCGCTCAGCGCCGCCGACCTGGCCCTCCTGCACCGCGCGAGCCCCAAGCGGGTGCCGGCCGTCAAGGAGGCGACGGGGAGCCTCGAACGCATGCGCGAAGACCGCGCCCTGGCCGGCGCGTCGCTGGCGATCATGAGCGGCGATGACGACCTGACCTTGACGATGATGCAGGACGCCAAGATCGGCAGCAGCGGCGTGATCAGCGTGATGACCAACATCGTGCCCGGCGCGATCGTGAAGATGGTCGCCGCGCAGCGCTCCGGCGAGACGTCCAAGGCCAACGAGATCGGCAAGCAGCTCGCGCCGCTGTTCAAGCTCGTCGGCTGCGCGGCCGAGCGCGAGGTCCAGGTCGGCGGCACGACCGTGAAGGTCGCCGACAAGTTCCCCAACCCCGTGCCGGTGAAGACGATGATGGCCGGCCTGGGCATGCCCGCGGGCAACTGCCGCAAGCCCATCGGCAAGATGACCAAGCCCGCCGTGCAGGCGTGCCGCAGCGCGCTGCAGGAAGTGCTGCGAAATGCGCCCGAGTTCCTCAAGCCGGTCGGGCAGGCCTTCGGAGCCGATGTCGCCAAGCGTCTCGCCGACGACGCCGTGTGGGCTGCGCTGACGAGAAGCTAACGGCAGGGGTGAGCGGTCAGGGGCGAGAAGGCAGATTAGAGATTGGAGATGAAAGAAGGGAGATTGGGAACGGCAATCAGCGTAAGAGCGAAGTGAGTCAAGTCCCAGTCAAATCTCAAACCTCAGTCTTCAAGGTGGCTGCCATCTGTAATCTCAAAACTCTTAACTCTCATCTGTTTTTCGCCCCTCACCCCTGCAGGTACAGGGAAAGCAGCGCCACCGTCACCAGCAGCATCACTGCTCCGAGACACCCGCCCTTGCCCTGGTCCCGGGCTACGACTTGCGCCTGCGCGGCGCGCTTCGCGCGGATCTCGGCGGCGCGCTTGGGGTCGGGCGGCAGGATCGAGCTGCGGCCCAGGTCCAGCGCGGCGTTCTTCGGCTGGCCGCCGCGCTGCACGGACTCGAGGTCCTCGACGAGCGCCTGCGCGCTCTGGTAGCGCTCCCCCTTCGCTTTCGCCATCAGCTTCACGACGATCTGCACCGCGCCGTCGCTCAGGCCCGGGTTGAAGTCCTTCGGGTTCGGCAGCCGGCCCTGGATGTGCATCATCATCACGTCCATCTGCGACTTCGCGTCGAAGGGCTTGCGCCCCGTCAGCGCGTGGTACAGCGTCGCGCCCAGCGAGTAGAAGTCGCTGCGCGGGTCGGGCACCTTCTCGCCCTGCGCCTGCTCCGGCGAGAGGTAACTCGGCGTACCGACGACCTGCCCGGTCTGCGTCAGCTGCTGGTCGCCGTAGACGGACTTGGCCAGGCCCAGGTCGGCGAGTTTCACGGCGCCGCCGGAAGCCAGCAGAATGTTCTCGGGCTTCACGTCGCGGTGCACCAGCCCGTGCGCGTGGGCGTGGCCCAGGCCCTTGGCGATCTCGGCGGCGATGCGCAGCGCGTCAGGCTCAGGGACCTTCTCCTCGCGTCGGATGCGGGACTTCAGCGTCTCGCCTTCGACGAACTCCATGGCGAGGTACTGGATGCCCTTCAACACGCCGAAGGAGTACGTCGCGACGATGTTGGGGTGTTCGAGTTCCGTCGCGGCGGAGCCTTCGCGCTGGAAGCGCTGGATGTGCTCGGGCGTGATCGTCAGGCCCTTGCGCAGGACCTTCAGCGCGACGAAGCGCTCCTTCAATACGTCGCGCGCCTTGTAGACCGAGCCCATGCCGCCCTCGCCCAAGCGTTCGACGAGTTTGAACTCGCCGAAGCGTTCGACGGGCAGCTGGCTGTCGGCGTCCTTCTGGCGGCGGCGGCGCTGCTCGGCGAGCACCGCCTTCACCGTGGCATCGTCCATCAGGTTGAGGATGATCAGGGCTTCGCCGATGCGCGTCTTCGCACCGCTGGCGCGCAGCATGGCTTGGCGGTCGAGGCCCGCCTGGAGCTGATCGGGCGTGATCGCCTTCATCTCGACGGCGATCTCGCCAAAGGGATGGCGCAGCGGGGAGGACTCCTCGGCCATGCCTCCTCACTATCGCCCTATTTCACGCCAAGGTCAAATCGGCGAGTACCGGAAAATGGTCGCTGGGGTACAGCGGCGGTTCCGCGTCACGCAGGATTCGGCAGCTCTTCGCGGAAAAGCCGGGTGTGCCGCCGCGCGTGAGGATCCAGTCGATGCGCCCGATGCCCGGCTGGCGCTCGCCCGTGAACTTGTGGAAGGAGTAGACGTCCGGCCCGTCGGCGTTGCCGGCCTGCAGGAAGACGTCGGTAAAGCCGCCCTCCTGAAAGGTCCGGTAGGCCGCGCTGCCGGGGTCGCAGTTGAAGTCGCCGGTGACCAGCACGGGCGCCTTGCCCGCGATCGATTTCAGTTGTTCCAGGACCACCTTGCTGCCTTCGGCGCGCGCATACTCGCTGACGTGGTCCAGGTGCGTGTTCAGGAAGACGAACTCCGTGCCGCCGGCCTTGGGGCGGAAGCGGATCCAGTGCGCGCCGCGAAAGCAGTCGGTGTCCCAGTCGCCGCTGTGAACCTCGGGCGTCTTGCTGAGCCAGAAGCGGCCCTCGGCGAGGGCCTGCAGCTTCTCCGGGCGCCAGAAGATCGAGAGGTAGTTGAAGGGCTCGGTGTTGTTGTAGTGCGTGCCGCGGCGGCGTTCGTAGCCCCGCAGGCGTTCCTCGTAGAACGCCCAGTTCTCGTCCTGCATCTCCTGGAAGCCAATCAGGTCGGCATTGGCTTTCCCGAAGATGGACAGGTTCACCTCGCCGCGCAGCGGCCAGGCATTGACGCCGTCCTTCTTGACCTGCCCGCGGATGTTGAACGACAGGACGCGAACCGCGAAGGCGCTCATATTACTCTTTCTTTCCGCCTTCCTGGTTCAGCTTCTCGATGTCGGCCAGCACTTCCGCCGGGTGGCCCTTCGGGGTGACCTTGTCGTAGATCTTCACCAGCTTGCCGTCCTTGCCGATCAGCGCGGTCTTGCGCTGGCCGGGCGCGAAGCCGAAGACGCCGGCGGCCTCGCTCTTGGGATCCGAGAGGAAAGTGTACTCGAGCTTGTACTTCTCCTTGAAGGCCTTCAGGGCCTCGGGCTGGTCGCGCGACGCGCCGACGAGCTTGAAACCGGCGGCCTCGAACTTCGCGGCTTCGTCGCGGAAGCCGCAGGACTCGACCGTGCAGCCCGGCGTGTCGGCCTTGGGGAAGAAGAAGAGCACGATGCCCTGCTTGTCCTTGAGGTCCGAAAGCTTCAGGTCCGCGCCGGCCTCGTCCTTGCCGGCGACCTCGGGAATCGCGTCGCCCACGTTGATGGCCTCCTTTTTGCCTTCCGCCTTGCCTTCCTCGCCGCGCGCGGGCGAAACGGCCAGCGCCACCAGGGCCAGGGGCAGCAGCATGTATCGGACACGCATGGAATGAACCTCCTCGATAAGAGATGCCAGGCACGTCCAGCATAGCCGCACAAAGAACCGCGGCAAGCTTGAACGGCTGCCTGGAGCGGGTACAACGTGGACGCTTCGAAGCGTCTCCTATTCGCGGAGTGTTTCATGAAGATCGCGGTGCAGCAGCGCCTGTTGCCCGGCGCGGCCCCGGCCGACCAGCTCAAGTGGGCCGCCGACCACGGCGTGGAAGGCATCGAGCTGATTGCGCGCAACTACCCCAGGGCCGCGCACGACCAGGCGCTGCGGGAGTTCGAGAAGTCACCCGTGCCCGTCTGCGCGATCTGCGGGAACCTGAGCTTCGATTTCCTCGACCCCGACCCCAAGAAGCGCCGCCAGAGCATCCAAGAGAGCAAGGAAGCGCTGGAACTGTGCGGCAAGCTCGGCGCCGTGGGCCAGATCGTCCCGCCCATCTTCGGGCCGCCGCGCCTCAACGACCTGACGCCGCTGAAGGACGCCGTCGCGCTGGAGAAGGACCTGCTGGTGGAGATCTGCAAGGAGCTGGGGGACCACGCCGCCGCGCACAAGACCATGCTGCTGCTTGAGCCGCTGAACCGCTACGAGCAGCACCTCCTGCGCAAGCAGGAGCAGGGCGTCGAGATCATCGAACGCTGCGGGCACCCCGCCGTGGGCCTGATCAGCGACTTCTTCCACATGCACATCGAAGAGACCAACTCGCCCGCCGCCCTGCGCGCCGCCGGAAAGCACGTCAAGCACGTGCACCTGGCCGACAACACGCGCCTGGAGCCCGGCACCGGCGACATCGACTTCCTGGCCAACTTCCGCGCGCTGGCGGAGATCGGCTTCACCGGGTACCTGTCGTACGAGTGCAGCATCGGCAGCGAGGACAAGGAACTGGCGCTGAAGAAGAGCCTCGAGTTCGTGCGCAACGCGATCAACAAGGCCAAAGCAAGCTGAACCGACGCAGACACCGGAGAACGCTTCGATGAGCCGCAAAAAGGTCCTGGTCACTGGCGCGACGGGCTACGTGGGGCGCCACGTCGTCGCAGCGGTGGCGAACGCCGGGCACGACGTCCGCGCGCTGCTGCGCGAAGGAAGCAACCCGCGCGTGATCGACGAGTACGTCGACGACCTGCACCTCGGCAACGTCACCGACGCCCGCAGCCTGGAAGGCGCCTGCGACGGCTGCGACGCCGTGATCCATCTCGTCGGCGTGATCAACGAGAAAGAGGGCAGCTTCGAGGACATCCACGTCAAGGGCACGCGCAATATCCTGGCCGAGGCCGAACGCGCGGGCGTGCGCCGCTTCATCTACCTCTCCGGGCTCGGCACGCGCGCCAACGCCGTCGCGCGCTACCACCAGACCAAGTACGCCGCCGAGCAGTCCGTGCGCACGGCCAGCCTGCAGGGCTACTGCTTCCCGGCGTCGGTGATCTTCGGGCCCGAGGACGAGTTCCTGAACCTCTTCGTCGGGATGGCCAAGAGCTGGGTCAATCCGCCGTGGCCGGTCATGCCCGCCATCGCCGGCGGCCACAGCCGCCTGCAGCCGGTGTGGGTCGAGGATGTCGCCGAGGTGCTCGCGCGGAGCGTCGCGCCCGACTTCCCGCTGCAGCCGGGCACCTACGAACTGGGCGGGCCCGAACCGATGACCGTGCGCGAGATCATGACCGTCGCGTGCAAGGCCGCCGGCAAAGCGCGCATCTTCGTGCCGGTGCCGCTGTTCGTCGCGCAGATCATGGCGACGTTCATGGAGATCTTCTCCAGCAAGCCACAGCTCACCCGCGACCAGCTGATCATGGTCATGGAAGACGGCGCCGCGCAGCACAACATGACCTCGGTCATCCTCGGCCGCCCCGCGCGCAGCCTGTGGGACTACGCGTGCGAGCAGTTCGACATCCCCGGACCGAAACCGCACCGCGTCGTCGTCGGCGCCGGCTGCTACAACGACCGCGTGCGCCCGCAGACCGGGATCCTCTGGACGCCCCCCGAGAAGAAAGAAGACAAGAAGGAAGAGAAGAAGTAACCGCCCGCCGCGTGCCTTACGCCCCGCCCGCGGCGGAGAGCGCCGCGCGCAGCGAGTCCTCGTTGATCTGGTAGTGGCTGGCGTGCCAGAGCACCTTCTGGTTCGCGCCGATCAGCAGTGCCTGCGGAGACTCGTGCCGCACGCCGGTGTCCTCGGCGATGCGCCGGCTGATCGGGCGGCGGTGCACCACATCGACGATCTTCAACGTCAGGCCCTTCGGATGCCCCAGGCTTTCCGCGCAGCCGCGGAACTCGGCCTCGGCCGTGTGGCTGGTCGGGCAGATCGGCGACTGCTTGAAGACCAGCAGCAGCCCGGCGTACGGGCTGGCTTGCGCCGCCCAGCAGGCCACCCAATCGGGCTCGTTCTCCAGCGTCTCGATCGCCGCCATGCGGGCGCCTCCTTATTATAGTGCGCCTATTCTAATGCCGGCGGGCGCTTCATCGAGCGCAGGCGCGCGCGAAACCGCCGTTTCCGCGGCGCTTGCCGCTGCGCGGCGCCCGCATAAGCTGAAGCGGTCGCTTTTCGGTTCTTCTGCCCGGAGCCCCGACCGATGGGTCTGTCCCGTCTCCTGCTCGGCATGCCGCTGCTGGCCGCCGCCTGCGCCGCGGCCCACGACTGGCCGCAGTACCGCGGGCCCAATGCCGACGCGGTCGTGGCCGAGCCCGGCCTGAACGTCGCCTGGCCGGCGGACGGGCTGCCGAAACTCTGGAGCGCCCCGCTGGGCGACGGCGGCGGCGGCGTGCACGGCGGCGCGGCCGTCGCCGGCGGCAAGGTTTACGTCTTCGGCAAGAACGGCAAGCAGGACGTCGTCTTCTGCTTCGACGCCGCCGGCGGCAAGGAACTCTGGAAGCACGAACAGGACGCGGCCGGCAGCAGCAACTGGGGCAGCGGCGCGCGCTGCACGCCCACGGTCGCCGGCGGCCGCGTCTTCGCGCTCAACCGCTACGGGCTGCTCACCTGCCTCGACGCGGAAAAGGGCGCGAAGATCTGGTCACGCGACATCGTCGCCGACTTCAAGGGGCGCGCACCGTCGTTCGGCATCGCGGCCTCGCCGGTCGTCTCGGGCAAGGTCGTGATCTGCGAACCCGGCGGCCCGGGCGCCGGCCTGGTGGGGCTCGACGTGGAGACCGGCAAGGACGTCTGGAAGGCCGTGGACAGCGACGCCGGTTACGCCGCGCCGCAATTGGTGACGCTCTGCGGCGTGCCGCAGGTGCTCGCGTTTCCCGACAAGGGCGTGCTGGGCCTGGAGCCCCAGACGGGCAAGAAGCTGTGGAGCTACGCGTTTCCGACGCAACAGCAGAAGAACATCCCCGCGCCGGTGGTCTTCGAGGACCGCGTCTTCGTCGCGAACACGAAACTCGGCTGCCGCGGCTTGAAGATCGTAAAGGACGGCGAGGCATGGAAAGCCGAGAAGATCTGGGAGAATGGTGAGGAGCGCCCGCACTTCGGCTCGCCCGTGCTGCACGCTTCGCAGGGCTGCCTGTACGTCCACGACGGCAAGGGCGCGGTGAAGTGCCTGAAGCTGCTCGACGGTACCGTCGCCTGGAGCGCCGAGGGCCAGGGCGAACAGCAGGCGCAGCTGCTGTTGCTGGACGATGCGCACCTTTTGGTGCAGAAAGACAGCGGATCGATTGCGCTGCTGGAAGTGAGCGCCCAGGCATTCAAGGAAGTGGCGGCGTTCCAGGCGCTGGCCAAGCCGGCCTTCGCGCCGCCGGCGGTCGCCGGCGGCAAGCTGTACGTGCGCGACTACAAGACGCTGATCTGTTTCGACCTGAAGGCCAAGTAGCAAGAAGCATTTAGATCAACCCCGTTGCAGGAGTGCGAACCATGGCGCTGAAAGACCTGTTGCTCACCCCCGGCCCCAGCCAGGTGCCCGACCGCGTGAAGCTGGAACTCGCGAAGCCCGCCTGGTACCACCGCTCGGCGCGCTTCCGCACCCTCTATAAGGAGTGCCGCGAGCGCTTTCAGCGCATCTTCGAGACGCAGGGCGACCCGCTGATCTTCGCCGGCAGCGGCACGCTGGCCATGGAAGCCGCCATCGTTAACTGCGTCGCGCCCGGCAAGAAGGCCGTGGTCGTCAGCGCGGGCAAGTGGGGCGAACGCCTGGTGCAGATCTGCGACGCGTTCGGCATCGAGAAGGTCGTCGTGAAGCTCGAGTACGGCAAGTCCCCCACGCCGCAGCAGGTCGCCGACGCGGCCAAGGACCCCGCCGTCGCCGCCGTGTATATCCACCTGAGCGAGACCAGCACCGGCGCGAAGTACGACGTAAAGGGCATCGGCGAGGCCGTGCGCAAGGCCAACCCCAACGCGCTGCTGGGCGTCGATGGCATCTCCGGCGCCATCGGCATGGAGTGCCCGCTCGACGCGTGGGGCGTGGACCTGTTCATGTGCGGCAGCCAGAAGGGCATGATGATGCCGCCGGGCCTAGCGGTGCTGAGCGTCAGCGCCAAGGCGTGGAAGGTGATCGAGTCCGTCAAGTCGCACAGCTACTACGCGTGCCTGAAGGCCTGCAAGAAGAACCTGGCCGCCAACGACACGCCCTACACGCCCGCCAACACGCTGATGGACGCGCTGAACGTCGCGCTGCAGATGATCGAGGAGGAAGGCCCCAGGAACGTGCTCGCGCGCCACGCGCTGCTGGCCAAGGCCACCCGCGCCGGCGTCGCCGCGCTGGGCCTGGAACTCTTCCCCGAACACCCCAACGAGGTGCTGACGGTGATCAGCACGCAGGCAGGCGTGGACAGCGGCAACGTGATCAAGACCGCGCGCGACCGCTTCGGCGTTACCTTTGCCAACGGCCAGGGCGACATGAAGGGCAAGATGGTCCGCTTTGCGCACATGGGTTACGTCAGCGCCACCGACATCCTGGCCGGCATGGCCGTGCTGGAACTGAGCCTGAAGGCCAACGGCGTGAACGTGAAGCTGGGCGCCGGCGTCGCCGCCGCGCAGGACGTGATCGCGCAGGCCGACAAGTCCGTGACGCTGTAGCTGCGAACCGGCTGTTCCCGGACGGTTTTGCCGCGCCGCTTTGCCGGTGCCTTTTGCCGCGAAAGCGGGTAAAAGGGTAGCCGCGCACCGGCCGGGAACCCATAGCGAAAAATGCCCGACACCGTCACCATCGTCGAGACGCCGCGCGACGGCTTCCAGGGGATGAAGAAGTTCATCCCCACGGAGGAGAAACTCGCCTACATCCGCGCGCTCGCGGACGCCGGCCTGCGCCACCTCGACTGCGCCAGCTTCGTCTCGCCCAAGGCCGTCCCGCAGATGGCCGACAGCGAAAAAATCGTCGCGGAACTGCAGCCGCTGCGTTCCGGCGGCGTCGAACTGATCGCCGTAATCGTGAATCCCAAGAGCGTCGAACGCGCCGCGGCCGTCGGCGGGCTGGACGTGCTGGGCTTCCCTTTCAGCATCTCCAACGAGTTCATGCTGCGCAACACGCACAAGACCATCCGTGAGACCTGGCCCGTCGTAGACGACCTGCGCGCGCGCACCGAGGCCGCCGGCATGAAGTTCCTCGTCTACGTCTCCATGGGCTTCGGCAACCCCTACGGCGAACCGTGGGACGAGGACGCGCTGCTGGCCTTCCTCCAGACGCTCGAAGACCGCGGCGTCTCGCGCGTCGCGCTGTCCGACACCATCGGCCTGGCGCACCCCGAGCAGGTGCGCACGGTCTTCGAGCGCGCCATCGCGCGCTTCCCGCAGATGGAGATGCGCTGCCACTTCCACGGGCGCCCCAGCGACTGGCACTACAACATCCTGGCCGCGCTGGAGGCCGGCTGCCGCGTCTTCGACGGCGCCACCGGCGCGCTGGGCGGTTGCCCCTTCGCGCAGGACAAGCTGGTCAGCAACGTCCCGACCGAAGGCCTGGTCGAGAAATTCGAGTCGCGCGGGTTCGAGACCGGCGTCGACGCGTCGAAACTCTTCGCCTGCGCCGCGCGCGCGCGGGAGATCCAGGCCAAGTACCAGCACGGCTGAACTCGGGGACGCACGCATGTTCGTACTCGTCCGCAAAAGCGCCCGCCACGCCGTTGCGACCTTCAACCGCCCCGACAAGCGCAACCCCCTGCCCTACCTCAACGACGACGGCCTGCTGCCCGCGCTGCAACAGCTCGAACAGGACGACGCCGTGCGCGCCGTGGTGCTGACCGGTGCGGGCCCGGCCTTCTGCAGCGGCCTGGACCTGGAGGCGCTGAAGAAACTCCAGTCCGCTACCGTCGCGCAGAACGCCGACGACAGCCGCGACATCCGCACCTTCTTCGAGACACTGCGCAAGTACCCCAAGCCGCTGGTCGCCGCGGTCAACGGCCCCGCCGTCGCCGGCGGCGCCGCGCTGCTCTTGTGCTGCGACCTCGCCGTCGCCGCAGAGGGCTCGTTCCTCTGCTTCAGCGAAGCGAAGATCGGCTTCGTGCCCGCGCTGGCGGGCGTGTACCTGGCGCGCGCCTGCGGCGAACGCGTCGCCCGCGACCTGCTGCTGACAGCGCGGCGCGTGGACGCCGCCGAGGCTAAGGCGCTGGGGCTCGTGAACGAGGTTGTGCCCGCCGAGCAGGTGCTGGCGCGCGCCGAGGAACTGGCCGAGGCCATCGCCGAGAACAGCCCCGAGGCCATCCGCCGCACGCGCAGCCTGATCGCCGACAGCGCCGAACTGCCGCTGGGCAAGGCGCTGGACTTGGCCACGCGCCTCAACGCCGAAGCGCGCGGGACGAAAGACTGCCAGGAAGGCGTCCGCGCGTTCCTCGAGAAACGCAAGCCCAAGTGGCCGTCCTGATTGCGGAATGATACGGCGGCGCCGGGTATGCACGGCCTTCTTTGGTTTATCGCCAGACTCTGCATGCTTCTGACCTACCTCGCCTTCCTGGCGTTACCGATGGGCATGCCCGCTGCGTACCTGTTCCCAAAGGCCTGGATTGAACCGCTGCTCTGCTTTGAAGTGTTGGCGGCCTTGCTCGTTCTGCTCTGGAAGCTGCGGCAACTAAAGCTGGACGAGTACCCGCTTCGCGAGTACCTGGTCTCGCCGGTGGATTTGGCGTTCGGCGCCCATCCGGCCATCGTCGCTGCGGGCTGCCTGTTTCCATTTGCGGGCGGGCTTTACATCGCGTTCCTCAAGGCCGCACCGCCAAATGCCACAGGCACGGTCATGACGGCAAGCGAACAGATGTTGTTCGGAGTCGTGTTCGCGGCCTTGGGGTTGGGGCCTTTGTCCTGCAGCCTGGCCTCCTGGATCACGGGCGATTGGAAGACCCTACAGGAGCGCCTTGAGAAAGAGACGAACGAAGAGCAGACCTGACGCTCCCCCGCTGCGGTTGCCTCGGTCCCACCCATCGAGTAGGCTTTTTCCTTCGCTGGAAATCGTTCACAGGGAGGACGTTGGATGCCGAGTTGCAAGATGCGTGACGTCAAGAAGGGCGAAGCGATTCGCTACAACAACGACATCTGGGTCGTCTTCGACCGCCACGAACAGACGCGCGGTAACCTGCGCACCTACTGGCAGGTGGACCTGAAGCACCTGATCCGCGGCAACGTCTTCACCCAGCGGTTCTCGCCCGACGACAACGTCGAGAAGGTGATCCTGCTCCGCGAGGAGTACGAGTACCTCTACGACGACGGCACCAGCTACGTCTTCATGCACCCGGAGTCCTTCGAACAGGTCAACATCAGCAAGGACCTGATCGCCGAACAGCACACCAAGTTCCTGATCCCCAACATCCGCATGAACCTGGTGAAGGCCGAGGACCGCTTCGTGGTCGTGGAACTGCCGCAGACCGTGGACGTGACCATCGCCGACGCGCCCGACGCCGCACGCGGCGACACCGCGACCGCCGTCACCAAGATCGCCAAGATGGAAAACGGCGGCGAAGTCCGCGTGCCCGGCCACATCAAGAAGGGCGACAAGGTCCGCATCCGCGTCGAAGACGGCGAGTTCCTCAGCCGCGTCAACGAGTAGCCCGCGCATGGCGCTGATCGACGGCTTGCCCCCTTGGGCCGGTGAACTGGCCCAGACCTACAAGGCCGGCACGGTCAACACCTTCATCCTGCACGGCAACACGCTGGACGTTGCGCCCGCGCGCGAGCGCAACGGCGTGCGCTTCGTCGCGCTGAAGGAATTCCTCAGCGAGCAGCTCTTCAGCCAGCGCCAGATCGTGATCCACTACGACCAGGCGGCGGGGATCGACTTCCCCGACAACGCCATGGCCGAGAGCTTCCACCGCGTCGTGAAGGCCATCGACACGGTCAAGGGCACCAGCTTCCACGCGCAGCTGCCCCGCGACCCCGCCCGCGCGCTGCCGCTGATTGAACGCTATCTGCGCACGCGCCTGATGGACGACGGCAAGGGCGAGGCCCTGCGCGCGGCGGTGATCGTCGACTACGCGCACTTCATCGCGCCCTCGTCGGCCGGCTACCGCTTCAGCCAGGACGACGCCGCGACGCTGATCGCGCTCCACAAGTGGTCCAGCGACCCGGCCTTCACCAAGGCCGACGTCACGTTCGTGCTCGTCTGCGAGAACCTCAGCGACCTGCATCCCGTGCTGGTGCGCAGCCCCTACACCGCCAAGATCCAGATCCCGCTGCCGGAAGCCGACGAGCGCCTCGAGTATTTGCGCACGACCGTGCCGGCCGAAGCCTTCGCCGCGTTCAGCACGCTGACGCCCGAAGAGATGGCCGTGCACACCGCGGGCCTGAGCCGCGTGAACCTGGAGCACCTGCTCGCGCGCGCGAAACTGATGAGCGCCGGGAAATCGCCGAAGAAACTCGACTTCGCCGCGCTGTGGGACCAGAAGAAGGCGCTGATCGAGAAGGAGTGCTTCGGACTGCTCGAGTTCCTCAAGCCGAAGCGCGGGCTCGAGGCCGTCAGCGGGCACGACGCGGCCAAGCGCTGGCTGCGCGACGACGCGCGCCTCTTGAAGGAGGGGCACCTCGACGCGCTGCCCATGGGCTACCTGATCTGCGGGCCCGTCGGCACGGGCAAGACGTTCCTGATGACGTGCTACGCCGGCGAGCTAGGGATCCCGTGCGTGGTGCTGCGCAACTTCCGCAGCCAGTGGCAGGGCGTCACCGAAGGCAACTGGGAGAAGATCCTCACCACGCTGCGCGCCACCGGGCCCGTGGCGGTGATCATCGACGAGGCCGACGCCGCGATCGGCGACCGCGACGCCGCCGGCGACAGCGGCACCTCCTCGCGCGTCTTCTCCATGCTCGCGCAGCAGATGGGCGACACGCGCTACCGCGGCAAGATCCTGTGGTTCCTGCTCACCTGCCGCCCCGACCTGCTGCCCATCGACATGAAGCGCCAGGGCCGCGCCGAGGTCCACGTGCCGCTGTTCCATCCCGAAGGCGACGACGAGAAGCGCACGTACTTCACGATCCTCGCGCGCAAGAACGACGTGGAACTGGACGGCGCCGACGTCCCCAAGGACGCGCTGAAAATGCGCCTCAGCGGCGCCGATATCGAGGGCCTGGTGATCCGCGCCAAGCGCCGAGCGCTCTTGGCCGGCAGCACCAAGATCCGCAAGCAGGACATGGAAGAGGAATTGAAAGGCTACCTGCCACCGACGTATCCGGAAGAGACCGAACTGCAGATCCTCGCCGCCGTGCTGGAATGCACGCACCAGGATTTCCTGCCCGCCGAGTACCGCAGCCTCGACCGCAGCAAGGCCGCCGCGAAGCTGAGCGCGCTGAAGGAGATCGTCGGAAGATAGACCTCAGACCTGCAGCACGCCCGTCTTGAACTCCGGCACGTTCGGGTTCTGCGCCGCCATCTCCAGCCCCAGGCTCAGCGCCGCGCGCGTCTGCGCCGGATCGATGATCCCGTCCACCCACAGCCGCGCCGCCGCGTACCGCGGGTCGGTCTGCTCGCCGTAGGTCTTCACGATCTCGGCGAAGATCGCATCCTGGTCCTTGTCGCTGAGCTTCTTGCCCTCCTTCTTCAGCTGCGCGAGTTTCAGGTCGGTCAGCGTGCGCGCGGCCTGTTCGCCGCCCATCACCGCGTAGCGGCACGTCGGCCACGCGAGGATCATGCGCGGGTCGTAGGCCTTGCCGGCAAGCGCGTAGTGCCCCGCGCCGTAGCTGCCGCCCATCAGCACGGTGAACTTGGGGACGACGCTGTTGGCCACCGCGTTCACCAGCTTGGCGCCCTTGCGGATGATCCCATCGATCTCGGCCTCGCGCCCGACCATGAAGCCGTTGACGTCGTGCAGGAAGACCAGCGGCACGCGGTTCTGGTTGCAGTCCATCACGAAGCGCGCGGCCTTGTCGGCGCTGTCGGGATAGATCACGCCGCCGAGTTCGAACGGCTTGCCGGGCTCGCGCACGTGCTTCTTCTGGTTGGCGACGATGCCCACCGACCAGCCGTCGATGCGCGCGGTGCCGCAGACCAGCGTGCGCCCGAACTCGGCCTTGTACTCGTCCCACGTCGCACGGTCGGCGAGGCACTCGATGACGTGCCGCACGTCGTATTCCGCGCCGGGTTCGACGGGCATGCGCCGCACGATCTCGCCGGCGGGCTCGGCGGCGGGCTTGGGCACGTGGCGGCGGAAGGCCGGCTCGGGCGACGGCGGCCAGTGCCCGGCCAGCGCGCGCAGGCGCTTCAGCGCCGCCTCGTCGTCGGGCTCACGGAAGTCCACGGTGCCGCTCAGCTGCGCGTGCAGCGCCGCGCCGCCCAGTTCCTCGCTGTCGAGGTCCTGGCCGATGGCGGCCTTCACCAGCGACGGGCCGGCGATGTACATGCCCGCGCCGTCGGCCATCACGATCTTGTCGCACATCACCGGCAGGTACGCGCCGCCGGCCACGCAGGGCCCAAGCACGGCGGCCAGCTGCGGGATGCCCTCGGCGCTGATGCGCGCGTTGTGGCGGAAGATACGCCCGAAGTCGTCCTCGTCGGGAAAGATTTCGTCCTGCAGCGGCAGGAAGACGCCCGCCGAGTCCACCAGGTAGACCAGCGGCAGGCGGTTGTCCATGGCGACGCGCTGCGCGCGCAGCACCTTCTTCGCGGTCATCGGAAAAAACGCGCCGGCCTTCACCGTCGCGTCGTTGGCGATGATCACCGCAAGGCGCCCGGCCACGCGCGCGATGCCGGTCACGACGCCCGCCGAAGGCGCGCCGCCCCATTCCTCGTACATCTTCCACGCGGCGAAGAGGCCCAGTTCGAAGAAGCCGGTCTCGGGATCGCACAGCCGCGCGATGCGTTCGCGCGCCGTCAGCCGCTTCTTCTTGTGCTGGCGTTCGACGGCGTCCGGTCCGCCTCCTTCGCGTACGGCCCATTCGTCGGTGCGCAGGCGGTCGAGCAGGTCCTTCCACTTGCCCTCGGCCGCCGAAGCGGGCGGGTGGAGGCTGGGCGTCTCGGGCGGCGGCGGCCCGCCGCGGCCGGAGCTGATGCGTTTGGTGTCGGCCATGCTACGGCCTCTTTACCACACCAGGCCGGTTTTCCCAACGCCGGAGCGCCCACCAAACCGATGCCCGGCGCTGGACCCGCGGCACCTCTTCAACGCCCTGCCGCGTAAAGAGTTAGAGCTCCCCACCCGGCATCCCTTTTTCGCGAAGTTTCCGTTGTGCGGCGCTGGCCCCGGGAGACGGAAGGGGTGGACGGGAGCGGCGCGCACGATGAAGCTATCGCCGGGAACCCCGATGGCCCGCACGGAGCCCCGCATGGAGTCCGCGCCCAAAGCACGCACCTGGGAAGACGACGCCGAGGACCTGCGCCTGCTGAAGGCCCTGCAGGCCGGGCCGGACGACGATCCCGCCGCCTACCAGGCCGCCTGGGACACCTTCGTGCGGCGCCACCAGGCGAAGGCCTTGCGCACCGCCACGCACCTGGTCGGCGCGGAGGCCGCCGACGAGGTCGTGCAGGAGACCTTCATCGCCTTCTACCGCGCGCTGCGCCGCGGCGCGTCGTTCGACCGCAACGTCACCGGATGGCTCGCGCGGGTCGCCACCCGCCGCGCGCTGAACGCCTTGCGCAACGCCAAGCGGAGACTCCCGACCGTGGAAGACCCGACGCTGGCCGGCGCGCCCGAAAATTCGAGCGCGCCGGCCGAACGAACCGGCTTCGCGGATGAAGCCCGGCGCCTGCTGGCCGACCTGACCCAGGCGCTGCCCGAACGCGTGCGCCTGCCGGTGGTGATGTATTACTGCGCGGGCCTGACGCAGCCGGAGATCGCGCAGGAGCTGGACTGCACGCAGCAGTCCGTCAGCAAGCGCCTGAAGCAGGGGCTCGAGTCGCTGAAGAACAGCCTCAAGCGCCACGGCTACGTCTCGCTGCCGGCGATGCTGCCGCTGGACGCCGCCCTGCGCGAAGCGCTGACGACGGGCAGCGTCGCCCCGCCGCTCCAGGCGCTCCACCTGATCCCCAGCCGCATCGGCGAAGCCGCCAGCCGGGCGACGGCGCGCATCGCGGCCGCGAATTCAATCTCGCCGCTGCTCTGGATCGCCGCGGGCCTGGCCTTCGCCGCGGCCGCTGCCGGGGCCTACGTGAGTCTCACGCCAAACACCGGGAACGAAGCGCAGACCGCACCGCAATCCGAACAACCCGCGCCGGCCGCGCCGACCGAAACGAAAGCTTCGAAGGCTTATCCGCGCAACCTGCTGACCTGGGACTTCACGAAGGAGATTCCCGAAGGCTTGCGCGTGCAGCGCGTGCTCGACTACCACAAAGAGAAGGGCCTGCTCAAGACCCAGGACCTGCCCGTGCGAGTCGAGGACGGCATGCTGCAGCTCAAGGATGCGGAGCCGGTCCTGCTGGTCTGCCCCGTCGACCTAGATCACATGGCCGTACGCGTACGCTTCACGCTGATCCAGACCCAGAACATGGAGGTCGGGATCCTGCGCAAGTCGGCGGCGGGGCTCTCGTTCGAAAAAGGCATCAAGTACATGGCCCCGGCCTTCGGAATCAAGCACCGCAATATCTCCTTCAACAAGAAGTTCACCGCCGAGAACTTCACTTGGTGGGATACGGACCGTCGCCGCATGGTTTTGTCCATCGCCGGCGACACCGAAGCTTTGGTGGCCGTCACCGATGCGTTCTTCGCTTCCACCGACAGCACCGTCCTGGTGCTGCTTGGGAAGGACTACGCCATAGAGAAGGTCGTCTGCGACGAGGTCGATCCCGCCGAGGCCCGGGCGTTCGAAGAGCGGCTGAAGAGTCATGAAGATTGGCATATGAAGCGCCGGACCGTGGACAGCGACTAGCGGCCCCTCGATCGTGCAATTCGTTTATTCCCAATCTGTTGCATCTTCCGCCCGGCCACCGCGCCGGGCTTCTTTTTTGCGAAGATTCCTTTGTGCCGTGCCCGCCCGCGGGGACGTATGGGGTGGACAGGAGCGGCGCGGACGATGAAGCTATCTCCGGAAACCCCTACGGCCCGCATGGAGCCCCGCATGGAAGCGGCGTCCGAACCGCAAGCCTGGCAGGACGATGCCGGCGACCTGCGCCTGCTGCAGGTCCTGCAGGCCGGGCCGGAAACCGATCCGGCCGCGTACCAGGCCGCGTGGGAAGCCTTCGTGCAGCGCCACCAGGCGAAGGTCCACCGCACGGCGACGCACCTGGCCGGCGCGGACGCGGCCGACGAGGTCGTGCAGGAGACCTTCATCGCCTTCTACCGCACGCTTCAGCGCGGTGTGGCCTTCGACCGCAACGTCACGGGATGGCTCGCGCGCGTCGCCACCCGCCGCGCCCTGAACGTCCTGCGCAGCCGCAAACGGAGGCTCCCCAACGTGGACGACCCGACGCTGACCGCCGCGCCCGAGACCGCGAGCCCGCAGGCCGAACGCGCGGGCTTCGCCGACGAGGCCAAGCGCCTGCTCGCGGACCTGACGCAGGCGCTGCCCGACCGCCTGCGCCTGCCGGTGGTGATGTACTACTGCGCCGGACTGACGCAGCCGGAGATCGCCCAGGAGCTGGACTGTTCGCAGCAGTCCGTCAGCGAGCGCCTGAAGAAGGGCCTCGAGGCGCTGAAGGCCAGCCTCAAGCGCCACGGCTACGCATCGCTGCCCGCCGCCCTGCCGCTGACCGACGCCCTGCGCGAAGCGCTGACGACGGGAACCGCCGCTACGCCGGCACCGGCACTCAACACGATCCCCAGCCGCATCGGTGAGCTGGCCAGCCAGGCGACGGCCCGCGTGGCCGCCAAGAGCAGCGCGTCGTCGCTGCTTTGGATCGCCGCGGCCGCCGCGACGGTGGCAGGGGCCGCCGGCGCGTACGTGTGGATGGAAAGCCGCCCGGCGCCGGCCGCCCAAACGGCGGAGCCTGCGGCGGCGAAGACCCCGGAACCGCCTGGGCACGCGGGCGAAAAGAGCGAAGCGCCCTTGCCCTATCCGCGGCAGGTGCTGGCGTGGAACTTCAAGAAAGGCCTGCCGGACAACTGCGAAGCCTACCGCCGGATTCGCGGCAATGAGGACCGCACGAACTTCAAGCTGGACCCGTCCGACCTGAAGCTGCGAGCAGACGGCTTGTTCGTGAAGTACCCCCGCGAGAACTACATCGCGGTGCCCGTCATGCTGCAGGACAAGGCCTACCGCATCAGATGCCGGATGCGGGCGGTCGCCGGGCAACCGAAAGTCGGCATGTTCGCCATGGGGCTTATGGACTGGGCCAAAAAGAACTCGCCCCGCAGCGGCGTCTACGACCTCTCCGTGCTGGGCGACCAGATGAAGGAGCTGCAGGGGAAAATCACCCAGGACACGGTCTGGGAGTCCTTCGCCTGGCCGGAAGGCGAGCGCTGGCGGATGGCCGTGCGCACCGGGCACCTGTACGCCTGCGTTCTGGACTACGCCAAGTTTGAAGGCCTGGACATGCGTTTCATCGTCGGCGGCCGCTACTACCTCATCGATTCCCTGCGCGTGGAGGAGATCGATCCCGCCACGCTGGCGCCGCTGAAGGAGACGCTCGCCAAGCTCCCCGGCTGGACCGCCATGAACGCGGAGCTGACCTACGAGCGGAACGGCCCGGAGTTGGACCCGTGAGCGCCCCGGCCTGCGCCCCCGCCCTGCCCGCGGTCCCCAAGGCGGCCGCCGAGCGCGCGCTGGAAGCGTGCGAGGTCCACGCGGCCGAGTCCGCCGGCGTGCTCGATGAACTCGACCGCGCCAACGCACTCTTCGGGATCGGCGACGCGATTGCGCGCCCGCTCCTGGCCTGGTGCGAAGAGTACGCCCCGCGCGGCGGCGCCCTGCGCGTGCTCGACGCCGGCTGCGGCTGCGGCGGGCTGCTGCTGCGCCTGGCCGAAGCCTTCGAGAAGACCGGGCTGGCCTGCGAATGGATCGGCCTCGACCCGAACCCGCACGCGATCGAACGCGCCCATGCCCGCGCGAAGGCGCGCGGCGCTGCGAACGTGCGCTTCGTCTGCGGGACGCTCGCCGATCTGCCCGACGGCTGCGCGGACTTCGCGGTCAGCACCTTCGTGCTGCATCACCTCGATGCGCGGGAGTTGTCGCCGTGGCTGCGGCACCTGCGGCGCGTGGCCTCGTCCGGCGCGCTGCTGCTGGACTTCCGCCGCGGGGCTTCGCCGCTGCTGCGCGCCGCATGGCAGGGCGCGCTCCTGGCCGCGGGCTTCTCGCGGGACCTGCGCGCCGACGGCGTAGCCTCCCTGCGCAGCGCCTGGACCGAAGACGAACTGTGCACCGCTGCCTCCGCAGCCGGCTGGCACCCGCGCCTGGAGCGCGTGCAAGGCCTGTGCTGCCGCCTGCGCGGCCGCTGGTAGCAGCCGCACGAATACAACTCCTTTCGATCAAACAAGTTAAATATACCAATAAAGTCCACTGAACGGCCGGCTTCCGCGCATGGATGGGCGAAGGAGACGCGATGCGCGCATCCGAAGCCGCCCCTACGCCCACGCTGCCGAAGCCCGCCCTGTCCGCCAGCACCGAAGAGGACGCCGAAGACCTTCGGCTGCTGAAGGCGATCGCCGAGCGCCGCGACCGCGCGGCCTTCCGGCGATTCTACGAGCGCTACGAGCGCACGGCCTACAACCTGGCCTACCACTTGACCAGCGACCAGGACCGCGCCGCGGAGGCGGTGCAGAGCGGCATGGTCTGCGTCTGGACAAGCGCGGCATCCATCCCGCCCGGCAGCAACGCGCGCGCATGGCTCCTGCGCATCGTCGCGCGGGAGAGCCTGCGCGTGGTTGAAGCGTAGCCCTCTTCCTTCGCAGGCCGCGCGGCGCTACAGTGACGGTTCTATGGACACGGATGGCCCGCCGCCCGACTACTACACAGTGCTGCCGCCGATCGAGTTGAACCACCGCAGCTGGTGGCGCAGCAACTTCCTGCAGGCCCAGTTCGAGAATGGACCCTGGAGCGGATACATCAGCCTCCTGCACCAGATGCCGGAACGGATGCGCGCCGTGTTGAGCCTGGTGCCGGAGTCCGCGCGGTTTCTACGGCGCCACGACCGCCTGGGCGGGCTGCATATGCTCCTTATGGCTGCCGGCCTGGTGGTGGCCGGCCTGTTCGGCGTGCTGGGCTGGCACCACTGGCAAGCGTCCTCGAGCGATAACGTGGAAGGCGTGGTGCTGCTGTACTTCTCGCTGGCCCTGCTGGGGCTGGCCGGGTTCGCCGCTTCGATCCTGGTCGGCATCGACAGCTTCCGCATGTTCCTGAAGGCCGTCGATGCCTACAATGAGCAGGTCCGGGGCGCATTAAAACCCGCGCTGAATGAACATTAACTCCATGCCCACAAACAAGTTAAATAATTTTCAGGAAACAGCTTCTCACTTTCCGGGGCTCTGGGTAGGAAGAGCGGAGACGATGCGATGCGTGCGATCGAAACCCCCGGTGCCCCGGCCATGAACGCTTCCCTGGCCGAGCCCTCCCGCGACCGCGAGGACGCCGCGCTGCTGGCGGCGATCTCCGAACGCCGCGACCGCGAGGCCTTCGCGGAACTGTACGCGCGTTACGAGCAGCCCGCCTACAACCTCGCCCGGTACCTGACCAGCAACGACGACCGCGCGGCCGAGGCCGCCCAGGAGGCGATGCTGCGAGTCTGGACGCGCGCGGCCAACTTCCGGCCCGACGGCAACGCCCACGGCTGGATCATGCGCATCGTCGCCCGCGAGAGCATGCGCACCGCCCGCAAGCGCCGCGCCGAGACCGCGGAAGAGGGCCAGGATATGGACCACCATGCCCAAGGCACCCGCGCGGGCGCCGCCGGCGCCGCAAAGCTGGCGCAGGATGAGGAACTCGACGCGCTGCGCCGCTCGCTCGAGCGCCTGCCCGAAGCGTACCGCCGCATCGTGGCGCTGTACTACGGCGCGGGGATGAGCCAGCGCGAGATCGGCGAGGAACTGGACGTCTCGCAGCGCACCGTCAGCACGCAGCTCGAGGAGGCCCTCAAGCGCCTGCGCTCGATGCTCACCCACGCCGGCGTCGCCGCCGCCGCGCCGCTGCTGGGCACGGAGACGATCTTCTCGGCGCTCAGCACCGGGCACGTTCCGCCCGCGGGCCTGGGCGAAGCCACGCTGGCGCGCCTGAGCGACGCGCCGGTGAGCCAAATCAGCCGGGCGCTCTCACGCAAGGCCGCCGCCGCCAGCGGCAGCTCAGCGCTGTGGATCGCCGGGGCGTTGGCGCTCGCCATAGCCGCCGCCGCAGGCGGCTTGTGGGCGCTGCAAGAATCCGCCGCATCCAAGCCGGAAGGAACCACCAAGGCCGCCAGCGCAAAGACAGAAGCTTTGAAATCCGGCAATGAGAGCGGCGCCGTCGCGCCGCCCCTAGAAGAACCCGGCCTGCTGGGGCGCTGGTTCTTCGAGAAGGGTCCGCCCGAGGGCTTTGAGATTGTGCGCGGCACCTGGACTTGGCAGGCTCCGAAGGACGGCAAACCCGGCGCGATGCATTCGCCCGGCCGCGTGTGGATGCTGGCGCCGCTGACACTGCCGGAGAAACTGCCGGTGCGCATCGCCTTCCGCTTCAGGCCGGCGGACAAGGACAAGGAGTTCAACTTCAGCGCTTATCGCACCGACGGCACGAAGGTCACCACTCGAACGCTCTGGAGCCAGCGCGGCATGTCGTTGAAGCCAAGCGAGAGCTTCACCATCCACGAGTACGTTTTGGGCCGCTATACGCTGGGCATGTTCCTGGACGAGCGGCTGGTATACGGTGTCGAATATCAGGAAGATTCCATCGCGCGCAAGCTCTGCCTGGCCTTTGTAAACATGGAGCTCTACGAAATCGAGATCCGTGCGCTGGCCCCGAATGAGGTGCCGGAAAGCCTGCTCGACCCCAGGGCCGTCATCGAAGCACTGAACGTGACGCCCGAGCAGGCCGCCGAGATGCCGCTGCGCGGCGACGACTGATCAAGCAGGCACTCGAAGGACCGTCAACGCACCCGGCGCGGGCCGGGCACGGGGATCGTGTTGTCTCACCGCAGGGAAAAGGAGGCCGACATGCCAACCTTATCGCTCCTCGAGACCCGCATTCCGGCCACGCGCGTGCTGGAGCCCGCACCCGTGCACGAGAACCGCGAAGCCGTCGAATACGACGCGATGATCGAACGCTTCGCCTGGCTGCTCAACCGCCCCTTCGTCGCGATGCTCGACCGTGTGCAGGGCGAGCACCTGCGCGTGCTGGACATCGGCACCGGCCCCGGCTGGGTGCCCGTGGAGCTGGCCAAGCGCCATCCCGGCTGGACCGTCACCGGCGTGGACCTCTCGGACGACATGCTCACCCGAGGGCGCCGCCGCGCCGTCGACGAAGGCGTGGCGAAGCGCGTGCGCTTCGCGCGCGGCAGCGCGACCGAGCTGCCGTTCGAAGACGGCGCGTTCGACCTGGTGGTCTCGCACTTCGTGCTGCACCACATTCCGAAACCCGAAGTGATGCTCGCCGAAGCGCGGCGCGTCTGCTCAAACAACGGCGGCGTGTGCGTGAAGGACCTGCGGCGCCTGCCGCGCTGGCGCGCCGGCCTGCAGCTGGGCTTCTCGAAGCGCGTGCTGGGTTACAGCGAGCCGCAGATGGCGATGTACCGTGAATCGCTGGCGGCGGCGCTGACGCTGGACGAAGCGCGCGCGGCGGCGGAACGTTCGCCCCTGGGCGACGCGAAGGTGCGCGGCTTCCGCGGGATCGACTTCGTCGTCACGGCGGGCCCGCTGTTCGGGCGCAGCTGGTGAACGCGAAGCCCGCGCGCGAACGCGCGTTATCCCTCTACAAAACACAGAAGCGAAGGCGAAGCGGCGGCTACTCGAGGCCGAAGCGGTCGTCGACGAGCTTGAAGAGCGCCTCGAGCGCCTGCTCGGCGCCGGGCCCGCGCGCGCGAAAGGTGAACTCGTTGTCGTCGGCGGCCGCGGCGTTGACCATGTAGGCAGCGAACTCGATCATGTCGAGGATGGACTTGCTGTTCATGTCCAGCGCGTCCTTGCAGGCGTGGACTTCGCACTCGAACTGCGAAGCGGTCTCCACGATCTTCTGCGCGGGACGCATGTGCAGACCGTGTTTGTTCTTCAGGCTGATGCGGCGCTCAAGCCACTCGCCGATCGCCTGGGTGGTCTTCTGTTTGGCGTCCACAGTCATGCCACCGAAATATCCGCAGGGGCCAAGGTTGGCCTTTGATAATAAGGTCCAGTGAGGCTCGGCGCCAGCACCACTTTGCCGGATTTGCGATTTTGCCTCCGAGGTACCGGATAGTTGGCACGGGCGGAAGCGCGACTCTTTCACCCTTTAACCTCTGTCCTATAAACCGTTTACAATCAGTCTTCCTTGAGCAGATCGATCAGAGCGCGGGCTAGCTTGCCGGTGTCGTGGCGAATCGGGTAGCCGGGATTCGCGACTTCGGCCTCGATGAGCTTGAACGGCGCGCCGGCGAAGGCTGCGGCGTCGTACTTCACCTGGCGTGCGTGCAGTTCGTCGATGATCCAGCTGTATTCGTCGCTGCCCTTGGCGATGACGTGGCCGTTGGAGGACTCGGCGCTGCCGATGGGACCGTTGTTGACCAGCACGTGGTTGTAGACGCGGTAGGGGCGCGTGTGCGCGTCGATGGCCTGCAGGAAGTCGACCAGGTCGTAGCCCTTGGTCTCGCCCTCGTAGGTCATGGTGTTGCAGACGAAGACCTTCTTGGCCTTGCTCTTGGCCAACGCGGAGGCCATGCCGTCGATGAGCAGGTTCGGCAGCACGCTGGTGTAGAGGCTGCCCGGGCCGAGCACGATCAGCTCGGCGTCCTCGATCGCCTTCACGATGTCGGGCGCGACGGGTTCGGGCTTGGGCTTCAGCTCCAGGCGCTTGATGCGCTTCTCGGTCTTGGCGATCAGGGCCTGGCCGGTGGTCTTGGTGCCGTCCTCGTGCTCGGCGACGAGGAAGATCTTCTCGAGCGTCGACGGCAGCACCTGCCCGCGCACGCTCAGGATGTGGTTGGCCTCGCGGACGGCCGCGCCGAAGTCGCCGCGGATGCGCGCGAGCGCCGTCAGGAAGAGGTTGCCGAAGTTGTGCCCGCCCAGCTCGTTCTCGGGGAAGCGGTAGTCGAGCAGCTCGGCCATCATGGGCTCCTCGTCAGCCAGCGCGATCAGGCATTTGCGCAGGTCGCCGGGGGGCTGCAGGCCCAGCTCCTGGCGCAGCTTGCCGCTGGAACCGCCGTCGTCGGCCATCGAAACGATTGCGGTCGTATAGCCGGCGGTCTCGCGCAGGCCGGTCAGCACGGTGGACAGGCCGGTGCCGCCGCCAATGGCGACCACGCGCGCACCGTGGCTGAACTGGGCGCGGCGGTAGGCGGCGTCGGCGATGCCGGTCTCGCGCCCGCGGTGCTCGACCAGGCCCCACATGGTCTTGATCAGGCGGTAGATGCCGGTGATCAGGCAGAACGCGGAGAGCACGAAGCCCAGGATCGCGGCGGTGATGGCCACGGGCGAGGGCTTGAAGAGCGAGAACAGGACCGCCATGGCGGCCAGGATCCCGAAGATCAGGCCCAGGAAGATGATCGCGATCCAGCGCTTGATGCGCAGGCCGGGGCGCAACCATTTGAAGACACGTTGCATGCCGGAAACTGTAGCGGAGCGGGCCGGGAATTCGAGGGCAGGGCCACCGAGTGCCGCGCGGGGGCGGCGGCTCGGCTCAGCTCTTGCCCAGGGTCTCGTCGGCCTCGTTGAGCAGGTCGCGGATGTCGGCGGCGTCCTTGGCCTCGCGCAGGAACTTCACGAACTTCTCATCGCGGACAAGGCGGCTGATGAAGGCCAGGGCTTCGAGGTGCGACCCCGAGGCGCTCTTGCTGGAAAGCAGCAGGAAGACGACCTGCACGGGCTCGCCGTCCAGGGCGTCGAAGTTGATGCCCTTCTTGGAGCGGCCGAAGGCACAGACGAGATCGGTGATCGCGTCGTGCTTGGCGTGAGGGACGGCGACGCCGGAGCCGATGCCGGTGCTGCCCAGTTCCTCGCGGTCCATCAGGGCCTTCAGGACCTTTGCGCTGGCACTGTCGGCCACGCGGCCGGTCTTGACCAGCGCGGCGACGAGTTCCCGGATCACCGGCTCCTTCTCGGTCGCCTGCAGGTCGTCCAGGATGCCGCCGTCGGGAATGATGTCGCCCAGTTTCATGTGCCCCGCTGCTCCTTAGCCTTAGCCTTGATGATGAATTGGGAAATGCCGAGGGCTGCTGGCTTACTCGCCGTCGTCCTCGTCGTCGTAGAACTCGTCGGCCTGCGTCTGCGCCTGGGCCTCGGCGGTACGCGCCATCTTGCCGCTCTTGCGCTTGTTGCCGCGCAGCTTGTCCTTGTACTTCTTCAGGTGCTCGCGCAGCTTGTGCACCGCGCCGTCGATGGCGATGTACATGTCGTCGTGCGTGGCCTTTCCGATCAGCGTCTGGCCGCGGACGACGCTGCACACGATCTCGGCCTCGTGACGGGTGCTGTCCTCGACCCGCAGGATGACGTGCAGGTTGTGGATGCCGTCGAAGTACTTGTCGAGGTGGTCGATCTTTTTATGCACGTGGTCCTGGATGGCGCTGGTGACTTTTACGTGGTGCCCGTCGATCTGGATCTTCATCGGATGATTCGGCACAACGCGTTCTCCTCGCCCCGCCTGCCCGCCGCCCGTCAAAAAAAAGCGCCCCGCAGGGCTGCTCCACTTCTACGCGTACGGCAATGCGTGACTTCCCATACCGGTGATCGTAGTTATTCGACCGGCATCGTCAAATAGGTTTTGGGCACCCCGTCCGGCGGCCTCTTTCGGCGTCCGTAAGGTCATTTAGAACGCCAGTTGAGCAGCCGGAACCGCTGTCACGCGCTCGCCTTCCACCACCAGCGCGCCCGGCTTCGAGAAGGGCATGTAGCTGCCGGTGTTGTAGACCGTCACGCCGTCGAAGGCCCAGCGCCCCGCGCGGTGGATGTGCCCGAAGGCCACCGCCTTCACCGGCTTCGGGAATTCCCGCGCCGCTCGCGCCACCATCTCGGGCGCGCCCTGCACGTAGCGCCAGACCAGCCAGACCCGCGACGGCGGCAGCACGTGCCGCAGCAGGTACACCAGGCCGCTCTCGCCGCGGTCTTCGGGATGCTCCGCGAAGAACTCCACCTGCACGCGCCGGAAGAGCGCCGCGCGCTGAGCGAAGTCCAACGCACCGCCGCCGTTGCCGTTGCCAGCGCCTTCGGAGGCCTCGGATTCCAGCGCCGCACGGTAGCGCGCCGCGAAGCCGCTCTCGCGCTCGTCCCACGGCACGGCGCGGTCGTTGGCGTAGTCGCCGTGAAAGACCAGCAGGCCGGGCTCCTCAAGATACGCGTGGTGCTGCGCGCTGATGGCCGGGTCGTGGTTGCCGGTCAGGAACTCGGGCGCGCCGCCGCGGCAGGTGAGGATGTCCGTCAGTTCGGCGTGCAGGCGCCGGGCGTCCTCGGTCGGCGCGTGCGTCTCGTACTCATCCACTGCGTCGCCGTTGACGATCACGCGGTCGAAGCCCGCCGCCGCGCGGCTCAGCGTGGCCAGAAAGCGCGGCGCGCGCGAGGCGCGGTGGCCCAGGTGCAGGTCGGAGAGAATGAGGGTCTTGTGCGCCATCGGGGCCTATCGGGCTGCGGGCTCGCCAGCAACGTCCCGGGTGAGGATACCACATTCGGGATCCCGAGGCTCCCTTTGTGAACAGGGGGCCGGGGGACCGAACGGCCTCAGGCCGGCTGCGCCTTCAACGCGCGCGTGACCCACAGGCCATACGCAATGCAGCAAGCCCAGCCGATGCCCAGGGCAAGTTGCCCCGCGGCCGTCGCGCCGCCGGGAGCGTCCGCCAAGGCCGGCGCGGAGACCAAGCCCAGGTTGTGCGCCAGCGCCCCGCCGATACTCAGGCCCGCGACACAGACAAAGGCGTCGCCGTTGCCTTCGCCGCTCATCACGATCTGCCGCACCGGGCACCCGCCGGCCAGCACGCCGCTGAAGCCCAGCAGCGCCAAGGCGATCACGTTCCAGAGCCACTCCGAATGCGCCACCGGCTGCGGCGCCAGCGAGGCCGAGAACTTGCCCGCGGGCAGCGCCACCGCCGCGTACGCGGCCACCAGCGCCGCCGCGCCGAAGAACATCGCCTTCGGCCCGGTGAAGACCTGCCGCGCGGCGCTGACCGCGCAGAAGCCCGTCACCGAAAGCGCCGCGCCCGCCGCGAGCGTCACGCCGAGCGCGATCAGCCACGGCGCGTGCGGGGGCTTGGCCGCCGCGTCGTCCGGGCCCGGGCCCGCCAGCGCCCCGGCCAGAAAGAGGCCCAGCAGCCCCGCCAGGCACAGCGGGCCCAGCAGGCCCACCGGCGCGGGAGCCGGCGCCGTCTTGCCCGCGCTGAAGCCGCGGCGTTCGAGCCACAGGCCCGCACCCACGCCGGCCACGAAGCCCGGCAGGCCGATCCACGCGTTCAGGTCGCCGCCGCCCAGGCGCTGCAACATGCGGAACGGGCAGCCCAGAAAGACCAGCGCCGCGACGGCCATCCAGATCCCCATCACGAAGCGCCCTGCCGCGAAGCCGCCCGACCGCGCCTTGAAGCGCCGCGATACCAACGCCACCGCCAGCGCGCCCAGCGCCAGCCCCGTCACTTCCGGGCGCATGACCTTCGGACCGCTCTCAAAGAGCTTCAACGCGCCGGCGATGTCGCGCAGGAAGCACGCGCCGCAGATGCCCATGTTGCCGGGGTTGCCCAGCGCCACCAGGCCCGCCGCCGCCGCGCCGACCCCCGCCGCCAGCGCGACGCCCAGGGCCTTGCGCCGCGGCGAAGCCGTTTCGTCTCTAAGCACGGGTCGATTCTCCGGTAACGAATAGGCGCCGTATGGTAGCGGAAGGCCGGCCGAAAGAAGATGCGAAAATCGCCGCGGCGCGCATGAGGAACACGTGAAGGGCGCCGGCGGCCCGCAGGGAACGGAAAACGGCAAGATCCAAGACCCGGACATATCTCGATCTTCAAGGCAGCTAGCCGATCGCTGACCGCGGAGCGCCCATGGCTGTTCAGTACTTTGCAGTTTTCAGTTTTGGAGTCCTGGTGCCTTGGCGGTTCAATGGAATGATGAGCGGTTCCGGCGCGCGCGTCTCGGCGAGCCCCAATTGTATTTCTCCGTGCGCTCCGTGCTTCCGTGGCGCACACCGTCAATCCGAATTCCGCAATCCGAAATCCGCAATCGAGGATATGCTCGCGGCATGACCGAGACGCCCGGCTACTTCCCCGCCCCCGGCGGCGCGACGCTCTACGGCGTGCTCCACGCGCCGGACGTGGCCTCCGCCGTGCCGGTGCTGCTCGCCCCGTCGCTGTTCGAGGAACGCAAGTCGGCCTACGCCGCGCTGGCGCGGCTGGCGCGGGCGCTGTGCGCAGCGGGGCATCCGGTGCTGCGCTTCGACTACCGCGCCAGCGGCGAGTCGTCCTTCGATCCGCGGCGCGAACGAACTTTCGAAGATCTCGGCGCGGACCTGAACGCGGCGGCGGGCGCGCTGCGCAAGGCGAGCGGCGGCGGGAAACTCGCACTGGTCGGCCTGCGCTGGGGCGCGTCGCTGGCGTTGAAGCACGCAGCGGCGCTGAAGCCCGAGAGAATCGTGGCGCTCGCGCCGGTGGTCTCGGGCAAGACCGAGGAACGCCGCTGGCGGCTGCGCTCGAAGATCCGCGCGGAACTCACCGCGGGCGAAGGCGCTGCGCCCCTTAATAAAGGAGGCGAAGGCGGCGCGGGAGGCGGCTACGACTTCGACGGCTATGCGCTCTCGGCCGAGTTCGTCGCCGGCGCGCAGGCGCTGGACCTGCTGGCGCTGGGCCCCGCGCCCTGTCGTGTGGGCCTTGTGCAGCTTGCGGTGAAGGCCGAGCCCACCGCTGAGTCGCGGAAGCTCGCCGAGGCCCTCGGCCCAAAAGCCACGCTGCAGGCCCTGGCTATGGAAGCCTTCTGGGACCGCATCGACGACGTGGACACCGCGCCGCTGCACGCAACCGTGCTGGAACACCTGCGCTAAGACACGCGCCGTGCCGTCGGGCCTCAAACCTCGAATAACGCACAATGCGCACAACGGGGGCCTCCCTCGCCGGGGGCCTCCCAGGTGTCTTTGAATCTGACGGGCTCGTCTTGTATCATAGTTGCTTCATTTGCCGCCGCAGCCGCCCTTGCGGAAAGAGGGCGTGCGAGGCGGGCGCCGCTCGCAGGAGGATGTCTCGTGGCTGGAAAAGCTCCGAATGTTCCGCTGGCACGCAACGGCAAGAACCATCCCTTCGCCAAGCAGGATCCCAAGCCCACGCGCGCGCGCCTGGTGAGCCTGCTCGATCCGCTGGGGCGCAAGCGCTACGCGGAGATCGAACGCTTCCTGGCGACGATCACCGGCTCGACCAGCGGCCTGCACTTCTACAACAACGACTGGGGCTGGGCCGTGCGCTACATGCTCGGTACCAAGGACGCGCTGTGCACGCTGCACCTGCTGCCCGGCACCTTCGAAGCCACCGTCAGCCTGGGCCGCGAACTCAGCGACACCAGCAAGGACGGCGAGCTCGACAGCGACCTCAAGCGCCGCATTTCGCGCACCACCGCCGCCAACGGCACCAAGTGGGTGCGCCTGCCGATCAAGAGCGACATGGACTTCACCAACTTCATGCGCCTGATCGAGTTTAAGTCCACCGGACTGAAGGCCAAGGGCAAGGCCAAGAAGGGCAGCGCCACCGCCAGCCGCAACGGCAAGGCCGAGAAGCCTGCCGCCAAGGCCGCCCCCAAAGCCGCCGTGAAGACCAAGAAGCGCTGAACTACAGGGGCGAGCGGTCAGGGGTGAGGGGCGAGAATGTCTTGAACGGGGCGCCATCCGGCGCCCCGATTTTTTTGGGAACAGCTCAGCATCGCATGCCATTCTCAAGATGGGCGGCGTAGCTGCTCCATCGCTCGCCCCCTCGCCCCTGCCGTTTGCCATTGACCGTTAATCGAACGCCCCGCCTCCAAACCCTCGGCCCACAAGCCACCGCCCTCGCTGGGGTTACAGCAGCGCTGCCGCCGCTGTGGGATATATCCACATGGGCAGCAAAGCAGCACCCCGGTAAGTCTATTAGTGAAGAAGGTTTGGGATTGACAGTGAGGCCGCACGGCGAGGCGGCGTCCATACCTCCGCAGGGGCCAGGCAGCGCGTGGCTTTTGGCTCCTCAAGCCGGTACGCTGGACCGCTCGAAGGCTGCGACGAATACGACGGAACGGAGTCCCATGGCAACGCTTTCCGGCAAGGTCATCGGCAACTACGAGATCCTCGAGGAGATCGGCCGCGGCGCGATGGGCGTCGTCTTCAAGGCCAAGCAGCTCAGCATGGACCGCGTCGTCGCGCTGAAGTTCCTGCCCAAGCGCATGGCGCAGGACGAGAAGCGCGTGCAGCGCTTCATCCGCGAAGCCCGCGCCGCCGGGAAACTCAGCCACCCCAACATCGTCAGCGTCCACGACGTCGGCCAGGCCGCCGGGTTGCACTACATCTCCATGGAGTACGTCGACGGCGCCAGCGCGCACACGCAGATGAAGAAGAACGGCCCCATGAAGGAGGCCGACGCCGTCGAGCTGGGCATCCAGATCGCCGGCGCGCTGAAGATGGCGCACGACAACGGCATCCTGCACCGCGACGTCAAGCCCGACAATTTCCTGCTCGACAGCACCGGCCGCGCGCGGCTGGCCGACCTGGGCCTGGCGCGCTTCGAGACCGGCGAAAGCGACGACGCGCACCTGACCCAGGAAGGCACGGCCCTCGGCACGCCGCACTACATGGCCCCCGAACAGGCCCGCGGCGAGAAGGTCGACCACCGCAGCGACCTCTACAGCCTCGGCGCCAGCCTGTACGTGCTCGCCTGCGGCAAGACGCCCTTCGACGGGCCCACCGCCGCGGTGATCCTCGTCAACGTGCTGCAGAAGGACCCGCCGCCGCTGCGCAAGCACAACCCGCAGCTCTCGCCCGGCTTCTGCGCCGTCGTCGACAAGCTGATGGCCAAGAACCCAGACGCTCGCTTCAAGGACGCGAAGGCCGTTGTCGAGGCGCTCGAGCAGGTCCGAGCCGGCGTCTATGCCGCGCCCGGCGGAAGCGGCACCGCCCTGCGCAGGCCCACCACCGGCCCGCACAGCGGCGTGAAGCCCACCACCGGCCCCCAGAACCCGCTGCGCAGCGGCAGCACCGGCCCCATGACCCGCGTCGGCCCGCGCAACATGGCCACGTCGCGCGCGCGCAGTTCAAAAGGCTCGCCGGCGCTCTTCGCCGGGCTGGGCATCGGCGCGGCGGCGCTGCTCCTTATTATGCTCTTCGCGATGGGCGGCGGCGGCGGCACCCCCGCCAAGCCGCACAACGCCTCGAACAACGAGATCCCCGTCGCGCCGGTGAATCCCGCGCCCGCGCGTAGCGCGGCGAAGACGCCCGCCACCCCCGCCGCGAACACTTCGCAGCAGGCGCCGCGCCCGCAACAGACGGACTTCGCCGCGCACAACGACCTATCCGCGCCCGCCTATGTTCCCTCGCAGCCCGTTCAGCCCGCGCCGCAGCCCAACGCCGGTTTCGCGCGCGCCGAAGAGGACGCAAAGAGCGCCTTCCGCGCCGGCCAGATCGCCCGCGCGCTCGACGGCCTCAACAGCTTCGCGCAGACCAACGCCGGCAGCACCGAAGGCCAGCAGGCGCGCCGCCTGAACGAGACCCTGTCCGAGCAGGCCCGCGAGTGGGCCGCGGCGCGCATGACCGAAGCGCAGGCCGCCGAGGCCGCCAAGGACTTCGCGAAGGCCGGCGGGACGCTCGCCTTCCTCCAGCAGAACCTGCCGCAGGCGCTGCTCGGCGAGTTGAAGGTCGCCGAGGCGCTCGCGCGGGTGCAGGCCGCCTCCGCCGCCGCGCGCCGCGCGCGCTTCGCCGAAGCGCTGCAGTCCTTCGAAGCGCCGGCGCTGAGCGGCCAGTACGCGAAGGCGTCCGAGACCGCCGGCGCGCTGCGCCGCGACGCCGCTTTCTCCGGCTTCCAGAAGGAGACCGATTCGCTGCCGGACCTGCTGGACGCGGTGAAGAAGGTCGACGCCGCCGCGCTGCAGGGCCTCGACACGCTGCGGAAGGTGCAACCGGACCTGCGCATTGTCACGCTGCGCAGCGGCGTGATGGAAGGCATCGTCACGAAGGTCGACGGCGAGAAGGTGGAACTGCGCATCGGCAGCGACGCCGCCGCCGCGGTGACGGCCTTCAAGGGCGGCGAACTAGGCTACCGCTTCCGCCTGCAGCTAGCCAAGCAGGCCGCGCCGGCCACGCCCGCCGACTGGATCGCGCGCGCCGCGCTGTACGCCAACGCCGACGCGCTCTCGCCCGACGACGCCGCCGCCGCGAAGCAGGCCCTCGAGCACGCCAAGACCCATCCGCTGGCGCCGTACTACACCGCGCGCCTGGACGAACGCGCCCGCGCCGTCGACGCCGACCCCGCGCGCAAGGCCTGGACCGCGATCGAACTCGCCAGCGAAGAGGACCTCGACGCGGCCAAGAAGAAGGACCTGGCCGCGAAGCTGGCCGCCTTCGAGGCCCAGCACGGGTCCAGCGACTTCGCGAAGTCCAAGGCCGAACAGATCGCCGCGCTGAAGAAGCAGCTGGGCGCGGGCGCCGCCACGGCCGCCGCGCAGGCCGATCCGAAGGACGCCGCGAAGGCCAGCGAAGGCGACCCGGCCGCCGGCAAGGCCGAACTCGAGAAGAAAGGCTGGAAGGTCACCGGCGACTGGGCCAACGACCCCAAGCGCCCCGGCGCGTTCCACGTCAAGGGCGGCGGCAAGATCGAATGGGCGAAGGCCGACGCCGCGATGCAGGTCTTCGTGCAGCCCGCGCAGGAAGGCGCCGTCGCCGTGTACGTGCGCTACGACGCCGAGGCCCTCGCCAAGTTCCGCCAGAGCCTGGGCGGCATGGCCAACTTCATCGGCGGCGCGCTGGACGACGTGAAGGACGGCTACGGCGTGCGCGTGGCCGGCGGCAACGCCGACGTCTACGGGCCCAAAAATCCCGTCGGCGGCCGCGGCGGGCGTGGCGGGCGCGGCGGGCGCGGGTTCGGCGGCGAACGCTTCCAGGAGATCTCCGAGGCGGCGAACAAGATGCCCGGCAAGACCGGCGAAGCACAGGCCGCCGGCGGCGTGCGCGTGGTCGTCGCCGTGCAGGGCGAGAAACTGACCGTGCAGGTCAACGGCCGCAACATGAATACGGGCAGCACCGCGCCCCGCAGCGAAGGCGGCGTCGCCATCGTCGTCGAAGGCGACGCCGACGTGATGATCGAGAAGCAGCAGTAGGAGCTTTCGGCTCTCGGCGGTCAGCTTTCAGCCAACAACTTCAACACAGAGACTCAGAGCACGCAGAGGTGGGCGGTTTCCAGTTTGTTGTTTTGTTCACCCGATCGCCGGGTCGCCCGATTCCGTTCCTCGCCCCTAACCCCAATTCATTTGTCATTGAACAGCTTGGCTTCGCGTGCGGCTCCAGGTCGTCGGCACTGCTGGACAAGCCAACAGTGGCACCACTCCGGCATCGCGATTGTTTGCAGTTTGCTGTTTGAGATTTGTTTGGAACTTGGTTCTTGGATCCTGGTGCTTTCCGTTCCTGCCGTTGATTCCTTGTGCTTTGATGATTTCCACTTCGACACGTCCCAGTCCGGGGCGGGTTAAACGCCTGTATCACTTCCGGCGGAGGATTTGTCCGAAACGGCTTTGTGTCCGCACCGGGCGCGGTGTCGGAATCTTGAGACCCCCGTGCCCGGTTGGGAGAAGCCACCATGCCGCGCAGCGTCCCGGAAAGTGTCCCCGAGGCCTTCGCCCAGGAGATCGGGCGCCTGCTGCGCCTTCGTGTGGAGCATGGCCGCGCTGCTGGCGTGGGGCGCGCTGCCCTTGCGCGCGGCGGGCGCGTGGTACGCGGTCTGGACCGCCATCGGGACGCTGAACCTGCTGCGCTGCGTCGGCGCGACGCACCGCTACCACGGGACGGGCGAACGGATGACGCTGCCCGAACAACTCGACGACTCGGTCAACGTCGCAAGCGGTTCCATCGCCAGCGTCCTGCTCTGCCCGGTGGGCCTGCGCTGGCACGCGCTGCGCCACCTCTTTCCCGGGCTGCCCTACCACGCGCTGAGTACGGCGCACCGCCGCATCATGGAAGGCCTGCCGCCCGAGTCGTTCTACCGCGCGACCCTGGTGCCGAGCGTCGCGGCCGGATTCGCGGGCGTGTGGCGCGCAGCGAGCGCGCGGTCTTCGGTAGCGCGAAACGAATTCAACACAGAGGCACGGAGTACACAGAGGCTCACGGAGGAACATCTGTAGGGCGGGTTCGGAGGCTCCTGCGTCCAAGTCGCGAAACGAGACATGGCCGGCATGAACTTCGACAACGCCCGATGAGCGTTACGTTGGGGATCGGCTAGCCTCTCGCTCGTTGTACGCCGCGATGGCACGTTCGAAGGTCTCGATTAGGCGCGGTAATCCGCGTTCGACCTCCTCGAGTGCCCCCTGCGTCAGGGCCACGGGCGTCTCGATGAGTTCCAGGCAAACGTCCGGCGCATGACCTTGGCCCCACCCCACCGAAGCTTCATGCAACTTCGGCTCAGTCGTCAGGTGCATGACACCTATAATCAGTGCGACATTATTTGCATGTTCCTTGGACGCCTTAGGGAATACGGCCTCCAGGCCCATGTCGTGGCCCTGGTATTGGGTTTGCTGGCCAATCGGCTGCGACCAAACATTGAACTCGTAAACCGGATAGCACGCCTGAAGTTTCCGCTGCGCCTCCCTCAGCGAGGGCAGAAATCGCTGTTCAAGTTCATGCACCGGGTTCGGGACGTGCATGGTCTTCTTCCATTTTTGGTCAATCGGCAGGTGCCCCGGCACGATCCGTAGCTCCCGGTCACCGTGTCGCCCGCCGAACGGGTACACGGCTTCGAGCCCGCGCGTACATTCTATCCTGTTTCCCCTTCGTTGGCGACGGGCCGCCTTCCTCCTTTTACCGCCCACCGCGGCGGCGCACGTGCCGCCGCGGTGGGCGGTAAAGGGGGCCGGACGTTGTTGGGCTGCTTACCGTGCCCCGAGCGGTTCGGCTTCGCGGGGCTCTCCGCTGCAAACGGGGGCGTCCAAGCGGCTTCTTGTCGCGTCGCTGCGCGCCGCGGCCCGGACGTGGTGACGTCCGGGCCAACCCATAGCGGGCCTTTCGTTTACCGGCCCCCTCTCTCGCACGCGCTACGCGCGTGTCGGCCTCACCCGCGGCGGGGAGAGGCGAACAGCCGCGTGCTTCGCGTGCGTCCAACGCTGACGCGAAGTACACTCGCATGGTCCGCACGGGAAACGGGAAACCGGAGACGGGAAACACGCTCGCCGAAAGCTGACCGCCAATAGCCGGCTGCTGTTTGCCGTTTGCAATTGTCCGTCTCATCTTTCATCTCTCATCATTTAACTCTAATCTGCCTTCTTGCCGCGGGGCGCGCGAGGGGTAGAGTCGTCTTCACGATCCACCCACGCGCGAGGCATCGATTCCATGACCGTTATCGAGATTCTCGAAAAGCTGAAGCGCGGCGAGGCGCTGTCCAAGGACGAGCGGATCCTCTACGAGGACCACCTTCAGGACGAAGAACGCAAGAAGCCCTCGCCCGAAGGCCACCAGTGGCGCATCTCCGGAAAGCCCTGCCGCGCGCCGGACGTGCAGGACGTTTCGTACGGCCCCCACGGCGAACGCAACCTGCTGGACCTCTGGCTGCCGAAGTCGAAGCGGCCGGCGCCGCTGCTGGTCTGCCTTCACGGCGGCGGTTTCCGCGCCGGGGCGAAGACGCTGGTCTTCGCGCTGCGCCCGATCGCGCTCGAAGCGGGCATCGCCGTCGCCTGCATCAACTACCGCTACAGCCAGATCGCGCCGTACCCCGCGCCGATGCTGGACGGCGCGCGCGCCGTGCAGTTCCTGCGCCACAACGCCGCGCGCTGGAATATCGACCCGAACCGCGTGGCTGCGTGCGGGAACTCGGCCGGCGCCGGCATCGCGCTGTGGCTGGCCATGCACAAGGATCTGGCCGATCCGGAGCACGCCGATCCCGTGGCGCGGCAGTCGACGCGCCTGTCGTGCGCGGTCGTGTACGGCGCGCAGACGTCCTACGATCCGCGCTTCATCAAGAAGGAGATCCAGGGCCCCGCCCATACCTGTTCGGCCATCAGCGATCTCTTCGGCATCCGTCTCGATCAACACGATTCGCCGCCGCCGGAGATCGGCAAGCTGATGGAAGACTGCGCGGCGATCAACCACGTCGGCCCCGGCGCGCCGCCCGCCTACTTCGTGTACGGGACGGAGAACCGGCCCAGCACGCCGCAGACCAGCGTGAGCGACGGGATCCACCATCCGACCTTCGGCTTCCTGATGAAGCGGAAGATGGACGCGCTGGGGATCGAATGCCACATCCGCTGCCTGGGCGACAGCGTGGCCGGCTTCCCCACCGAACTGCAGTTCCTTCAAAAACACCTGAAGATGTAGGGCGGGCCGGGAGTTTATACTTACGCAAAGCGTACCCGAACGGATCATTGGCCGTTCTTAGTTGAACGGCTCGGCTTCGCGCTTGTTTTTCGTTTTGGCGTTTGCCGTGGTGTAACAGTCCGAGCGCCGAGACTCATTTTCCTTTCGCTGTTTTTCCGATTTTCGTTTGCCATTTTCCGGATACCGGTGTCCGGATCCCGGTCCCCGCTTAATACGCTTTACGTATATTGCACACCGTGCAGTGTAACACATCCACGATGTGCAAAACCGCCGTAAGTCCAATGATTTCGTCGCCGAAACGCCGCTGCACCTTGTTGGAATCGGGTATAGATTGATACAAATCGCGACGTGCACTCCAGCACGTCGCGCAGCACGACGTGATTCGCGAAATTTCGCGACTGACATTTTGCGTCACGACGCATGGTGCAATTCAAAATATTGGCGGCGACGGGCTTCAGGCGCCGGGCATTTTTTCGCGCACGACGGCGGCGATGTTGGCGACGGTGCGGAACTTCTTGACGCTGAACTCGTCGTCGCCCAGCGCCAGCCCGAAGACCTCTTCGAGCCCGATCACGATCTCCATCAGCTGGACCGACTCGAGGCTCCACTTCTCGATGAGGTCGTCGGTGTCGCCGAGTTCCTCGGGCTTGGCCTTCAACATCAGGCGCTCGACGAGCATGGCCTTGATGCGGCTTTCGACGCTGGGGGCGCTCATGGGCGGGGCTCCTTGGCTGCTTGGGACCTCGGATTGCCGGAGGCCGGCCGGGATTCCGGTATCCACTATCGTTTAAACCTTCCAGGCGGTCAGCGCCACGGCAAAGGCGCTTTTTCACAATGTGTCGTAGAAGCGCTTGACAGTCTGCCGCAATGCGTTTAAGTGGTGAGCTTCATTGCGGTTAGAAGTGGGCTGCACTGCACTTGTGTGGTCGGGGGAGCGGGCATGGTTCAGATCAATTTCGCCGCGCGCGAAGTCAACTGCAAGATCGTCTACTACGGTCCTGGGCGCTGCGGCAAGACCACCAACCTTCAGGTCGTGCATGCCAAGGCGCCGGGGGGCTCTACCGGCGAGCTCGTCTCCATCGCCACCGAGACCGACCGCACGCTGTACTTCGACTTCCTGCCTCTGGACCTCGGCACCGTCGCCGGGATGCGCACCAAGTTCCAGCTCTACACCGTGCCCGGCCAGGTCTATTACGACGCCACCCGCAAGCTGGTGCTTCAGGGCGCCGACGGCGTCGTCTTCGTCGCCGACAGCAACCCCAGCATGCTTCAGGAGAACATCGAGAGCCTCGAAAACCTCGCCAAGAACCTCAAAGAGAACGGCATCGACATCAACGACCTGCCGCTGGTCCTGCAGTGGAACAAGCGCGACCTGCCCAACGCCATGCCCGTCGACGAGATGAACGCCAAGATCAACACCAACGACTGGCCCACCGTCGAGGCCGTCGCGGTGAACGGCGACGGCGTCTTTCAGTCGCTGAAAGTCATTAGCCAGCAAGTGATTAAGAAGCTCAACCGGGAGCAGGGCTACAGCGAGGACGGCACCACCCGCGGCAAGAAGCCCGGCGTGCGTTCCGCCGCCCCGCCGCCTCCGCC
>JAKLKQ010000045.1 GCA_023150555.1 Planctomycetota bacterium
CTTCAGGGCTACGCCCTTCCGGATTCGACACCCGCCTCTCTTCCTACTTCTGTCCCACTTTCCTAGACGTTGAACACATCAAGGCCGAGGCGCTTGGCGTGCCGGGACTGGGCAGGCCGCCGTGCCTTCCCGACAACTTGAAGCGGATGAGGACGTGTGGGGAGAGTAAGGCCGTGTGCGAGGCAATTGAAGGCGTGTTACTCCTATTTTGGACATTTTCACGCCGACAACTAGAATAGGGACTGGATTCCAAATTTAGAATACTCCTTAATTTCATGTAACCTCGAACCACGGACAAAAATGCCCTTTATGGTGACATACTGACCGTTTTTGTGCGCATCACACGCAACATCATAGTCTGGCGCCCTCAAGAGAACCTTTGCCTTGATAAGTTCGTCATCACCTTGGAAGGCGAATATTATTTCTCCATCTGCTCTGTCCTCTTTGTTAGCTTCGGCAGACAACTTTGCAACCTTCCCAATAAAAATTGACTGTACAGGCTCTTGCTTAGGCCGCAGTTTTGCAGCCACTTCCTCAAGAACTGGAAACACTCTCATTGGAATCTCTACGCTTTCCGTAGCTTTGCGACCAGGCGACAGACTCCTTGCCCAAGTTGTAGTTATTTCAAGATTGGTTCGGGGGTTGAAATTATGCATTTCAAGTAAGGCCTCACACAAATTCGCACTTACCTGAAGGTCGCCTCGTTGAGGATTGACTAGCCTTTCTATCTGATCAGTTGATCCCAACCTACAAATATGCAGAGTAGAATTTAGCAACCGCTTTGTAACCTGGCGCGGAAAAGGATCGGGCTGCACATCAGACCCCCAGAGACCTTCTTCATTATTTATACGTGTGTTAAATACATCCAAAGGACAAAGTAAAACCGCAACGAAGCTCCCGCGCTCAGTTTGCCCAAGGCGACAACTATTCAAAAATTCCAAAGAGTTTCCCCGTGTAAGCTTTGAGAAAAATGGGCGCTCCTCTGTCGCCTCACATGCAGCAGAAAGTAAAGCCTTTCTGGATCCATTTAGAAATGCCAATCCATCCTCCAACGGAATTGTTCCATCTGCATATGCGGGACCATCAAGTCGAAATCTAAGTATGTCCGAACTCGAAACAAGGAGGTCGTTGAGAACTGCAACTGGAGCCCTGCTTTCCTTCGCGGCAACTTCCGCGATCGCCTCCGACATACGGAAATAATAGTCATCGAATTCTCTATTGAGTGGAATTTGGACGTCAGTTTGCACCCGCCCCCGGGGTCGGAGGACTGCAATTGGCTTTTTAATTCCCTTAACCTGCCTCCAACCACGAGCTAGTAAATACTCAACCAAATCATTGGGAGCAACCGTGCGCAGCAGCTCTTCGGGCAACTCTTTAGTGCCCATGGTCAAAACCTCCATGAACTGAAACTTCGACCATAAGCTGCCTCAAGGAAGTAGGCGAGAAGATATTCTTTGTCGGAACATATACCGTTTGAGATCGACGATTTCGATGATCGGGTTCGAGGCATACGTCGTGCCAATATGCACACCTTCGAGTGACTAGAGACTCAGTGGAAAAAGTTGCCCAGTCGTCACTATCATTTGGCAGGAGCAGCACAATCAATATGCGAGGCACCATAGTCACAGCTCTTAGGTCAACAAAATTCTTCCTCTTCAAGGGATATGGTATGACACCATTCGCTATTTCCAGCACGCTGGTTGCCTTTACCTGCGCCTCAATTTTAGGCGAAAGAAGCTTTGAACTTGGTGAGAGCTGTCCGCGTGAAGAAATCTGAATGTCAATACTATCCCTGTCCTTAAAAGGGCGATCACATGTAAATCCGGCCAATGTTGCTATCGCATGTACATATGCATAGCTTAGCTCTTCTTTTGTGTCTTCAACCGTTAACATTGTGTTGCTCTCAACCTCAAATTACTAAAGGTTGTCAATAGACCTCGTTCGTCAACCTATCTTATGTTGCGAAGACGTGCAAGTAGTTTCGCATCAGAGCGTACCCAGGGGCAAAGTGTCTGAAATGGATCGCCTATACGCCTAAGCCCTGTAGTGGCGAGATTTCCCTCATTGGACGCGACCTGGTTTATCTCGCCCTTACAGGGCTCTGCTCGCCAAGACTGCATACCAGGGGCTGCGCCCCTGGCTATTGTATCCCGCTCCTTTGGAGCGGATTCGATGCTTGGGCTATAGGCCATTCGTTAGTAAGAATACGCGCGCGGCTCTTCGCCACACATGCGCGGGTAGAATACCCGCGCTACACGCTCACGCGTTTTGCGAAGTTTTCAGTTTTCCGTTTGCCGTTTTTTGGTTCTTTCCGTTTTCCGTTTTCAGTTCCATCTCTCAACTTTCATCTCTAATCTGCCTTCTCACCCCTCACCGCTATTTCATGGGCGGGATCTTGCCCATGAACTCGGCGTAGCCTTTCTCCAACTCCGCGACCGGCGTCCCGAGGTACTGTTCGATGGCCTTCGCGCCGCGCGCCTTGCCTTCGTAGAACGCGCGCACGAAGCGCGCGAAGTTGTCGCGGTGGCGTTCGCCGCTGCCGTGCAGCAGGAAGTAGGCGATGGCGCCGCCTTCGCTGTAGCGGTCGATCTGGGTCCCGTTCACGACGGGCCCGGCGGGGTACTGCGCCTGGTTCAGCGCGAAGAGCTTTTCCCAGGGTTCGGCGATCTTCGTCTGCACGTAATGTGCGGCGAGCTTGATGCGCAGCGGCCCGATCACCGCCAGCCGGTCGCTGGCGAGCCCAGCGGACGAGAGGAAATCGCGCAGCGGCAGGTTCACCTGGGCGGTGACGAGCTTCCCGCCGACGTTGTCGAGGCCTTCGAGATAGGTCGCGAGGCCTTCGAGCAGCCAGTTGTTGGCGCCGGAGAGCGCCCCGAAGAAGCCCATGCCCTTGTTGGCGCCCAGGCTGAAGGCGTGGAAAACCTGGTGCCCGACCTCGTGGTAAAAGATCATCTCCTGCACGCGCGAACGCGTCGCGCCGTACGGATAGAAGAACGAACACTGCCGCGCGAGGTCGAAGTGCCCTTTCGCGCGCGGGTTCCCGCTGATCTCGCGGTACTGCGCCTCGTCGAAGAGGTAGAAGACGCGCATGCGCGCCGGCGCCTGGAGGCCCGCGCCCGGCAGCGCGCCGACCTTGAGTTCGGGCTCGAGGAACGCGGCGAAGTGGTGGCCCCAGGACTCGAGAAAGTCCTCGGCCTCGCGCGCGAAGCGCACGCCTTCCTCCAGCGGCCGCGTCGAGAAGACGTCGAAGTGTTCGCTGACGATCTTGTACGGCTTCATCTTGTCGCGGTGCGCGGCGTCGGCTTCGGCCTTGGGCGCGAAGCCCCCGCCGTCCATGGGGCGCTGCCCGGCGCGGTACTTGGGCGCGTCGGACGCGGGGATCCAGCCGAACTGCGGGTCCTCGATCCAGCCCTCTCCGAGCATCTTCTTCGCCCACGGCCCGACCCACCGGCCCTCGTGCTGGACGTAGCCCAGCGCCTTGTGCGTGGCTTCGTGCAACGGATCGGCGGCGGCCAGGTCCTGCGCGACTTCCGCCGCGATGCTCAGCGCGCCGGCCTTCTTCGCGTCCTGCCAGAGTTCGTAGAGCGGCGCGGCGGCCTGCGCGAGCTTGGCGGCTTCGCGCGCGTAACCGTCCGGCGGCGGCGCGTCGCCCAGCGGCAGGGCGTCGAGCCGTGCCAGGGTCGAGGCCAGGCCCGAGTCGCGCCCACCCAGGCGCAGCGCCGCGCGCACGGCGTCGCGCTGGCCGGCGACGAAGTTGTTGGCGCCGCACCAGCGCGCGAGGTCCTTCGCGGCGGGCGCGGCCTTCGCATAGAGGTCGCTCTGGCGCGCGCGCAGCTTGGCGCAGACGTCGGCGGGCAGCACCCCGGCGGGCTCGGAAGCTTGATTGGGTGGCGCTGGCGGCTTAACCACTCCGCCTTGCCCGCCTTGCGCGGCACCTATAGAGGAGGCGCACAGCAGCAGCGCGGCGGCGGGTGCGGAGAAATACCTGCTAAGTCGCATATTATGAGGACGATCTGGCGGGCCTAGTCTTAGAGGCATACGGCGTGGTTGAGGTTTGGCCTTACCGAAGAGTGAAGTTCCGAGTTGTTCTTCGCCACAGATGCGCGGGTTACCAACCCGCGCCACGCGCTCGCACGTCTTGCGCAGTCTTACAGGTTTCCGGTTGCTGTTCGGTTCACCCGATCGCCCGATCGCCGGGTCATCTGATTCCGTTCCTCGCCGCTCACCCCTTGCGCTGGCACTTCGGGCAGAACCACGTGCCGCGCTGGCCGACGACGACGCGGCGCACTTTTGCACCGCAGCGCCGGCAGGGCTCGCCTTCGCGCCCGTAGACCTTCAACTCGCGCTGGAACCACCCCGGCGTGCCGTCGGGATGCAGGTAGTCGTCGATGGAACTGCCGCCGGCCGCGCAGGCGCGTTCGAGCACGCCCTTTCCCGCGGCGTGCAGCGCGAGGGCTTTCGCGTTCGAGAGCCGCTGGGCTTCCTGGAGCGGATGGACGCGGGCCTCGTGCAGGGCCTCGTCGGCATAGATGTTCCCCAGGCCGGCGAGGAAGGTCTGGTCGAGCAGCAGGCTTTTCAGGCGTCCGCGGCGCGCGCGCAGGCGTTCGGCGAAGGCGGCGGGTTCGATGGCCAGGGCGTCGGGGCCGAGCTTGGCGAGGGCCTTCAGGCCGTCCAGCGCCGGGTCCGGGCCGCACCAGACGCGCCCGAACTTGCGGATGTCTCGGAAGACGAGCGCCTCCTTTTGGGACGCCGCGCCTTCTTTAAGAGGGTGCAGGTGGAAGAGTACCCGCACGTACGGATCGGCCTCGGCGGCCAGCTCCATCGCCGTCTTCACGCCCAGCCATCCGGTCATGCGTAAGTGGATGGCCAAGCCCAAGTTGCGATCGCAGTGGATACGGATGTACTTGCCTCGGCGCGCCACCGAATCGATGCGGCGGCCGGCCAGCGCCGCCGGGCGTCCGGGCGACCCCGCGACCGTGCTGGTGTTGCGGACCTCGACGGATTTTATAGACCGTCCGGTCAAGGCGGGCGCCAGGGCGCGCACGACGGACTCGACTTCGGGCAATTCGGGCATGGTGGGCGGCTTTGTCCCTTTACCTGCGCCGGGGGCGCGCTAGCATGGGTCTCGTAAAGGTTATCCTTACTCGAGAAGATGCTTAAGCAAAAGCCGAACATGAACGCTCACAACCACTTCGCTCCCTTGGTTCACCTGTGCGGTAAGCATCCTTGATGGCGGACGCCAGTGCAGCGTCCCATAGTTGGACCCGGAATCCAGGCCTATAGACGAGTTGGTATTTTCGAGGCGGCGAAACCCATGTGGCACCTGACCCTTTATGGAAAACCCGACTGCCCGCTCTGCGACGAGGCCAAAGCCGCGATCCACGAGTTCGCGCAGGAATGCGAACTGGAACTGAAGTGGGTCGACATCAGCCAGGACCCCGAACTCTGGAACAAGTACCAGTTCGAGATCCCCGTGCTGTGGATCGAAGGCCAGGAAGCCGCCCGCCACCACCTCGGCGTGAAGAAACTCCGCGTTTTGCGCAAGCGCTGGGAAGAAGGCAAGGACCTGCAGATCCACCAGACCGGCACAGGCCTCTTCCCGAAGGTCTGAGCAGCACCCTTTCCGCCGCAAGCCGCCCCCAGCCGCTGCCTTCGTAATTCTTCGTTCGCCCACGTATAATACCCGTTCTGTTCCGCATGCTCCGCCCGCCCCGCCCGCGAAAGGCGCCGCCTATGCGCTCGATGCGCTCGACCCTGCTCCTGCTGGTTGTGCTGGCCGCCGCGTCTGCCGCCGCCAGCGACGCTACCGACCCGCATTTTCCCGCTCAGCCCGCCGCGCTCGAAGCAAAAGCCGCGCCCGGCGACTGGTGGGTCACCGCGAAAGTCGTCGGTGAAGACGGCAAGCCCCTGCCGGGTGCGAAAGGCGCCGTGCCCGTGCCGGGTTCAAGCCTGCATCCGCTGGGCGCCAGCGGCGTGCAGCCGTGGGCCGCGTTCACGCGCGCGCTGAGCGCCCCCAAGGCCGCGACGATGGACTTCGACCTGCCGCTGGTCACGCCCTTCGCCGCGAAGGCCGGCGACGGCGGCGTCGTGAAGCTGGGCCCGCTGCCGGCGCCGGTCGGAGGCGAGGCCGTCTTCGGCGCAGACGGCTGCCTCTCCGTCGTCGTGAAACTCGACCACCGCACCTGCCCGCTCAAGGAAGGCCGCGTGCTCGACCTGGGCACGGTCAAGGTCCCGCGCGGGCACGCGCTGGCGGGCGTGGTGCGCGACGGCGACGGCAAGCCGGTGGCCGGCGCGTGGGTCGTGGCGCAGCGTTCGAGCGTCGATCCCGAACGCGCCGCCGCGCGCGACTACGAAGGCTGGGGCGGCCCGCGCTTCGCCAGGACCGACGCGGAGGGCCGCTACACGCTCACGGGGCTCTCGCCGGACTGGTACCTCGCCGGGGCCTGGACGCCCACGGCGCCGCCGGCCTTCGCGAAGCTGAACCTGGACAAGGCAGAAGGCGGCTGGGCGACCGTCACGCAGGACTTCGCGCTTGGCTCTGGGCTGGGCGTGACGATTTCGGTGCAGGAGGAACGCAGCGGCAAGGCCGAGCCCGTGTGCGGCGCGCTGGCGACGGTGATGCTGAACGACGACTGCGCGGCGCTGGGCTTTCCCGGCGAACGCGCGCTGGTGGCCGCCGCCGCGTACAGCGACGAAGCCGGCACGCTGCGCGTGGGCGGGCTGCCGGAAGTCGACGACCTGGAGAACGTGCTCGAACTGCGCGTGCACAACCCCTTCGGCAACGGGTACGTCTCGCGCACCGAGCTGGCCGGCGGCGACACGTACAACGCGACATTCCGCTACGGCGCGCTGAAACTCGCCTTCCAGGACGACGACGGCAAGCCGGTGAAGGGCGTGCAGGCGACGCTGGTCTGCGACGCGCCGCACGCGATCGGCGGCTTCGAATGGACCGCGCCGCCCACGCACTACGCCGGGGACCTGGAGGCGGGCTTCGAGATGCCGCGCTGCCTGGTCGGGCGCTGGACGGTCACGCTGAAGGCCGCCGGCTACCAGGACACGGTCGCGCCGGTGGAGGTAAAACCCGAAGGCGCCGCGGCCCAGGTCACGATGGCGCTCAACCCCGGCCTGGTGCGCGGCGCGCTGGTGGACGCGGCCACCGGCAAGCCCGTCGCGGGGGCTTCGATCGAGGCCGAGGCCGGACTGGTGGGCTACCGCAAGTTCCTTAAAGGAAGCAGCGACGCCGCGGGGCTCTTCGCGCTCGACGGGATCGACGGCGACGGGAAGTACAACCTCCTCGTCATCGACGCGCCGGGCTACGTGGTGCTGAAGAAGCGCTGGACGATGCACGGCCACGCGCTGAACCTGGGCCGGCTGGAGCTGGCGCCGGCCTGCGAGGTCAAGGGCGTGCTGACGGAGGGCGGCAAACCGTCCGCCTTCCGCCGCGTGCACCTGCAGCCGGTGGACAAGCGCAAGTTCGGCTACGTGCAGCAGACCCAGCGCATCACCGCCTTCACCGACGCCGCGGGCCGCTGGAGTTTCGCGCGCATTCCCGCCGGCCCGTGGCAGGTCTTCGCCGACGACGCGCTGGGCGCGCTGGCCAGCGTCGAAGCCAAGCCCGGCGAACCCGCCGACGCCGGCACGCTGGCCGCCGACGGCGACTAGCGCATTGTCCGCGCGCGCCTTCGCCCGCCGCCACCGCCGCTGGGGCCCCATCCTGGTCCTGGCCGCCTGCTTCGCGCACAACCTCCACGCGAGTTGGCTCTGCTGGGGCGACCTCGCCGTCGACACCGGCCGCGAGATCGCCACGGCGGTCCGCATCGCCAACGGCGAGGCGCTGTACGCGGACCTGCGCAGCTGGTACGGGCCGTTCGCGCCGTACTTCAACGGGCTGCTGTTCAAGCTCTTCGGCGCGAGGTACTCCGTCTTGTGCACGGCGGGCGCCGCCAGCGCCGCGGTGCTGTGCGCCGTCCTGTACCGCCTCGCGCGGCAGTATATGGACCGCACCGCCGCGACGCTCGCCGCCGCCGCCTTCCTGTACCTGTGCGCCTTCGCGCAGCTGACCTTCATGTCGACCTTCAACTTCGTGCTGCCGTACAGCTTCGCCGCGACGTACGGGATGTGCTTCGCCGCCGCGAGCCTCCTCTTTCTCGTGCGCCACGCGAAGAAGCGCCGCACCGCGGACCTGGCGCTCAGCCTGGCGGCGCTGGCGCTGGCGGCGCTGTGCCGCGTCGAGGCGCTCTTTCCCGCGCTGCTCGCGCACGCCGCGTTCCTGGCCTTCGGCTGCTTCGAACGCGGGCGCCTTTCGCGCGCGCACGCGGCCGGCTACGCCGCCGCGGCTGCCGCGGTGCTGGGCGTGTACGGCCTGCTGGCCGCTCAGGTGGGCTTCTCCACGCTGCTGTTCGACAACCTCCTGGGCGCCGCCAACCCGCGCATGCAGCCGTACATCCTCCACGTCGCGGGCCTGGACCAGCCCGCGCGAAGCCTGGGCTATGCGGGCGCCTCGCTGCTGGTCTTCGCGAGCCTGGGCGCGACCGCGTGGCACTTCGGGCGCGGCGACGACGCCCGCGGGCGCACGTTCCGCGCCGCGGGGCTTGCCGGAGTGAGCCTGGCCGGTATCGGGCTGCTCTCGCCGGAGGTCTCGCTGCGCGCGGTGCCGTTCCTGGCGCTGGCGCTGTTCGTGCACGCCGCGCGGGCGTGGCGCACGGCCGCCGATGCGCCGGCCCGCGACAGGCACCTGGCCGCCGCGTTGCTGCTGGCCTTCACGCTGGGCGCTTGCGCGCGCATTCCGCTGCGCGCGGTCGCGTACCACTACGGGTTCTACCTGATACCGGTGGGCCTGGTGGCCGTCGCGTGGGGCTTCTGCGCGTGGCTGCCGCACGCGCGCCGGTACGGCCACCCGCGGACGCTCGCGCGCTGCGCCGGCTGGGGCGCGCTGCTGGGGCTGATCTTCTCGCACGCCGCCGTCAGCCGGCAGGCCTACGCGACGCACACCGTCGAGGTCGCCGGCGCGTTCGGCCGCATGCGCCTGGCCGCGTACGGGAAGGACGGCCCCATCGGCGAGCCGCTCAGGGAAACGCTGAAATTGATGGAACGCCTGCCGCCGGACGCGCGCGTGCTGGCCGTGCCGCAGGGCGAGGGCCTGATCTACTTCACGGGCCGCGCCAACCCCTACGCGCTGACCATGTACCTGCCGATGGACTGGTCGGGGACGTGGAACGACGAGAAGATCATCGCCATGTGGGCCGCGAATCCCCCCGATGCCGTGCTGCGTTTGAAGTACGGCAGCGAGTTCGGGACCTTCGGCGAGGACTACGCGCAGGCGCCCTGGGCCTGGCTGCGCGCGCACACCGCGTTCTACAGCGGCGTGCGCACCAAAGACGAGATGCTGGTGGAGGTCTACCTGCGGCCGGGCGTGACGTTGAGCGGAGCGCCGCAATGAGCGCGCGCGCCTTCGCCCGCCGCCGCCGCTGGGGCCCCATCGCGGTCCTGGCCGCCTGCTTCGCGCACAACCTCTACGCAAGCTGGCTGACCTGGGGCGACCTGTGCGTCGACACCGGGCGCGAGTGGGAACTGCCGCGGCGCATCGCCGAGGGCGCGGCGCTCTACGCCGACCTGCGCTACTACTACGGGCCCTTCGCGCCGTACTTCAACGGGTTCCTCTACAAGCTCTTCGGCGCGCACCACTACGTGCTGTGCGCGGCGGGCGCGACAAGCGCCGCGCTGATGTGCCTGGTCTTGTATCGCCTCGCGCGGCAGTTCGTGGACCGCGCGAGCGCCACGCTGGCCGCCGCCGCGTTCCTGTACCTCTGCGGCTTCGCGCACCTGAACTTCTACTCGATCTTCAACTTCGTGCTGCCGTACACCTTCGCCGCGACGTACGGGATGCTCTTCGCCGCCACGAGCCTGCTCTTCCTCGCGCGCCACGCGTCCAAGCGCCGCGCCGCGGACCTCGCGCTCAGCCTCGCGGCGCTTGTCCTGGCGGCGTTCTGCAAGGTCGAGGCCTTCGTGCCGGCCTTCGGCGCGCACGCGGCCTTCCTGGCCTACGCCTTCTTCGAGAAGGGCCGTCTGAATAAGGCGCACCTGCTCGGCTACGCCTGCGCGGTCGCGGCGGTGCTGGGCGGCTATGGGGCGATTGCCGCGCGGGTCGGCTTCGATACGCTGGTGCACGACAACCTCGCCGGAGCGGTCAACGAGCGCGCCGGCGAGTACATCGGGCGCGTGAGCGGCCTCGCGGTGCTCGGCGATTCGCTGCTGTACATGGGCGCCTCCGCGCTGGCCTGCGGCGCGCTTTTGTTCGCCGCGCGAGTGCTGGCGCGCGGCGGCGGCAACGAAAAGGCCGGCGGCTGGCGCGCGGCGGTGCTGTTCGTGCTGGGCGCGGGGCTGTACGGCGCGCTGCCGGTCGCGATCCCCTTCCGCGCGCTGTCGCTGGGCGCGGGCGCGCTGCTGGCGGTGCTGGGCTGGCGCGGACTCACGGCAAAGGACGCGGCGGCGCGCGCCGCCGCGCTGCCGCCGCTGCTGCTGTGGGCCTTCACGCTGGGCGCGTGCGCCCGCACGCCGCTGCGCGTGGTCGCGTTCCACTACGGATTCTTCCTGCTGCCGGTCGGCCTGGTGGCGCTGGCGTGGGCCTTCGGCGCGTGGCTGCCGCGCGAAAAGGCGCCCGCGCATCGCAGACGTTTGGCGCGCTTCGCCGGCTGCGGGATGCTGTTGGGCCTGATCTTCGCGCACGCGCGCATCTCGCACGGCTGGTACGGCGCGCACAAGATCGAATACGAGAGCCCCCGCGGGCGCCTGCGCCTGGTCGATTACCACCTCGGCCTGCCGGTCGGCGACGCGCAGAAGCGCACATTGCAGCTGCTCGAGACGCTGCCGCCCGGCACGAAGGTGCTGGCCCTGCCGCAGGGCCTGGGCCTGAACTTCTTCACCGGCCACGCCAATCCCTACGCGATGTTCTCGTACCTGCCCATGGAATGGTCGGGCAGCTGGGACGACCAGAAGATCGTCGCGATGTGGGCCGCCAACCCGCCCGACGTGGTGCTGCGCATGAACTACGGCATCGAGCACGGCGTCTTCGGCATCCACTACGCGCAGGAACCCTGGGAATGGCTGCGCGCGCACGTCGAACGCCGCGCCACCGTCGGCCTGCCCGGCCAGCGCCCCGTCGTGGAGATCTACGCGCGGCCCGGCGTGATCTTCGGGCCGGTTCCCGCCGAAGAACCCGGCGCGCCGGATGAGAAGTCGCCAGCGCCCGCACAGCCCGCGGAAACCGAACCGGCGCTCGACCTGGACTTTATGCCGGTCCCCGGGTCGGAACCCTTCAAACCCTGAGCCCCGCCCTTCCCCGGCGCGGCTTGTCCCGGGCGCGCCTCCTTAATAGGATGCTTTTGTAGGCCTCTTGAGGAGACGCACCCTTGGCATCCGGCCTGGCCCTCGATACGAAGATCCACCGCGCGCTGGGCGACCCGGCGCAGGCCGCCGCCGCCGGCGACCCGCCCGAAGTCGGTGCGGAACTAGCGCCCGTCCGCGACAAACTCGCCGCCGGCAAACGCCTCGAGAAGGCCGACGGCCTGGCCCTGTACGCGGCCAAGGACCTGCTGGGCCTGGGGCGCCTGGCCGCGTGGCACGCGCTCCGCCGCCACGGCCGCAGCGTCTACTACGTCTCCAACGGGCACATCAACTACTCGAACTTCTGCACGCTCTCGTGCGCGTTCTGCAGCTTCTTCCGCCGCAAGGGGCGCGACCGGCGCGACGGCGGCTACGAGATGACGCTGGAGCAGGTCTTCGAGGAAGCGGGCAAGATCGCAGCGCGCGGCGCGACGGAAGTGCACGTCGTCGGCGGGCTGCACCCGGACTTCCCGTTCGAATACTACACCGGAATGCTGAAGGGCATCCGAGCTCGGCACCCCAAGCTGGGCCTGAAGTGCTTCACCGCCATCGAGATCTACCACCTCGCGACGCTGGCGAAACTCAGCCCCGCCGAAACGTTGAGCGCGCTGAAGGAGGCGGGCCTCGATTCGCTGCCCGGCGGCGGCGCCGAGATCCTGGACGACGAACTGCGCAAGATCATCTGCCGCGGCAAGGAGACCAGCGCCGAGTGGCTGGACCTGCACCGCGCCGCGCACAAGCTGGGCATCCCGTCCAACGCGACGATGCTGCACGGGCATTACGAGACCATCGAACAGCGCGTCGAACACCTGCTGCAGCTGCGCGCGCTGCAGGACGAGACCGGCGGCTTCATGGCCTTCATCCCTCTGAGCTACCACCCGGACAACAACCCGCTGAAGGTCGAGCGCGGGCCCAGCGGCGCCGCCGAACTGCGCACGTACGCCGTCTCGCGCCTGCTGCTGGACAACGTCCCGCACGTGAAAAGCTACTGGGTGATGCTGGGGCTTTCCGTCGCGCAACTCGCGTTGAGCTACGGCGCCAGCGACTTCGACGGCACCGTGGTGCAGGAGAAGATCTACCACATGGCCGGCGCGACGACGCCGCAGGAGTTGACCGTCGCCGACCTGCACCGCCTGATCCGCGAGACCGGCGGCGAGCCCGTCGAACGCGACCACCTGTACCGCCGCATCCGCCGCGGCACCGGCGGACCGCTGGACTGGGAAGTGGAATCCTGATCGCGTAGACTCGCAGGAATTGAAGGCATAAATCAAGATGGGGGAAATCCAGGTGGACCACGCACGCATCGAGAAGGCCGTTCACGAACTGCTCGCGGCCGTCGGCGAGGACCCGGGCCGGGAGGGCCTGCGCGACACGCCGTCGCGCATCGCGCGCATGTACGAGGAAGTGCTCTCGGGCCGCGCCGAGGACCCCGCCAAGCACCTGGAGGTCACCTTCGACGAGTCGCACACCGAGTTGGTGATCCTGAAGGAGATCCCCTTCTACAGCATGTGCGAACACCACATGCTGCCGTTCATGGGCATGGCCCACGTCGCGTACCTGCCCAACGGCCACATCGTAGGCTTAAGCAAACTCGCGCGCGTCGTCGAGAGCTTCGCGCGCCGCCTGCAGGTCCAGGAGCGCCTGACCAGCCAGATCGCCGACCTGCTGATGGAGAAGCTCGATGCGAAGGGCGTCGCCGTGCTGCTGGAGGCCACTCACACCTGCATGACCATGCGCGGCGTGCGCAAGCCCGGCAGCGTGATGGTCACCAGCGCGATCCGCGGCATCTTCACCAAGGACCACGCGGCGCGCGACGAGGTCTTCACGCACTTCTACCACAAGCACGAGCTGTAGGACTCGCGAGGGCCCCATGGCCGACGAAGCTCCCCAACCCCCGCGCGTGCTGGTCACCGGCGCAGGCTACATCGCCCCCGCGCCCTTCGACGAGGCCCTGGCCGGCAAGCGCACCGAGTTGCCCAAGACCGCGCCGGAGATCACCGGCTTCGAGGTCACCGAAGGCGCGCCGGCCTTCGGCTACGAGATCGAGAACTTCGCGCTCGAACAGTACTGCCCCAACCTCAAGACCTTCGTCGACCGCACCAGCGCCCTGGCCCTGGCCGCCGGCAAGCTGGCGCTCGAGGACGCCGGCCTGCTGGCGCCCGAGTCGCGGCCCGAAGGCCTCGAGATCGGCTGCGCCTACGGCAGCACGATGGGCTGCCTGGAAGCGATGGAGATCTTCTGGAAGAAGATCAAGGACAGCAACCCGAAGTTCGCGCAGCCGCTGCCCTTCACGCACGGCTACGCCAACGCACCGTCGTCGCTGCTGTGCATCGAGTACGGCCTGCGCGGGTCGGCGGCGACCTTCGGCGGCGAGCGCCTGGCGGGCATCGAGGCGCTGCTGTTCGCGCACGACCGCATCGTCACCGGCAGCGCCAGCGCGGTGCTCGTCGCCGCCAGCGAGAGCCTGACGCGCGCGCTGCACACGCATTTCCACAGCGAGAGCCGCCTGAGCCCCACCGGCACCGCCGCGCCCTGGCACGAGGACAACGACGGCATCGTCCCCGGCGAAGGCGCCGCCTGCCTGCTGCTGGAGAGCGAATCCAGCGCCGCAGCGCGCGGGCGCGCGGCACTCGCCGAAATCACCGCCATCGGCCTGGGTTCCGGCTCGGCCGTCAGCCCGTTCCTGGAATCGTGGGACCGCGCGAGCGAAGGCGCGCTGCGCGGCGTGGACCTTGCCGCCGGCCCAGCGCTGGTGATGGCCGCGACGCCGGAAGAGTCGAGCGTCGACAGTTGGGAACGCGCCTTCTGGACGCGGCGCCTGGCCAAGTGCCCCGAAGTCGGCGCCGTCGCCCCCAAGCTCTTCACCGGCGAACTGCTCTCCGCCAGCCCCATCCTGGGCATCGTGCTCGGCGCGCGCATCCTGGCCGGAAAGATCGCCGGCTGCGGCCTGCCCGGCGCGGTGGCGCTGGGCGCGGCGGCCACGTCCAAAACGCCGCCGCCGCAGGGCCCCTTCGCGCACGTCTTCGCCGGAGCAATCGACCCGCTCGCCGAGGCCGGCATCGTCACGCTGCGCAAAGCCTGATGCCGCTGCGTTGCACGCATCCTATTCGTGCCATGCCGCCGCAACTTTCTTGCAGTTTTGCCGCACCTTAATCGACGGCGTTAGGCACAAGTGCAATCGCTTTTGCGCTTCGTTTCTTCTTGCGCAGGCTGGAAACGCGTAATAAAGAAAGGTTATGAGCACGCGCGGGCATGCACCTTCCCCCGCCCCGGGCCACGACATCCTGGCCCGCTACCTGCACGCGTACGTCAACGCCCGGCAACTCAGCGACCTGGAACGCCCCTGGGGTCTGGGCAACGACGGCCTCGATGCGCTGTGGTCGCGCCTGACCGACGCCTTGGCGCGCAACCCGAAGGAACTCAACCGCCTGATCGCCTCGGAACTGACCGAGGAAGACCGACTGCATATCGCTCGCACGATCACGCCGCTGATCTTCGCGCTGCCGCTGCGCGCGTATCCCAGCGAAGTGCGCGCGATACGCAGCGGCCAACACCTGATCCTGAGCCTGCGGCACCTGCCCGCCGCGCTGCCCGCCAGCAAGCCCGAGAAGCCCACAGCCGAAGGCTGGACGCTTGCGAAGCACGTGCCCGAACCCGCGCGCGGGAAAGAAGGCAAGGAGAAGGCCAAGGACGTGCCCAAGGGCGAGGAGCCCATGGGCCACCTGCCCGCTGCCCTGACGCCGACCTTCGTCGCCCACTTGCGCAACGTACTGGGCTTCGAGGAGGGCCAGACGCGCCGCGACGTGACCGTCTCCAGCGGCGGGCGGCGCCGGCGCGTGCGCGTGACGATGCTGGCGCGCGACCGCGGCATCGTGGTGCGCTTCCTGGAACGCCTGGCCAGCCCCGCGGACGAAAACCGCTGACGGCAGGGGCGAGCGGCGAGGGGTCAGGGGTGAGAGAATGAAAACGGGCGGCCGAAGCCGCCCGTTTTGCGTTTCTCAGGATTCAAGCAAAGCGGTTACTCGCCGTCGGGCTGCAATTGCACCTCGGGCTGCACGGCCTCCTTCGGCTTCGCGGACTTGGGCGGCGCGGCCTTGTCGTTGAGCTTGAGCACCTCGACATCGAAGACCAGCTGCGCGTTGGCGGGGATCTTCGGCGGACTGCCGGCGGCGCCGTAGCCGAGTTCGGCAGGAATGATCAGCTTGCGCTTGCCGCCCAGCTTCATGCCCTGCAGACCCTCGTCCCAGCCCTTGATCACGCCGCCCTTGCCGACCTCGACGGGGAACGGCTGCCCGCGGTCGAGCGAGCTGTCGAACTTGGTGCCGTCGCTGGCCAGCCAGCCGGTGTAGTGCACCTCGACCTTGTCGCCTTCCTTGACCTCGTCGCCTTCGCCCTGCTCGAGGTCGGCGTAGAAGAGCCCGCTGGCCTTCTCGATCAGGTCCTGAGGGTCGTTGACCTTGTCGCCGGGCAGCGTGGCGGTGTCGGGCTTCTTGAGTTTGAAGAGGCGGCTCAGGGGCGGGCGCAGGCGCTTGAAGCTGTCGTCGGAGATGACGTAGAAGAACTTCTGGAAGCGCTGCATGGCCTTCTTGGCGCGCTGGTGGCCTTCGTTCTTGATCTTCTCGGCGGCCTTGGCGTGCTCGGCCTTGAGCTCTTCCTCGGTCTTGGGTTTCTCGTCCTTCTTCTCGTCCTTTTTCTCCTCGGGATTCTCGCCTTCGCCCTTTTTCTCGCCTTTCTTGTCCTCCTTGGGCGCCTTGAGGGCCTCAAGGTCCGCCTTCAGCTTCGCGTCGGCTTCGGCAAGATTCTCGTCCAGCTCCGGGCTGTAGCCGGCAAAGACGGCCATGTAGCGGTTGTGCCCCTTTTCCTTTTCGCCGTCCTTGTTTTGCGCCGCCTTGTCCTCGCTCTTCTTGGCGCCGTCGGTATCTGCAGCGTCGGCGGACTGGTCGGCCTCGTCGCCGAGGGCGATCTCGCCGAAATAGAGCATGTAGAACAGGCCGTCCTTGGTGTAGACCTCGAGGCTGCCTTCGTTGCCGTAGATCCTTCCCTGCTTGGCGTCGATGAAGAAGCCGCGCGGCTGCAGCCAGCGGGGGTCGAAGGGCCGCACGCCGGCCAGGCGCATGCCGGCGATGTCGCTGAGCATCGAGTCGGTGACGTCCTCGTCGACGGCCTTGCCTTCGGGGGTTGCGGGCGAGGACCACTTCTTGTCATCCTTGCCCTTGGCGAGCTCGGTTTCGGACCGCTGCTCCACCGTGCCCTTGGTTTCGTCGATGCTGTAGTCGCGAATGACCATCTTGCGCACGTCGCCGCGGCGGACCTTCAGCGGATCGGGCTCGACCCAGTCCTGGAACTTGGTGCTGATGTCGGGCTTGACCTCGGCGGTGTAGACGCTGTTGTCGCCGGGCAGGCGGACGTAGTAGACATCGCCGGATTCGGCCTTGTCGCCGACGATCAGGTCCACCAGCGCGGTGCCGCCGGCGCTCTTCAGGGTCACGCGCTTGCCACGGCCCTTCTTGGCGTCGGCGTTCTTGTCGGTCGGGTCCACCACGCCCAGCTTCTCGTGCTCGCTGCTTCCGCCGGTCACCCGCGGTCCGGCGCGGACGTTCAGCACGTCGCCGGCGGTTCGGCCGATGCGATCCTTGCCGTCGGCGGGGTAGTCGTGGTGGCTCTGGATCAGCCACTTGCCGTCCTTCTGGTGGACGATGAAGACCTGCGGCGATTCGGATTCCTCGTTCCAGGTGGCGACCTGCAGGAAGGCGATCTCCTCGGGCTTGACCTCCTGGTGCTTGTAGGTCAGCAGCTGGCCCTGCAGGGTCTCCTCGTCGCTCTGGACGGTGGCGCGGGGGTACCACGTCCAGAACGTGGTGACCACGGCCAGGAAGAAGGCGACTACCATGGCGACCTTCATGACGCACCTCGCATGCGGTTCTCGGGAACGACCAGCCGCTCGCTGGCAAAGCGGAAGAAGAAGACGACCAGCGCCATGAATGCCAGGACGGCGGACGGCACGCCCATAGCCAGCCAGCGCAGGTTGTTGCGGACCTCGTCGATCTCCTTCTTCTGGACGAAGCCGGCCTCGACGTCCGCGCGTTCCTTCTGTTCGTTGACCTCCTCGATGAACTTCTCGAGCTTGCGCTGTTCGGTGATGCGCACGCTCTCCTTGAGCTGGTCCTTGGCGCCTTCGTCGATGTCCTTGCGCTTGTCGATCTCCTCCACGCGCTTGTCCATCGTCTCGCGGCGTTCCTGCAACTGCCGGTCCGCTTCCTCCCGAGCCTTGGTCTCGGCCTCGGTGCGGGCCTTCTGGGTGCGCTTCAGCACCTCTTCCAGGGCGCTCAGCGGGCGGGCGCGCGGCAGGCGCGTGCGCAGCTCCAGGAAGTCCTGGTCCTCGGCCAGCGCGTCGACGGCGTTCGAGACGAACTGGACGTTGCGCAGGTCGCGCAGGAAGCGCAGGTCGTCCTGGCTGAACTCCTGGCCCTCGGCGCGGTAGATGGAGAAGAACTGGTCGTGACAGAAGTCGATGTCGGTGATGAAGACCACGCGGACGGGCTTTTCGCCCAACAGGCCCTTGCCGGTGCCGGGCGCGTGCTTGGCGGCGGCTTCGTCCTTCTCCCCCTTATCGTTCTTGTCGCCGTCCTTCTCGTCGTCCTTCTTCTCGGAGAAATCGTAGGCGCGGCGCATCTTGCCGGAGACGGCGGCGGCCAGAATGCCCGGCGGGCCGGCGAGCGGCTTGAGTTTCTCGGGCGTGATCAGGCGGCGCTGCCCGAAGAAGCCGGCGACCTTGAAGTTCTCGTCGAAGGGGTTGTAGCCCCAGGGCACGTCAGGGATGGTCGTGACCAGCGGCGTGACGGTTATGTCGTCGGACTTGCCGGGCGCTTCCTTGAGGAAGCCCGGGCACAACAGCAGCAGGCTGCTGATGCCGGTGGTGACGGGATTGTCGGCGACGCCGCCGTCCTGCTTGCGCGACCAGACGAAGGTGCGCGGGAACTGGTCGCGGAAGGCGTGGCTGGGATTGAACTCCGACCAGACGATCTCCTTGCCGTCGAACGCCAGGCCCAGGGCCTGCATAAGGGGCTGCAGGTCCGGCTTCTGCGCACCCGACGGCGGCTGGCCGGGCATCTGTTCGGGGTTGTTCTTGGGCTGGGAGGTGCCCAGGTTCTCGCCGGAGAATATGGGCAGCGGGTCCTCCAGGATCAGGCAGGGACGGCCTTCCCAGATGTAGTCGTGCAGGCGTGCGAGCTGCTGCTCGCTCAACAGGGAGATCTGCGGCGCAAGCAGCACGTCGATGTCCTTGCTGACGGGCGAGTCGAGGTTGACCTCGTTGACCTCGTACTGCTTCTTGAACTCGGCGACCAGGTCCCACGCGTTGATGGGCGCCCGGCGCATCATGTCGAAGCCGCCGTTGACCTTCAGGTCGTTTTCGACGATGCCCAGGACCTTTTTCTTGGTCTCGGCGATGCTGCGGATGGTGCGAGCCAGTTCGTACTCGACGCTCAGCCCCGGCGAGAAGTAGGGAATCGTCTGCATCTTGCTGCCGCAGCGCACGACCGCGCCCAGGAAGACGTCGCGCATCTCCTTGCCCGCGACGGTTTCGACGGGCATCGAGCGCGGCTCCAGGCCGAACTGCTTCTTGGCGTTGGTGCCGGCCTCGTCGAGGGTGCTCTCGGGGCGGTACAGGTCCAGCCGCACCTTATCACCCATCTCGCGGTCGAGCACCTTCAGCTTGTTCTCGATCTCCTTGCCTTTCTCGGCCAGTTCGGGCGGCAACTCGGCGCTGATGAAAGCGGTGACGGTGACGGGCTCCTTGATCTGCTTCAGCACCTCGAGGCTGGCCTGGCTGAGGCTCGACAGGCGCTCGCTGCTGGAGTCCCAGTCGACGGCGTTGCGGTCGGCCTTCACCGAGAGATTGAACAGCGTGACGGCGGAGAAGACGAAGACCGCGACCTGCATGAATATCTCCGGCATGTGCTGCTGTTGCCAGCAGCGCGCCGAGAGAACCAGGCCCGCCAGGCCCAGACTCATGCAGATCATCACCGGCGCGAAGATGACCTTGCCCAGCGGCACCAGCCCGCGGTTGAACGGATCGAACCAGTCCAGCTTATCGGCGCCCCACATCGCCGCGGCGCAGAAGAGCACCCCCAGCACGAACGCGATGGCCGGCATCGCCACCAGCGTGCTCGCCAGGACGCTCAGCGCCGCGAAGACCAGCCCCGCCAGCCACCAGCCCGCGTAGTTGGCGAAAATCAGCCCCAGGTCGGGCGTGCCCAGCCATTTCAGCACGATCACGTTGCTGCAGCTGCACGCCAGCGCCAGGGTGAAGTACGTCACCACGCCCAGCCACTTGCCGAACAGCGCGTCGCCCAGCCCCATGGGCAGCGTCATAAGCTGCTCCTCGGTGCCCAGTTCGCGCTCCGAGGCCCAGCTGCCCATCGCCAGCGCCGGCAGCAGCACCACCAGCAGCCACGGCATGTACATCAGCAGCGGCCCGAAGTCCGCGATGTTGCGCGCGAAGTATTCGTCGGGCAGAAAGAGGATGCCCGCCGAGACCAGCACGAAGACGAGGATGAAGACGTAGCCCAGCGGGTTGAGCATCAGGCTGCCGACCTGGCGCTGCCAGGTCGCGCGGATGGCGCCGGCGTTGACGATGCTCATGCCGCCACCCCCTTCGTCAGTTCGCGGAAGCGCGCTTCCAGGCCCTGTCCCGCGTCCAGCTCCTGCGGCGTGCCGTTGAACTGCAGGCGCCCTTCGCTGATCAGCAAGACGTGGTCGGCCATGGCTTCGACTTCCTGCAGGATGTGGGTGCTCAGCAGCACCGTCTTGTGCTTCTGCGCGAAGCCCTTGATCAGGTCGCGCACCACGAAGATCTGGTTGGGGTCCAGGCCCGAGGTGGGCTCGTCGAGGATCAGCACCTGCGGGTCGTGCAGCATCGCCTGCGCCAGACCCACACGCTGGCGGAAGCCGCGCGAGAGCTTGCGGATCGGCTTGTTCCAGACTTCCGTCAGCTGGCAGCCTTCCAGCACGCGCTGCATCGCCGCAGTCAGGTCGCCGCCGGAGAGGTTGCGGATCTTGCCCACGAACTTCATGTAGCCGCTGGGCGTCATATCGGGATAAAGCGGGCCGGCTTCGCCCAGGTATCCCATCATCTTGCTGCCGGCCAGGCGGTCGACGGCCATGTCGTGCCCGGCGATCAGCGCTTTGCCGGCGCTGGGCGCCAGGAACCCTGTCAGGCAGCGCAGCGTGGTCGTCTTGCCCGCGCCGTTGGGCCCCAGGAAGGCGGTGATCGAGCCCGCCGCCACCTCGAACGAGACCTTCTCGATCGCGGTGAACGGGCCGTAGTACTTGCAGAGTCCTTCGGCGACGATCAACGGGTCGCCGGTGCCATTGGACATTGCCCCCTCCTTTATCTGCCGTGCAGGGCCGGGTCATGACCGGAGCCAGCGGCCCCTGTCCTCCGGCGCCTTGCCATGCTGCTTTTCAGCTTTTGTTGGGTAGGACGCCCAGATCATAGCGGAAACGGAATGTCGGTCTACCGCATCCGCCAGGACCAGCGCGTCCCGAAACCTTTTCGTACCACGGAGACGCGGGTTCGTGGAGCGGCCTTCATGGATTTTCGGATCAGGGTGCGGATTCGGGCGCGCGCTTGCGGCGGAAGTAGGTCGTGTACATGAACCAGTGGGTCAGGGCGTACAGCGCGGCCACCAGCGCGCCCCAGTACCAGTTGCGGGTTATCAGGACCGCCGTCGCTTTCACGAGGAGGTCTCCATTCATGGCGGGCCCGTATTCGGGCGACCAATTCATGGCGACGTAAAGCATCAGCGTCAGGAAGGTGCCGCCGACCAGCGTCACCAGACCGATCGCGAACATCAGCGGACGGAGTTTCTTCCGGAAGGGACCTGGCGGCGGAGGATTGGGCGGAATCAGCGACATGCGGAAGGCGGCGCCGGAACCAACGCCACGGCTCAGGCCTGCTCGAGCTTCTTGCGGATATCGTCCCACGGCGCCTGGAAGGCCTTGACCTCCAGGTTCGTCTGCTGCTCGATCTGCATGATCAGGCCGGGCTGGTCGGCGTTGGAGAGCGCCACGCAGAGAAGCTTGCCCAGCCGTTCGAAGGGCACGACCTCGTTCTCGCGGCAGAACGCGGCGTCCAGCAACCCCAGCGTCTCCGCGGGAATCGGCACGAAGCGCAGGTAGATGCGCGTGGTCTGCGCCTGCTGCCGCAGCGCGGCGGCCAGGGCCTCATCGTCCAGCTTGCACGTATCGCGCAGGATGCGGCCCAACGGCAGGAACGACTGGCGCTGCGTTTCGAGGGCCTTCTCGAGTTGCTCGCGGGTAATGGCGCCGGCCTGGAGCAACAGCTTGCCCAGCGGCTTGGTGCCGCCATCGGCCGTACGGGTCGCAGCGTCCGCCTTGGCATCTTTACCGGCGGAGGGCCTGACCGGGGGGAGGCGCCTCGAGAACGACATGCCTTTACGCATATCAGCCTTCGGGGTCGGAATCAAGGGCAATCACATTGTGCAGACCAACCTAATGTTTATCGTCCCCCCGAGCACAACCGTGCATTCGTGTTAAACTTGGGTACATGAGCGATCCGGCGCCCCAGAGTGCCTCCCGCACCGCCCAGGCCGATCCGCGCCTGCACCCGGAGGCCCTATATGTGCACCTGCCTTTTTGCGAAGCACTGTGCACCTACTGCGACTTCGCGCGCGAAGTTTATTCGGACGATCGCCCCAACCGCTACCTCGCGGCCCTGGAGCGCGAACTCGCGGCCCGCATCGCGCGCCTGAACGCGCCTTTCGCGCCCAAGACCATCTTCCTGGGCGGCGGCACGCCCACGGCGCTCAGCGAGGCGCAGCTCGAACACTTCTTCGACCTGCTCGAACGCCACGTCGATTACGCGCGCGTCGAGGAATTCACCGCCGAGGCCAATCCGGGCTCGGCCGACACCGCGAAACTGTCGCTGCTCAAACTCCGCGGCGTCAACCGCGCGAGCTTCGGTGTGCAGAGTTTCCAGCCGCACCTGCTGCAGCTCTTGGGCCGCATCCACGGCGCGAAGCACGGCGGCGAAGCCGTGCGCCGCGCGCGCGACGCCGGCTTCGAGAACGTGAGCATCGACCTGATGCACGGCCTGCCCACGCAGTCGCTCGACGACCTGAAGAAGGATCTCGACGCGGCGCTGGCCCTCGGCACCGAGCACCTTTCCGCGTACGGCCTGATCTACGAGAAAGGCACGCCGCTGACGGAGGCCTCCGCGCGCGGCAAAATCGCGCGGCTTTCGCCCGAGGACGAAGGCGCGCACTACCGCCTGGTGATGGAGACGCTTTGTGCCGGCGGCCTGCCGCAGTACGAGATCAGCAACTACGCCAAGCCCGGCCGCGAGGCGCGCCACAACCTCGTCTACTGGCGCAACGAGGCCTACCTCGGCATCGGCGTCAGCGCCGCCGGCTGCGTGCACGGCGAACGCACCGTCAACCACCGCGCCGTCGACGCGTACCTGAACGCCGTCGAGGCCGGGCAGGATCCGGCCGCCGAACGCGAGCGCCTCGATCCGCAAGCCAAGGCGCGCGAGAGCCTGGTGCTCGAACTGCGGCTGTGCGGCGGCCTCGAGCCCGCGGATTTCCACGCGCGCTGGGGCCTGGACCCCGAAAGCGACGCCGGCTTCCAGGCCGCGTACGCGAAGCACGCCGCCGCCGGGCTGATGGAGCGCACGCCCGAAGGCCGGTTCCGCATCACGCGCGAAGGGTTCCCCGTCGCCGACGCGATCCTCAGCGACTTCGTCTGAAACCGGCTCCTTTTTCCGCTCAAGCGTTCACCTAACACCGGCCGATAACGGTTAGGGAGTCTGCCCGCCCGGCCTACCCTGTGGGGGGTCCGCCGGTTGTCCGCACGTCCGCACCGACGGGGGAAAGGAATACGATCATGTTCATCGCGCGCACTCGCATACTGGCCTTGGCGCTGCCCATGGCCCTGGCGCTGCTCGCCGCAGGGTGCGGCGGAAAGAAGACCGCCGACTTGCCCGCCCAGAACCTCACGCCGCCCCAGCGCCCCGAAGCGCTAAGGACTGCGGCCGACCAGATCCGCGCCGGACAGGGCGCCGCCGCCGAACAGACGGCCACCGGCTGGCTGGCCCAGCACAAGGGCGATCCCTTCGAAGCCGAAGGCCACTACCTGGCCGGCCAGGCGCAGTTCGCACAGGGCAAGTACCAGGCCGCCAAGGAGAGCCAGGACAAGGCCGTGGACCTGGCGCCCGAACGCACCACCAAGGCCCTGGCGATGCTCGCCCGCGCCGACTGCAACTTCCAGATGGGCAACTACCACCTGGCCAGCCGCCAGTACCACTGGCTGGAGGAGCTCTACACCGACGTCACCGCGGTGCCCAACGACGAGGTGCTGTTCAAGCTGGGCATGAGCGCCAAAATGGCGGGCTTCCCCGAGACCGCGGACTACTGGTTCGCCAAGGTGATCGAACTGCACGCCACCGGCACCTACGCCGACGAGGCGCGCCGCCAGCACAGCAAGCTGGGTCCGGCCGACAGCGGCGAGCCGACGTACTACACGCTGGAGCTGGCCAGCTTCGGCGACGAAAGCAAGGCGCTGGCCGAGGCCGAGACCTACCGCCAGAAGGGCTACCGCGACGTGCAGGTGCAGAAGACCAGCATGCTGGGCACCACCTACTACGCGATCCACGTCGGCAAGTACTTCAACAAGCTCGACGCCAAGCAGGCCAAGGAAGACGCGGAACTGGCCGGCCTGAACCCCGCCATCCGCCCGGGACAGATCAACATTCCCAAGTAGCCGCAACCGCCATCACGCAACGAAAAGGGAGGGCCTTGGGGCCCTCCCTTTTTCATTGCCGGAAATCGGGACCGTTCAGCGCAGGGCCTTGACCGTGACATTCCTGATCGATGCCTTGCCGCCTTCCGTCTGGAAGTAGAGCCCCATTGAATCCGTACCAACCTGCTGGTCTTCGAACAGGACCTCCTTGCCGTCCAGAACGATCTTCAATGCACTGCCTTTCGACTGGACGGTCAGGTGGTGCCAGGCCTTTCCATCCGCATTGTTCGGTTTTCCGACCTCCTTGACCGCGTAGTTGGCAAGCCGGTCGGTGGCGTAGACGGACACGCCGCGCGGCGTCACCAAGGCGTGATGGCGGTCCTTGGCTCCCTGGCGGAAAATCACGCGGAACCTGTCCGCATCGGCCAAGCGGACGTCCATCTCGGCCTCGTAGTCCCGCAAGGCCAGCCCCGGCAGCGCTAAGGCGCCTTCGCCGTTCGCGACGCCGGATACAAACCGCCAACTGCCCGGAAGGCCCAAGTCCCAATTCGCTTGGTCCTCCGCAGTGAAGACAGGCACGGTCTCGCCCTGCGCAAGTTTCTTCTGCAGGGCCTCGGCGAAAACGCGGCTGCGCAGGATGGCTTCGGAGGCGTCGGCCGCCGGCTTCCCCGAAATGACCAGGTTGCGCACCAGGAACGGGTGGTAGGCCGCCAACTGGACATGGCCCCTTCCCGCCGAATTTGGATTCGCGGAATTCATGCACTCCGCGCCGTTGACGGCGATGCGCGTCAGCTTCGTGGCCGCCGTGAACTGGATATCGACGCGGTTCCACTGCTTCCCGACCAGCGGATTTGTCTTTACCGTCTTGCCCGGCTGGTTAAGCGCATGCCAGAAGGCCGTTTCGTCCTTCCCCTCGAAACCGAATTCGCCGCGCAGATCGTAGAAGGCCGTACATAAGCGGTGGGGCTTGGTGGCGGTGGAAGCCGCATCGTACGATATCGCCAGGTCGCCCACGAACTCCAGCTTGTGCCGTATGTTCATGGTGCTCAAGTTCAGCGCTCCGCCTTCGATCCGCACGAAGTTCGCGTCCAGCCCTTCAAAGTCCTGGAGCTGCCGCGGGTTCGAGAAGTCGTAGCGCAATTCGAGTCTGCCGTCGTCCAGGGCCTTCGCGCGCACCTGCAGCGGCAGGTTCTCGGGCTTGGAAAGCTCCGCCTGGCTACTGGCCTTCGATTCGGCCAGCAACTTATCGACCTTCTCTTTCAACTCCGCCGAAAGCACCCCGCCGGGCGGCGCGTTGAGCAGCCCCAGCGCCCTCTCGTTGACCTCCGGCCACTTCTGCGCCTTCACCAGGCCCAGGATCTCCGCCCAGACCGCGTCGTTCTTCAGGTTGGCGTCCACGCGGCCGGCCGACGCGAACAGCGGCGCCCACGCCGTGCGCAGCGCGGCGTCCGCCTCCTTCTCCGCGTCCACGCCCGAGGTCAGCAGCGCGGAGGCGGTGAGCTTTTTCTGCTTCTCCGCGTCGCCAGTCATTTGCGCCTCGGCCCAGCCGCGGAAGGTCTCCCACGCCAGATCGCCGAGCTGGTAGCGCGTCACCAGGCCCCCGAGGTTGAACTCGAAGCGCTCGCCGTCCAGCCGCTCGATCTTGCCCGCCTGCGTCTCCCCGTTGGCCAGCGCCAGGCGCAGGCCGGCCCTGCCCTGCAGCGCCGCGACCTGCTTCCAGGCCGCGCCGCGCGCGGCGAGTGCGGCTTCGGCCACGGCGGTCTGCTCGGCGGCCGCGCCGCCCGCCTTGCGCAGGGCTTCGATATCGTCGCGCAGCGACTTCGTCTCGCCGGCGCCCCACAGCACGCGCCAGCGCTTCAGGCGCTCGTCCAGGGCCTTGTCGTCCGCGCTGAGTTGCGGCTCGGCAGCGGGACCGGAGGCGACGACAGGCGCTTTGCCTTCGGCCAGCGCCGCGATCTCGTCGTCCGAAAGCGCGCGGTTGTACAGGCGCAGGTCGTCGAGCGCGCCCGTGAAGATGCGCTCGCGATCCAGGTCCCACCGGATGCCCAGCGTGAGGGCCGTCTTGGGCTTGACGCCTTTCTTTCCGTGGCGCCCGGTCTTGAGGAGCTTGCCGTCGAGGTATATCTTGAGGCCTTCCTCGCGGGTAACCTGGACAGCGTAGTGAATCCAATTGCCCAGGCCGTCGTACGGTATGTCATATTCCCTGACAATGTGTCCGTCGTTGCCGTCCCGAAGATACGTCCTTAGCTTCTTCTCATGCAGGTCCACGTATACCAAGCAGGAATTGGTCTTATCGTAGACGCCATGGCCAAACAGGTACTGGAACTGCTTGTCGGGGTTCGGTTCCATGGAGAACCAGAACGACAGCGTAAAATCGGGGCCGTAGTCGAAATCCGCGATCTCCGCGTAGTCGTCCGTTCCGTCGAACTTCAGAGCGCCGCCGATGCGCCCGGCAACGAACTGCGGCCCATTCTTCAGCGCGGCGTCGTGCCCGTTGCCGGAGGCGTCCTTCGCGACGTCGCCCGATTTCTCGTCGAAGGGCAGGTGCAGCACCAGATCCTGGGGGGCCGCGGGCGCAGGAGCCGAAGGCGGGTGCCGCGGCTTGTTTTCGAAGACCGCCTTGACTTCCTCTGGGGAAATTTCGCGATTGTAGATGCGCACGTCCTGCAGGAGGCCGTTGAAGAAATAGTTCCCTGTCGGAATGCCGCCCAGATACACGCCGCTCGAAGCCGAAACCGACCTCGTGGGCAGGGCGGCGGCGACCAGATTCGCGTCGGTCCTCTGCCCGTTCAGATACAAAGCAACATTCTCGAGGTTCGGCACGCCGTTCGGGAAAACCGCGGCCACATGCACCCATTCCTTCGGCTTGATGCGTGTGCTGTCGACACCCAGGATGTTTCCCGCTTCCCCGGAATTGAAACCGAAGCCGGTCGTATTCAGATACATGCAATAGTTTTGGCCCTTCCATGCGAACGGCATCGCGCTCCCGATGTCTCGCGCATACATCCAGAAGACGACCGTATTCTTGGCACCCGGCCGGGTGTCCACGGCGAGGCCTTCGACTTCCGCGTACGCCTGGCCCCGGGGAAGGTTCAGCGCATATCCGCGCGCGGTAGTCAAAGCCGTCGCGCCGTTCTTCAGTTCCAATCTGCACCCGCGGCCCGAGAGCTCCTCCTTGAATTCGTCGCCTGGCTTCCTAAAGGGCAGGTGCAGGACCAGGCCGTCGCCGGGCACGGGCGCAGGGGCGGCCACCTGCACGGCTGGCACAGGCTGCGCGGGCGCGCCGGCTCCGGCGGCGTACAACGCGGCGGCTTCCGCTTCGCTCAGCTCGCGGTTGTAGAGGCGGAATTCGTCGACGGTCGCGTCGATGTGGTAGTTGGTAGGCTTGAACATCACTCCGATGGTGGCGTCGCTGGTCGCCTGGCTTTCTTTGGGGCGACCGACCACCTGGGCGATGGCCACGCGCTTGCCGTTGAGGTACAGTGTGGCGTTCTGCTCGTTGGGGATGTCGTTGGGGAAGACGGCTACCAGGTGAATCCACTCATGCAGGGCCAGGTCCGTGCAAGGTATGCCCAGTATGTCGCTGGACTGGGTGTTGAACCCGAAGTTGCCACGGCCGAAAAACAACGCGCCGCGGCCCGCCCAGCTGAAGAGCATGTTCTCGAACTTGCCGAAGCGCACCCACATTGAGACGGTGTTCTTCGCGCCGGGCTGGGCGTTCACCGCCAGGCGGCCCAGGACCACGCGGCAGTCGCGCCCGTTGAGGTGCAGCGCGCCGCCGAACTTCCCGTCCTGCCAATCGGGGGCGCCTTCGATCTGCGCATTGTTGCCGGCGCCGCTGGCGTCCTTCACGGCGTTGCCTTCCTTGTCGTCGAAGGGCAGGTACAGCACCAGACCGTCTGCGATGGCGCCCGCAACAGCCGCCGCGCCCGCCGTCTTTGCGTCTCCGGCTACCACGACGGTCAGTTTAGGGCGCTTATCGGTCGCTGGGCTTTCGCTGCTTTGAATCCGGTAGTAATTCCAGTTGTTCTGGCCGCCGTGCAGGACCCAGCCGCGGTTCTTCTCGCCGCCAGCGAGGTTGCGGACACCCGCGGTCAGATCGAGTCCGAGGGTGGTCATGGTGCGCTCCACGGGCAGCGTGGCGAGCGGCTCGCTGCCGTAGTCCTTGCCCTTGGCCGCGGCACCCGCTTCGTCCCATGCCAGCCCCAGCGCGGCTTCTTCCCATGTCGCGGCGGCCAATTGGCAGTCTTTGAGCAGCGGATAGACGTTCAACTCCATGGGGTCGCCGACTGAGCGTTCCAGATCAAGCTTGGCCGAAATAATCTGCGCGCCGTCGGGCACCGGTCCGCCTTCAGACTTGAAGATCGCGAAGCGGATCACAGGCACCATGCCCCGCCCGCAACTCAGCTCGGCCTGGGTGTGCTTCGTCACTTTGGGATGATAGCTGTACAGGAACGTATCTTCGCAGCCTGCGTAGCCGTCGTGCCCCTGCTGCAGGACGTACGTCGTACCGGCGGTGGCCGCCGCCTGCGCGGTCGCCACCGGCTGGGCGGGGTCGGGCTGGGGCGATTCGACACGCGCCAATTCCACGCGCGCGCGCGCGGCGACGATAGTGTCCGAATACGCATCGATAAATTCCTTTAGCATCTTCTTGCGCGAGAAAACGTTGTGGCCCGCAGACTCGGCCAGCAGCGTCGCGTAGGCCTTCTCGGCCTGGTCTTCGCGGCTGCTGCCCGCAGGAGGAAGGTTCGCGCCGGCCGGCGGCACGACGTCGGCGGCGCGCGGCGGATCGGGCTTGCGCACGGACGTCGAACCCGTCGGCGATGAGGAGGACGGGTTCCCGGAAGCCTTGGGGATGTCCGGCACATCGGGCCTGGTGTTGTGCGCCTGGTCGGGCTTGCTGCCGCCCATGAAGACGAGCGCCAGCAGCAGGACGCCAGCCACGGCGGCAAGGATGCCGGCGAGCATCGGCTTGGAGAGGCCTTCCTGCCGGACGGCGCGTCCGCTGCGCGGATCGTGAGCGCGCGCGCCGCGTGCGTGGGCCTTAAGGGATCCGTCGGAGATCGGATGCTGCGCGGGCCGCGGCGTAGCGAGCAGGATCTTGGCTTCGGAAGTGTGCTTGGCCTTGGGCACGGCCTTGGTGGCGGGCGCGGGACAACACTTGGCGCAATAGAGGCGCTCGTCCATGCGCACGGCACGGCCTTCCTGAATCTCCTTTTCAGGAATGCGCATCCCGCACTTGTCGCAATACTCGATCAGCATAACCGGCCCAGAGGAGATCCACGCGCACGCCGGAGGGCAGAACACGCATCGTCATCGTAAACCAAAAAGGAGGCAGAACAAAGGAGCTTGGGCGGATCTTGCTGCACCAGTGCAGGCACGGGCGGGAATCAGAGCTGCCGCATACCGGAGAGCACGCGCTCGGCGACGCGCAGCGCGCGCAGGCCTTCGACGCCACCCACCAGCGGGCGAGCCTTCCCACGCACGCAGCGCAGGAAGTCGGCCAGTTCGGCTTCCAGGCCGGGGACCTTGTCGCCCTTCAGCGCAACGCGGCGGATCAGCTTCTCGAGCTGGAAGGTCAGCGCGGCCTTGCCGAGTTCGGCGAGGCTGAGCTTGCCGGGTTCGATCTCGCCGCGCTTGAGCGCCTCGCTCTTCTCGATGAAGACGCCCTCGCCGCCCAGCAGGTCCAGCGAGAGGTACCCGTCGTCCTGGAAGATGCGCCACTTGCGCTCTTTCTTGATCGAGACGCGCGAAGCGGTGACGTTGGCGACGCAGCCGCCGGGGAATTCCAGCCGCGCGTTGGCGACGTCCTCGGATTTCGAAAAGACCGGCGTGCCGGCGGCGCGGATCTCGGAAGGCTCTTCCCCCGCCAGCGCCACGGCCAGGTCGATGTCATGGATCATCAGGTCCAGCGTGACGCCCACGTCGGTGCTGCGAAACGGATACGGCGAGATGCGCGTGGCCTCGATGAAGCGCGGGCGGCCCAGGTACGGCGCGGCCGCGCGCACGATGGGGTTGTAGCGTTCGACGTGCCCGACCTGCAGCAGCGCGCCGGTCTTTTCGGCGAGCGCGCACAGCGCCTCGGCTTCGGCGACGGTCTTCGCCAGCGGTTTCTCGATCAGGCAGGCGACGCCGCGTTCGAGGAAAAACGCCCCGGCTTCGCGGTGATGGACCGTCGGCACAACGACGGAGACGGCGTCGACGCGGCCTTCCAGCTTTCGGAAGTCGGACTCGAAGGGGACCTTGTACTTCGCGGCCACGGCGGCGCCTTCGGGCGAGACGTCGCAGAGCGCCGCGATCTCGAGGTCCTTGTCGCGCTTGGCTATCTTTCCGTAGATCTCGGCGTGGATCTTGCCCAGGTGGCCCAGGCCCACGACGGCGACGCGCAGGGGCATGTTACAGCTTCCCTGCCTGGAGCAGCTTGAAGAGGTACATGAACTGGCCGAGGTGGTAGTGGCCGTGCGTCACCTGGTGCGCGATGGCATGCGCGGCGGTGGGGAACCAGCGCCGCTCGGCGGCCGACGCGCGGCCCAGGTCGGCGGGCTTCAGCGCGCCGACACGCTTCACGACCTCCTCGTGGACGCGTTCGTAGGTCTCGCGCACCTGCTCCAGGGACGGGTAGCGGTCGTCGGGCAGCTTCTCGCTGGAGTGGTCAAAGAGCACGTCCCAGGCTTTATCGCGCAGCGCCTGCCCGGTAGGGACTTCGACGACCAGGAAGTCCTCGGCCCAGATCATGTGCCCGGTCAGCCAGATGGCGTGGTTCATGTTGGGCGCGGGGCGCGCCAAGGCGGTCCGAGCGTCGAACGCAGCGAGGCGCTCCAGCCAATGCCGGCCGACGGTCTCGAGTTCGGCGCGGAAATAGGAGGCGACGTCCATGCGCCCTTCCCTTCACTACTCGGTCTTGGCGGTCTTCTCGGACTCGGCGCTCTTGGCCTCGGGGGCCGCTTCGGTCTTGGCTTCGGGCGCGGCGGCGCCGGTCTTCTCGGTCTTCGCCGGCGCGTCCGTCTTGGCGGGCTGGGCTGTTTTCTCGCCGGCCGGAATGGGAACGACGGCCTCGACGGGCTGCGCGATGCGCTGCTTGCACTCGTACGGATGGTCGCGCTTCCTGATCATCGTCACGCTGAGCATCTTCACCGGCTCCTGCGGCGAGGAGCCGACCACCTGCACGTTGGCCATCTTTTCGAGCACGTCCAGGCCGTCGATGACCTTGCCAAAGACGACGTGCTTGCCGTCCAGGTCGCGGTTGCCGCCGGGCGCTTTCTTGACGTTGAAGTAGAACTGGCTGCCGCTCTGATCGGTGGTGTTGCCGGGCTTGGCCATGGCGAGGGTGCCGTACTCGTTCTTCTTGTAGCCGTCGTAGAACTCCGGCGGCAGCATGTAGCCGGGGCCGCCCGCGCCGGTGCCTTCGGGATCGCCGCCCTGCACGCAGAAGTCCTTGATAATGCGGTGGAAGGCCAGGCCGTCGTAGAACTTCTTCTCCACCAGCTCGACGAAGTTCGCCACGGTGTTCGGGCAGCTGTCCTCGAAGAGTTCGATCTTCAGGTCGCCCATCGTGGTCTTCATCAGGACTTGGGGCAGGGGTTCGGGCTTGCTGGGGGTGTAGGGCAGCTTCTCGCCGCCGGTCTTGATCGTGCCGGCACATCCCGCGCACAACAGCACCAAAACCGTGGCCCAACCCGCACTTCGCTTGCTCATTGCCGTTCCTCGAGTTTGCTGACCGTGTAGGGATGATCCCGCTTGTGCAGGATCTCGACGCGCTCCAACGTTTCGCCGGGCTTCAGCGAGTCCACCAGCGCCTGGCCGGCGACGACCTGCCCGAAGACCGTGTGCTTGCCGTCCAGCCAGGGGCAGTCGATCGTCGCGATGAAGAACTGGCTGCCGCCGCTGTCCGGGCGCCGCGTGCCGGCCATCGCCAGCGCGCCGCGCCGCACGGGGCGGCTGGGCAGGCCCGTCTTGTACGTGTAGCCCTGCTTCGTGTAGATCTCCTGCAGCGTCAGCGCGGCCGTCTCTTTCGTCGGCTCCGGATGGCCCAGCTGCTTGGTCAGGTCCAGCGCCGTGGTCTTGTCCAGTCCCAGCGCCGCGGCGTCGATCTCGTCGGCGATGCGGTAGCCCGGCCCGCCGCGCCCCGTCCCGGTGGGGTCCCCGCCCTGCGCCATGAACTTCTCGATCACGCTGTGGAAGCGCGTGCCGTCGTAGAAGCGCTTGCCCGCCAGGTCCAGGAAGTTCGCCACCGTGTTCGGCGCGGCATCCTCGAAGAGCACCACCTCGATGGCCCCGCGCTTCAGATGCAGGCGCACGCGTGGCAGGCTCTCGTCCAGGCCCGGATGAGCCAAAAGACGCGCGGCGGCGGCTTTCGCGAAGTCGCTGCCGGTCACCGCCAGCGGTTCGACGTAGGCCTTCACGCCCGGGCCGTAGCCGGCCAGCGCCTCTTCGGCCTGGCGCGCGGCGGCCGCGTCCGAAGCGGAAAGCTGCCGCACCAGCGTCTCGACGGCGCGGCGGTCGGCGGGGCTTAAGGTCCACCAGGGCGCAGCGGCCTTCTCGGCGCCCTTCCCGCCCTTCTCGGCATTCTCGCTCGTCTCGCCGGCCGCAAGCGGCAGCGCAAGGAGCGCAAGCGCGGCGAGCGCGCCCAGGGCGAACGGCGCGCGTGCGCTCATTCCTCGATCTCTCCCCAGCGCTCGCGCACGGCCAGCGGGCCGTCGCGTTCGTCGGGCGGGACCTCGGTGCGCGTGCCTTCCTGGCGGCGGCCGTGGCGTCCCTTGTCGGTCTGGCGCACGAAGCCGACGAAGTCGGCGACGGTGGGGAACTTCTCCAGGCCCTGCTCGGCGATGGCCTTGTAGGCCTCCTCGCGCGAACCGCCCTCGTTGCGGTACAGCAGGCGGAAGGCTTCCTTCAGCGCCACGACGCCGTCCTCGGGCGTGCCGCGGCGCTTCAGGGCCTCGCGGTTGAGCCCGATGATGCGCGCGGGGTGCCCCTGCGCCATGGTGTACGGCGGCACGTCGATGCTCAGCCGCGCGCAGCCGGCTACGAAGCCGCAGCGCCCGATGGTGACGAAGTGGTGGATCGCGGCGAGCCCCGAGATGCGCGCGCCGTCCTGGACCTCGACGTGCCCCGCCAGCTGCGCGCAGTTGGCGATGACGATGTTGTTGCCCAGGCGGCAGTCGTGGGCGATGTGCACGTAGGCCATCAGCAGGCAGTGGTGCCCGACGACGGTGCGCCCGCCGCCCAGCTCGGTGCCGGGGTTCAGCGTGCAGCATTCGCGAATCACCGAATCCTCGCCGACCTCCAGCGTGGTCGGTTCGCCCTTGTACTTCAGGTCCTGCGGCGGCCCGCCGACGACCGCGTTGGGGTGCACCTGCACGCGGGCGCCCAGCGTGGTGTAGCCGGTGACGGTGACGTGGTTGTGTATCAGCGCGCCTTCGCCGATCTTCACGTGCGGGCCGATGACCGTATAGGGTCCGACGCGCACGCCGTCGGCCAGCTCGGCCTTCGGGTCGATCACCGCAGTCGGGTGGATGTCCTTGGCCACGGCGTCAGCTCCCCGCTCCCGCCGAATCCAGCATGAACTTCATCACCGCCTCCGCGGCCAGCTCACCGTTCACCGACGCGCGCGTGTTGAAGCGCCCGAAGGGCGGGCGCATGCGGTCGAGTTCGGCTTCCAGGCGCAGCTCGTCGCCCGGCACGACTTGACGCCGGAACGCGACCTTGTCCATCCCGGCAAAGAGCACGATGCGGCCCTCGGCGGCCAGTTCCTTCAGCACCATCACGGCGCCGACCTGCGCGAGCGCCTCGAGGATCAGCACGCCGGGCATGATCGGGCGCCCCGGAAAGTGCCCCGGGCACCAGAACTCGTCGGCGCCCACCTTCTTGACGCCCACGATGCGCTTGCCGGGCTCGATCTGGTCGATGCGGTCCACGAGCAGGAACGGCGCGCGGTGCGGCAGCACCTTCTTCAGTTCTTCCTGGTCCATCGTCATCTGTTCAGTCCTTCCCTGCCTCTGCCAGCGCCAGCAGCAACTCGCGGTTCAGGGCGTGCCCGCTGCGTTCGGCGCGGAACGTCCCCTTGACCGGACGGCCCAGCAGGTAGAGGTCCCCGATGAGATCCAGGATTTTATGCCGTACGGGCTCGTCCGGAAAGCGCAGGGCGGTGTCCACCGCGCGGTCTCCGTCGACGACGACCGTGTTCTGCGTGTTGGCTCCCTTCCCGAAACCGGCCGCCCGCAGAGCCTCGGCCTCGCGCTTCATGCAGAATGTGCGCGCTGGGGCGATCTCCTCCAGGAAGGTGGCTGCGTCGATGCGCAGCTCGCGCACGCCCTGCGCCAGCGGCGCGTCCGGGTAATGCAGCGCGTAGCGGATCGCCAGGCCCCCTGCGTCTGGGGCGGCCTCGATGCGGGCCTCGCCGCGTCCGGCCGACAGCGGCTTCGAGACGCAAAGCGGTTCGACGCCCGCACCGGAGAGTTCCTTCAGGCCCGCATGCAGCAGCGCCTGCGCGAAGGGCAAGGCGCTGCCGTCCATGCCGGGGACCTCCGGGCCGTCGATCTCGACGGCGGCGTCCGTCAGGCCCAAGACGTGGCAGGCGGCGAGCAGGTGTTCGACGGTGTGGACCTCGGCCTCGCCGCGCTTGAGCACGCTGCGGAACGGCGGCGCCTCGCGGGAGACGTCGCCGAGTCTGACCTCGGGGCGGCCGGGCAAATCCGTACGCACAAAGCGCACCCCGACCCCGGCTTCGCAGGGTAGGATGTTCAGGCGCACGGTCGCGCCCGAATGCAGGCCCACGCCCGTCAGGGCGGCCGGGCGCGCCACGGTCTTGCGGACGGCGGGCTTCACGCCGAAAGCTTCCTCTGTACAGGGGCTCGGAACGGAAAATATCATCATAGCCGAAGGCTCAGCGCCGGGCAACGCGGGGGTCCGGCTCACGGCGCAGCCCCACCCTTGCCGGCTTTCCCCTTCAGGGCCTCGAGCTGCGCTTCCAGGTCCTTCACCCGCTTGAGCAACTCGGGGAGTCTCTTCATCGCGGCCACTTGGCGCCAGTAGCCGCGGCGGCCGTCGGCGGGGTAACCAAAGAGCTCCTCCTGCGCGGCGGCGTCGCGGGTGAGCCCGGCCTTCGCGCCGAGTTTCGCGGCCATGCCGACGGTAAGGTGGTCGGCGATGCCGACCTGCGCGCCCACCAGCGCGTAGTCGTGGATCACGGCGCTGCCGGCGACGCCGGCCTGCCCGCACAACACCACGTGGCGGCCCAGCTGGACGTTGTGGCCGACCTGCACGAGGTTGTCGATCTTGGAGCCTTCGCCGACGCGGGTGTCGCTCAGGGCCCCGCGGTCGATGGCCGAATTGGCCCCGATCTCGACGCGGTCGCCGACCTTCACGCCGCCGACCTGCGGGACTTTGACCAGCTGCCCGCCGCGGAACTTGTAGCCGAATCCGTCGGCGCCCACCACGGTGCCGGCGTGCACGATGACATCGTTGCCCAGCTCCACGCCATCGTAGAGCACCGCCTGCGGGTGGACGCGGCAGTTCTTGCCCAGCACCACGCCGCGCCCGACGTAGGCGCCGGCGTACACGCGCGAACCGTCGCCGATGCGGCACCCCGCGCGCAGCACGGCAAAGGGTCCGACGTAGACGCCCTGGCCCAGCGCGACGCCGGGCTCGACATGGGCCTTCGCGTCGACGCCGGGGGCTTCGGGGAGTTCGGGGTGCAGGATCGCCAGCGCCTGAAGCAGGGCGCCTTCGGGATCGGCGCTGTACAGGCACGCCGTGCCGCCGGGAACGGGCGGATGTTCCGCGCCGTCCTTCAACAGCACCGCGCCGGCTTTGGTCTTGGAGAGGTACTGCGCGTAGCGGGGGTCCAGCAGCGCGGCGAGGGCGTTGGGCCCCGCGTCGGCCAGACTGGCGGCGGCCGAGAGGGGCCGCGCCGCCTCGCCGCCCTGAAGGCGGGCATTGAGGCGGCGGGCCAGTTCCTCGACCGTCAGAGCCATCTCAGCCGCACCGGAAGGCACGCACGGCGCTTACTTGCCAGCGTCCTTGCCGGCGTCCTTGCCGGCGTCCTTGGCACCTTCGTCGCCGCCCGCCTCGCCCTTGTAGCCGGCGTTGAGCTTGGCGATGACCTTGTCGGTGACGTCTACGCCAGAGCTGAAGTACAGGACGGGGTTCTCGCGGAATCGGCGGACCAGCTCGCTGGCGGAGGCCGCGCCCGGATCCTCGTTCTCGACGTCGTCCTTGCGCTTCCACTCCTCGTCGTACTCGGGGGCGCGCAGGATCATGTCGTAGTTGAGTTCCTTGCCGACCTCGGAGATGGCGCTGCGAATGTCCTTCAGGACCTGGCGCATCTGCTCCATGCGGTTCTTCTCGACCTTCTTGGCCAGCTCGTTGAAGTCGTACTCGAGTTCGAACTTGGCGCGCTGGTACTCCTGCACGGTCATGAGCTGCTGCTTGTTGGTGGGGCCGTTGGGGATCTCGTTGCCAATCTTGAATTCCATTTCCTTCAACTTGTCGCGGCGGACTTCCAGGTCCTTCTTATTGGGCTCGTACTGCGCGCGCAGCTTGGCCTCGATGTCCTTGACCTTCTTGTACGCGCCGAAGACGCTGGCGACGTTGACGACGGCGATGCGCTTGGCGCCGTCCTCACCGGCCTGCGCGGACGAAGCCTGCACACAGAGCAGGCCGGCGATCCCCGCAACCAGAGTCAGACGGACGAAGTTGAACTTGGGCATGACGTGGACTCCTTTTTCTTTTCTTTCGGTCCAGGCGAATTCCGTACGAATCCGTTGACAAGGCGCCCCGCTTCTCCGGAAGGGGGCGGAATCTTTTTCTTCGCTACTTCGGCGCGGCCTTCTGCTTCTTGTATTCCTCGTTGAGCAGCTTCAGGACGTCGTCGGTGATGTCCACCGTGTTGGAGCCGTAGACGACGGGGTTGCGGCGCACGCGGCTGACCAGTTCGAAGGTCGAGCGCGGGCGGAGGATGTTCTGGATCTCCTCGGCCTGCTTCTTGGCCTTGTCGTCCTCGGTCTGGTCCCCGCCGGTGCCTTCCTTGTGCTCGCCCTCGCCTTCGGGCTTCTCGTCCATGGCCAGCAGCGCGTCGGCGTCGGGCGCGCGCAGGACCATCTGGAAGTTGCGGGCCTCGGCGACCTTGCGGATGCTGGCGCGGATCTCGTTCAGCACGGTCTTCATCTGCTGCGACATCTGCTCCTGGCGGTCCTGGTTGACCTGGGCGCGCTTCTTGTCGAACTGGAACAGCGCGCGCTCCCACTTCTGGTTCTTGTCGAAGACGAAATCGTTGTCCGCGCTGAACCGCGTGCGCATGTTCTTGATCTCGGTGTGCTCCTCCTGGAGCTTCTTGAACTCGGCGTTCAGTTCCTTCATCCGTTCGTTGAACTTCTGGTCCAACTCGGTCTGGACGTCCTGGACCTTCGCGTACGAGCGGAAGACCTTGGAGACGTCCACGACGGCGAGGTTGAACGAGCCGTCCGCGGCGCGCGCGGCGCCTGCGGAAGCTGACAACACCAGGGCCCCGACCAGCAGCCCGCGACTAAGCAACCGAATGCCCACGTTCCATCCTCCCATTCCCAGATTCCCATCCCGGCCGGCCGGGATCCTTCGGCAAGGGCGCCGGACCTCAGTTCCCAAGACGTCCGACAAGCCCTTTTGTTTCAATGCAAATTTGCCATTGTCCTGCCCCCGGCGCCGGCCCCCCGGCCTGCCGTCGGGTCCCGTCTAGAAGCGCGTTCCGAACGTGAAATCGATCGTTTTCAGGCGGTCCTCGTCGTTCTTCGAGATGGCCCGGCTGAAGTAGATGCGCAGCGGCAGCGGGGAGAAGGGCGTCCGCACCGCCACCCCCAAGCCCATGCTGGCGCGCACGCCGCCTTCATTGGTGACCGTCGAACCCGAGTCGGTGTTGCCGGCGTCCCAGACCGAGCCGGCGTCGACGAAGGCCGACCCGCGCACGATCTCCTCGTACAGCGGCACGCTGTATTCCGCGGAGAGCAGGAAGGACTTCTTACCGCCGACGATGTAGCCGTCCTGCTTGGGCGCAATGGTGCGGTTCTCGAAGCCGCGCACCGAGCTGATGCCGCCACCGAAGAAGCGCAGGAAGGGCGGCACGTCGTCGGTGCTTCCGTAGGCTTCCACCATCGACGCGCTGCCGTGCAGTTCCAGGATGTGCTTGGCGCCGCTGGCGGTCTTGTAGGTCGTGAAGTAGCGGGTGATGTCCATCGACGGGCGAATCCAGTCGAGGCTGCCCAGGAACGGCCCGCCGCCGACCTCGACGCCGGCTTCGAAGAACAGGCCTCGGCTGGGCAGAATCGTCGAATCCCGGCTGCTGTAGACCAGGCGCGGGCGCAGGCTGCTGAGGAAGCGCGTGCCTTCCTGCTGCTGGAAGATCTCCGGCAGTTCGGTCTGCGTGTCGCCGATAGTGGTCCACTTGAAGGTGTAGGTCAGATCGCCGTCCCACCGCGGGCCCCACAGGCGGCGCCCGGCGACCAGCGAGACGCCGTTGGAGGTCTCGTTGAAGTCCTTGAAATTGTTGTCCACCGAACGGAACAGGTTGAAGCCCAGGCGCAGCGGGCGGTCGAAGGCCCAGGGCTCGAAGAAGCTGACGCTGTAGCGCTGGCGGGCGGTGCCGGCCTGCGCGGAGATGGTGAACTTCTGCCCGGCGCCGACGAAGGCGTTGCCGCTGGCCAGGTCGCGCCAGCTCTTGGGCAGGTCCTTGTAGTCGAAGTTGCGCTGGGACAGGGTGAAGTTGCCGAGCACGCTGTCGACGGAGCTGACGCCGACGCCGAAGTTCAGTTCGCCGGTGTTCTTCTCGGTCACGTCGATGATCAGGTCGGCCTCTTCGGGGTTCTCGGTGGGCTCGTAGCTGACGCGGATGTCGTCCTCGAAGTAGTTCAGGTTCTTCAGCTCGTTTTTGGCGGCATCGATCTTGGTGGTGTCGATGCGGTCGCCAGGGTACAGCGAGAGTTCGCGGATCAGGACCTTGTCCTTGGTCTTCGTGTTGCCGCGGGTGATCACGCGGCGGACGGAAACCTCCGCGCCCTCCTCGACGGACATCTCGACGTCGAACAGGTTCTTGTCGCCCTTCAGGCGCTCGGCGTCGGTGACGAGGTTGCGCTTGACGTTGCAGCGCGTGAAGACGCGGCCGTATTCGCCGTAGAGCTTCTGGATGCGCTCGCTGTCCTCTTGCATGATCAGCTCGGAGTACACGCCGCCGGGCTTCAGGCGCATGACGTGGAGGATCTCGTCGAGTTCCACGGTCTTGTTGCCGGTGACCTTCAGCTCGCCGACGTGGTACTGCTCGCCTTCGTAGAGGTGGTAGGTCACGTCGGCCAGGCGCTTGGGCTTGCGGAACCAGTTCCAGTAGGTCTCGTCGGAGACGTCCACGTCCACCGTCTCGACGCGGAAGTCCATGTAGCCGCGCAGCAGGTAGTGGCGCATCAGCAGCTGCTTGTCGATCTCCAGCACCGCGTCCTTCAGGTCGCCGGGGCGGAACAGGCGCCGCGGCTTGGTCTGGATCACCTTCAGCAGCGCGGCGTCGTCGAAGATCTTGTTGCCCACGAAGCGGATGCCGCGCACGCTGGTGGGGTTGCCTTCCTCGACGGTGAACGTGATGTTCACCTCGTCGTTGACCTCTTCCCACTGGTTGTTGATGAACTGGCGGTGCTTGGAGATGACCTCGATCTTGTGCGAGACTTCCACGCCCTTGAAGGCCTTCTCCTGGTAGTACTGCTTCAGGGCCTTGACGTCCTTGTAGACCAGGCCTTCCTGGAACTGCCCGCCCTCGCTGCTGCGGATGACGCCCAGCAGGTCGGCGCGCTTGACCGCCTTCGCGCCCTTGAACTCGATCTTTTTCACCGTCGCCAGCTCGATGACGTCGATCACCAGCAGCACGCCGCCGGGGATCTCGACGGGCTCGGCCGTCGTCACCTGCAGGAAGTTGTTGGAGTCCTTCAGGCGGTTCCAGTCCTCTTCCCACACCGCGCGGTCGAAGGGCCGCCCGATGCGGGTGCGGATCATGCGCAGGATGGTGGCACGCCGTACGCGCAGGTTGCCGCGGATCTGGATCTGGCGCACGATCGGGCCGGCGTTCTGGTCGCCGGCGGCCGGCGGCGCGGCTTCGCCCGCACCTTCGCCCTCGCCCGCGCCTTCGTCCTCGCCGCGGACGCCCGAAACGCAAAGCACGCACAGCACCAGCGCCGCGCAGGCCAGCGCGTTGCGGAAGCGGCCGTGCCAAGCCGGGGTCGGGAGGAGGGCCGGGGTCTTCAGGGCTAGATCCCCGCCGGAATGCCGGAGGACTCGAAGTCCGGCTCGTAGTTCTCGAAACGCAGCTGGTCGCCGATGAAGCTCAGGCGCACCATGCCGGTCTCACCGTTGCGGTTCTTCTTCACGATCACGTCGGTGACGTTGCCGTAGCGCGTCTCGTCGGCCTCGTCGGCCTCGCGGTGCAGCAGCAGCACCACGTCGGCGTCCTGCTCGATGGAGCCGGATTCGCGCAGGTCGCTCAGTTCGGGCTTGCGGGACTCCTGGCCCTGGATGGGGCGGCGCAGCTGGGAGAGCAGGATCACGGGAATGTCCAGTTCGCGGGCGATCTGCTTCACCTGGCGCGACATCTCGGCGACGGCCTGCTCGCGCGTGTCGGTGCGCTTGCTGAGGGTCATCAGCTGGAGGTAGTCGATCACCAGCAGGCGCACGTTCTCGCGGTGGTACAGCCGGCGGGCGCGGGCGCGCAGTTCGCTGGGCGAAATGCCCGGCGTGTCGTCGATGAAGATCGGCGCGTTCTGCAGGTTCTGCACGGCGCTCTTGACGACGACGTAGTCTTCCTCGTCGAACTGGTAGGTGCGCATCTTGCTGCTGCTGATGCGGGCCTCGCCACAGAGGATGTTCTTGGAGATCTGTTCCTTGCGCATCTCCAGGCTGAAGATGGCGACGGCCTGGGGCTTCTTCTCGGGCGGGCGGCAGGCGATGCGCCGCGCGATGTTGATCGCCAGCGTCGTCTTGCCCACGCTGGGGCGCGCCGCGACGATGATCACTTCGCCCGGCCACAGGCCCCCGGCCAGCTTCTTGTCCAGGTCCGCGAAGCCCGTGGGCAGCGCCGGCAGTTCCACCGACTGCCCGCAGCGCCGCGCGCTGATGTGCCGCTCGGCCTCGTCGACGACTTCCTCGAGCACCGACTGGATCGTCACCGGCTCGTTGGCCACGCGGCGGTCGGCAATCTTGAAGATCAGCTCCTCGGCGCGCTCGACCAGACTGCCCTCGCCGGAATCGTCCAGACCCTTGCAGAGGCGGATGATCTGGCCGGCGCCCTGGATCAGCTCGCGTTCCTCGGCGCGCTCCCGCACGATGCGGCAGTAGCGCTCGACGTTCGCGGCGTTGGGCGTCTCCTCGATCAGGCGGCCGACGATCTCCTTGCCGCCGACGCGCTCCAGCAGCCCGCGCTTCTCCAGCGCGCTCTGCACCAGCAGCGGGTCGAGGTCGGGGTGCTTGTCGTAGAGGTCGCGGAAGAGGTCGAAGAGCAACTGGTGGCGGGGGACGTAGAAGTCCTCGGGCACGAGCAGTTCCACCGCCGCGCCGGCGGCGCGCTCGTCGCAGAGCATCGAACCGAGGACGCCGGCCTCGGCCGATTCGTCGTGCGGCGGGATGCCCTCCAGCGGATTCTCGGTCGCCTTACCCAATGCCCCACCCGTGGCTGACGCCACCAACGGCCGGCGCACTTCGCCCCAACGGGCCAAGTGCCGGCGAGAAGCTGCTGCGGTCCACCCACACTCCCACTACTGCCCACGACAGGCGCTAAACGGGCACCAGCCCTGGAAGTACGGAAGTTCCCCCCTCCGCACGTATTGGGATGCCGACTCGACTAGGCGGGACGGCACACAGTGGCTCTTAAGCCGGGGTATTGTACCCCGCTTTCCACATGTGCACCTGGATATTTCCCCCCTCACGCACAAGGTGCATACCTGTATCGTCCAGGTAGAGCGCCAAGTTTAGCTCTCCGCCACGATCCAGACCTTGATGGTCGCCTCGGCATCCGGTGCCAGCCTCAGCAGGACGTCCGGAGTGCCCAGGGTCTTGAAGGGAGCTTCGATGATCACGGCGGATTCCGCGATGCGGATCTTGTGCTCGTTCAGCACCGCCTGCGCGATCTCGGAGGCGCCGACGGAGCCGTAGAGCTTGTCTTCCTGGGCCTTGGCCGTGATGGTCACGGAGCGGCCGTTGAGCGTCTCGGCGACGGACTTCAGCTCCTCGAGCTTCTTCGCCTCGCGGACGGCATGGCGGCGGCGTTCGGCCTCCACCTGGCGTTCGGCGTCCGCCGTGCAGCGGTAGGCCAACTGCCGGGGGATGAGGTAGTTGCGGGCGTAGCCTTCCTTGACTTCGACGACTTCGCCCAGCTTGCCGAGCTTGTCGATGTTGTCCCTGAGGATCACCTTCATGGCGATTCCAGCCTCCGTTTGTTCGTACCGTACGTCTCGTCTTACCCATGCCGGGCCCGGACACCGCCGGACCCGCTTGTCCCGCCCGAGCTGTCCCTTCGCGCCGGCTCAGCGGCCGACGAAGGGCAGCAGGCCCAGGAAGCGCGCGCGCTTGACCGCGATCTTGATCTGGCGCTGCGACTGCTGGCAGGCGCCCGTGCGCTTGCGGGAGTAGAGCTTGCCCTGCGGCGTGATGAACTTCTGCAGCATGCGGACGTCCTTGTAGTCCACGATGCAGCGTCCGTCCTTCATGAAGCGGCACTGTCCGCCCCGTCCGCGCCGTCCGAATTCTTCGTTTTCGTTCTCTTGTTGCGCCACGGCTGCTACCTCCAAAGGTTCCTCTGCCCAACCGTCACACGAATCGCTTCACGCGTCCGCCGCTAGAATGGAATGTCGTCCTCGGGGATGTCCAGGTTCGCGTCCTCGGGGGGCGGCTCGTTGGCCGACCCGCCGCCGCCCTGTCCTCGGCCGCGGCCACCGCTGCGCGGTCCGCCGCCGCCGCCCCCACCTCCGCCGCTGCGCCCGCCGCCGCCTTCGCCGGGGCCGCCCAGGAACTGCACGCGGTTGCCGACGACCTTCAGCTTGCTGCGCTTCTGGCCGGAGTTCTTGTCTTCCCACTGGTCCAGCTGCAGGCGGCCTTCGATCAACACCGTGCGCCCCTTGGCCAGGTACTGCCCGGCGGTCTCGGCCTGGCGCCCAAAGACGTCGATATCCACGAAGGTCGTGTCTTCCTTCAGCTGCCCGCTCTGGTCCTTGTACTTGCGCCCGATGGCCAGCCCCAGCTGGGCGATGGCCGTGCCGGAAGGCGTGTAGCGCACTTCGGGGTCGCGGGTCAGCCGCCCTACCAAGACGACGAGATTCACATCGGCCACGGTCGTTCCTCCCTGTTCAGTGCGCGGCGGCCTTTCGAAGCGCGCCGCGCGTCGCGCTTAGCGGGACGGCCCGAATTCGTTCAGGCTGCGGGCCGGCGGCGTGATGCTGGGGCCGTCTTCGTCGACGGTGATCAGCGCGCGCAGCACCAGTTCGCTGAGGTGGATGTTGCGCTCCAGCTTCACCAGGTTCTGGGTCTGGCTGGTGAAATGGGTGATCACGTAGAGCCCGCGCTTCTTCTTCTTGATCGGGTAGGCCAGGCGGCGTTCTTCCCACTTCGCGCCGTTGAAGAAGCGCCCGCCGCTCTTCTCGATCACTTCCTTGATGCCGTCGAGCACCTTCTGGAAGTTCTCGCGGCCGACGTTGGCGTCGACCAGCCACATGCCCTCGTAGAAGCGCTCGCCGTCCTCCAGCTTGGGCGGATCGATGGGCACCTCGGCCGTCGCCGCGGCGACGGTTTCGGACCGCTCGCTGTACCGGTCACCGGACCGTTCGCTGTACCGGTCACCGGGCCGTTCGCTGTACCGGTCACCGGACCGTTCGCTGGGCTTCTCGCCGCGCGGGGGCCTGCTCTCTTTCCTGCTCTTTTCGCTCTCGGCCATGACGTCCTTCGGTCTCCTCGGCTCTCGCCTGTCCTTGCCCTTGCCCCGCGGCGGGCGTGCTTCAGCCGGCCGCGTTGAATTTGTTCATCGCTTCCTCGGGCCCCTGCCCCGCCCAACACAGGCAGGCTTCGACGGCCCGGTCCATTGCTTCCTCGAGTACCTTCTCCTCGTCCGCGCCGAACGCCGTCAGCACGTGGTCGGCCAGGTCTCGCGGCGCGCCTTCGCCGCCGTGTTCCCGCCCGCCGACGCCCACGCGAAGCCGCGCGAAGGCGTTGTGGCCCAGCCGCTGCTCGATGTCGCGCAGGCCGTTGTGCCCGCCGCAGGAACCGTCCTTGCGCAGGCGCAACCGGCCCACCGGCAGGGCCACGTCGTCCACCACCACCAGCAGGTCCCCGGCTTCGGCCTTGAAGTAGCCCAGGAACCCAAGCACCGTCTCGCCCGACAGGTTCATGTACGTCTGGGGCTTCACCAGAAGCAGCTTGCCGTCGCCGCCCTTCGGCCCCTGCCAGGCGTTGGGCAAATCGCCTTCGGCGTACTCGCCCTTGAACTTCTTCCGCGCGAAATCGCCGCCGAGCTTCTCCGCCAGCCGCTCCACAACGCGAAAGCCGACGTTGTGGCGCGTCCTCTTGTACTTCGCGCCCGGGTTGCCCAGTCCGACGATGATGCGCATGCCGTCTTCCCGAGTGGCCCGCGCCAAGCGGGCGCGCGGGTGTCCTTACTTCTTCGCGTCCTTGCCTTCGGCCTTGGCCGGCGCTGCGCCCTTGGCCGGAGCTGCGCCCTTGGCCGGCGCGGCGCCCTTGGCCGGCGCGGCGCCTTCGGCCGCGCCCGCTTCGCCCTCTTCCTTCTTCTCCATGAGCACTTCGGGCTCGAGCGCGCCTTCGGCCGCCGGCGCGGCAACCTCTTCCTTGCGCGGCAAGTGGCAGGCGGCGATCACTTCCTTCGGGTTCGTGACCAGCGTGACGCCTTCGGGCAGCTTCAAGTCGCCGGCGTGGAAAGCGTCGTCCAGGGCCAGCTCGCTGACGTCCACGACGAACTTCTCGGGGATTGCCGTCGGGTCGCACTTCACGGCGACTTCGTGCAGGTTGACGTTCAGCACGCCGCCGTCGACCTGGCCCTTGGGCGTGCCCTTGACCTGCAGCGTGACGAAGACCTCGATCTTCTGCCCGGCCTTCAGTGCGGCGAAGTCGACGTGCAGCATCACTTCGCCGAACGGATCCCACTGCACGTCCTTGATCTGGGCCTGCTGGTCGCCGGCCGCGAGCTTCAGGGTCAGCACGCGGTCGCCGCTGTGCAGCAGCTTTTCGAAGGTGCGGCCGTCGATGGCGATCATCGTGCCCGGCTTGCCCTCGCCGTAGACGACGGCGGGAATCTTGCCTTCGGCGCGGAGCTTGGACACTTGGCGGCTGCCCTTGGCGCTGCGCGGTTCGCACTTCAGTTCATGGATCATGTTCTTCCCTTTCTCCTGCTCAATCGAAGAGCGCCGAAATCGATTCGTTGCCGTGCGTGCGCCGAATCGCTTCGGCCAGGATCGACGCCACGCTGAGAACCTTCAAGTTGATCTGCTCGGGTTTCTTCTTGATCGGAATCGTGTTGCAGACGGCCAGCTCCTTCACCGGCAGCCCCTTCAGGTGCTCGAAGGCGCGTCCGCAGAAGACCGGGTGCGTGGCCATGATGTAGACTTCGCGCGCGCCGTATTCGTGAGCGGTGCGCACGGCCTGGCTGATGGTGCCCGCGGTGGAGATCATGTCGTCGGCGATCAGCACGCTGCGGCCCTTGATCTCACCGACCACGTGCCCGCGTTCGACTTCCGAATCGCCCACGCGCCGTTTCTCGATCACCGCCAGCTGCCCGCCCAGCCGCCGCGAGAAGGCCTCGCTGAGCTTGATGCGGCCGGGGTCGGGGCTGAGCACCGTCAGATCCGTCAGGCCCAGTTCCTCGACGTGCGAGAGCAGCACCGGCATCGCGTAGAGGTGGTCCACAGGGATGTCGAAGAAGCCCTGGATCTGCGTCGCGTGCAGGTCCATCGTCATCACGCGGTGCACGCCGGCCTCGGTGATCAGGTTCGCGACCATCTTCGCGGTGATCGGCACGCGCCCTTCGTGCTTGCGGTCCTGGCGCCCGTAGCCGTAGTACGGGATCACGGCCGTGATGCGCGCGGCGCTGGCGCGGCGCATGGCGTCGATCAGGATCAGCAGTTCCATCAGATGGTCGTTCACGGGCGGGCTGGTCGGCTGCACGACGAAGACGTCGCGGCCGCGCACGTCCTCGAGCACGCGCACCTTGGTTTCGCCGTCGGGGAAGCGCGAGACGTCGGCCTTGCCCAGGGGCACGCCCAGGACCTGGCAGATCTCCTCCGTCAGCGCCGGGTTGGCGTTGCCGGTGAAGATCTTCATCTGGGTCTTCGATACGCCGTCCACCATCGCGCTCCTGGACTCCCGTTCGTCCGATCAGCGTCTTCCGGCCACGGCCCGTTCCGCGGCGGCCAGTTCCTCCGGCGTGTTGATGCCCATGCACGCCTGAGCGTCTGGCGCTTGAAGGGCCTCCACCGCCATGCCCTGCGACACGAAATGCCCGATCGTGTCCGTCAGGTAGTACTCGCCCTGCGCGTTCTCGTTCTTCAGCGCCGCCAGCGCCGGAAAGAGCTTCCCCGGGCCGAAGGCGTACGTCCCTGTGTTGATCTCGGCGATGCGGCGTTCGTCCGGCGTCGCATCCTTGTGCTCGACAATGCGCCGGAACTTGCCGCCCGCGTCCCGCACGATGCGCCCGTACGCGTGTTCGCCTTCGACGCGCGCCGTCAGCACCACCGCCGCCGCGTCCTTTTCCGCCTGCCGCGCGAGCAGCGCCTTCAGGTCCTTCGCCGGCAGCAGCGGAACGTCGCCGCTCAACACCACCACCGGTCCGGCATAGCCCTTCAATCTCGCTTCCGCGCAGCGCGCGGCGTGGCCCGTGCCCAGGCGCTCGGCCTGCTCCGCGCTCTCGACGCCCTGCGGCAGCGCGGCCTCGACCTGCTCCTTCCCGTGGCCGACGATCACCACGATGCGTTCGGCGCCGGCTTCGCGCGCGGCGTCGATCACCCACGCGACCAGCGGGCGGCCCTGCAGCGGGTGGAGGACCTTCGGCAGGTCCGACTTCATCCGCTTGCCCTGCCCGGCCGCAAGCACGATCGCGGCGAACTTCTTCCCGCTCTTCGCGGCGGCCAAATCCGTCTCCTACGTCCCGCGCGGGGACAAAAAAAGCTTCGCGCGGACCCCAAACGGTCCGACAGCGCTCGGCATGGGTCCTTCTCGAAAAGCCCCCACTGCGTACTGTCGATCCGCTCGCGAGGGTCCCGGCCCCGCCGGACTGAACGGGGGTCCCTCTAGGCTCGCGACCGGCACGAGCCCGGGGTGCTGCGGCTCCAGGGCGGATGACCTAAAGCTCGCGCTCCTATGTACTTCCTGGCCTGGCGGTGTCAACTCCCGTTCGGGAGCACCTGTGCACTGCCGGCAAGCAGCGGCGCAGGCCGGCGGCGGAAATTCCGGGTTTCATTTGACCGCGCAGGCACTAAGCTGTTGATACGTAAGGGGAAAGCTGCACCGGACTTAAGGGGTTTCAGGGGCGAAGGGGGGTCTGGACGCGCGGCCGCGCCGCCACCTTATATAAGGAGCGGACCGCAACTCCGGCAACGGGTATCTCATGACCGCCGACCGCCAGCGAACCGGGATGCGACGGGGCTTCACGCTCGTCGAGATGATCGTCGTGATGGCGATCATGATCCTGCTGTTCATCTTCCTGGTCGGCGGACTGGCCGACCTCGCCGCCAGCCGCAAGCTCTTCAACGCGGTCGAACAGGTCGCGAACTCGGCGGCCCTGGCCCGCAGCAAGGCCATCTCCGACAACGCCATCTGCCACGTGCGCGTGATGAACAAGGCCGCCGACGAACAGTGGATCGGCGTGTACCGCTTCAAGAAGGCCGCCAACGCGCTGAAGGCCGCCGACGAACCCACCGCGCAGGCGCTGGACGCCGGCGACACCTGGGAGAACACGGGCCTGGTCGAGGCCTTCGACCTGAAGAAGCTCGACAGCGGCACCGAGTTCGAGACGCAGTACGATCCGGCGAAACTCTTCCTGCCCGGCATGGACCGCGTCAAGACCGCCGGCGCGGTGCACGCGGACCTGACCGAGCTCTACTACGATCCCAGCGGCGCGACGCCCTACCCCGCGCGCGCGGACAAGCTGAACCTGCTGCCCAAGCAGATGCCTGTTTCAATGACCGCCGGGCCGTTCCCGTCCACGCACCAGCTGCTGTTCTTCTATCCGGACGGCACGGCGTCGGGGAACTTCCTCTTCGTGCTGCGCGACAAGCAGCACATCGGCTACGTGCGCGTCTGGCCCGGCGGGTTGATCCGCAGCGGGACCATCGGCAAGCGCAAGGAATACGAGGACCTGAAGTGATGGATGCGCACGCCCTGGCACGGCCGCGCAACCCGCGCGGCGTGACGCTGATCGAAGTCCTCACCGCGTTGGCGGTGCTGGCCTTCGGGCTGGCCGCCATCGTCGCGCTCTTCCTGACCAGCGTGCAGACCAGCCACGTCGCCGTCGACCAGAACGCCGCGGCGCTGCTGATCCCCGAGGCCCTCAAGCAGATCGAGCAGGAACACCGCATCACGGCGGCCATGGCCGCCGCCGCCGGCGACGCGTCGCGCGAAGGCGAGTTCATCGAGACGCTCGACTACGGCTTCCCGCTGAGCAACAGCGACACGACGTCGTTCCCCGGCGTGCAGGTCGGCGCGATCGTGAAGGGCGGCCTGGTGGACCTCGCCGACGGCAGCGGCGGCAACTTCGGCTTCTGGCCGCACGAGGATGACAAGCCGCGCCTGATCGCCGGCACGCCGTACCGTTTGCGTTACCGCCTCGAACGCTACCCCGGCGACAGCGCCACCGACCTCAACCGCTGGTACTGGCACGACGACGCCTCGGCCGTGTACGACCCCGAGAACCCCGCCTCGCCCTACCGCGGCGTCTACCTGCTCACCGTCGTCTGCTACCGCCAGACGCGCAACGACGTGCCGCCCGCCGACCTGCTGGGCGCGATGGTGCAGGTCAGCGACCCCGTCGTCGTGCAGCTGTGCGACCGGAAGGCCAGGTGACCGCCATGCGCACGCTTCGCTTCCGCCCGCGCCGTTCGCGCGGCTTCACCCTCGTCGAGTTGCTCATCGCGGCGATGATCGCGATCCTGATCTTCGGCATCGGCTTCGCGATCATGAACGGCGCGATGATGGCCCGCGCGCACGCCGCCGGGCGCATCCAGTCCACCGAGAGCGCGCGGATCTTCTTCGACCGCCTGCGCGCGGACATCGACAGCGCCCTCGTCGGCCCCTGGACCGCGCCGACCAACAAGAGCAACCTGGTGCGCGCCGCCGGCTCCGCCACGCAGCTGGGGCCCTCGCTGGTGCTGACCACCGCGAAGACCGACTACGCGCAGGCGCAGATCGACGCCTTCGAGGCCAAACTCCTGGCGCTGAGCTTCACCGTCACCATCGACGCGGACCTCGCCGTCGGCAGCCTGCGCTACTACTGCATGAAGGACGGCTCGCCCGAAGACACCGGCACCATGCACCGCGAGATCTCGCTCTTGCAGCCGCCCGGCGTCGTCGATCCGTACCACTACCGCCCCGTGCCCGTGCTCGAGCCCGAATCCGCGCTCTTCCCCGGCGTCAGCGGCTTCGAGGCCACCTACTGGCGCTGGAACACGGCCACGCGGTTGCTCGAAGGCCCGTACCTGATCACCAATCCGCCCGACCTCGCCGAGATCCCCAGCTGCACGCATCTGGAGGTGACGTTGACCTTCCTCGATCCGAACAAGAAGCTGTCCGACCGCGTGCGCACCTTCCGCGAGTTGCTCGCCTTCCCGGAGGCGCTCAAGTGAACGCGCGAACCGCCCACCGCACGAAGCAGCGCCCGCACCGGCCGAGAGGCAGCGTGCTGATCTTCGCCGTCGTCTTTTTGGTGATCCTGGCGGGCCTGGGCACGGCCTTCGTGATGTTCGTCATCCAGCAGTCGCGCGCCTCGGCCAACACGCTGCACGGCACCGAAGCCGACGCGGTCGCCGACGCGGGATTGGCGCACGCACGGCAGGTGCTGCGTCAGGCCGTGGGCCTGTACCGCAGCTTCTCGCCCGACGCGGCCTTCGACCCCGGCAAGTACTACGACGTCGCGACGCCCGACCCGCCGTATTACAGGGACACCTATGCACACGCCGCTGTGATCGACACGAAGGGCACGCCCGAGTTTGCCGGTTCGGACGCCGACGACGTGGTCTACGGCGACTACGTATTGCCCGGCCCCAATGGCATCCTCGCCACCACACCTACCGCTGCTGGTGACGACGTCTTCGTCAATCAAGGAAATGTCTATCGCATTTTCGAAGCCCGCAATAACGAGACGCCCACCGACCCCGAGATCCAGGCCGGCGAGTACGCGCTGCTGTTCTGGGACGACGGCGTGCCTTACAGCAGTGCCCTGGCGCTGACCGACCCGCTGCGCTTCACCGAGGCCCCGCTGACGATCACCAGCCAACTCAACGGCAGCGGCTACCAGGCCTTCAACGACGCCGACGGCGCCGGGCCCGTGCACTACGGCCTGGCGCGGCGCTGGCAACTGCGCAGCCCGCAGGCCGGCATCTACAACGCCGGCGCGGCGCGCGACCTGCCCCGCGTGGCCAACACCCGCGGCGAATACTACGCCTGGGTCGACAACCTCGACGGGAAACTCTTCGCCGTGCCGCAGGAGTGGGGCATCGACACCCAGAACATGAGCGCCTACGCGACGCCCGAAGCCGACGTGCAGCGCGGGATCCTCGACAACCTCGGCCTGGCCTGGGACAACGCCGAACGCGACAAGATGCTGGCCCTCGCCGCCGGCACCACCTTCGTGGACATGGGCGACCTGGTCGGGCGCATCGCCGTCGCGACCAAGTCGCTGGACCGCGCCAACGCCGCCAGCCCGCTGGTCTACCTCGTCGCGCGCCACACGCTGGACCGCTACTTCAACATCAAGAGCGACGACGAACTGAAGACGACCGCCACCGCGCTGAACCTCAACACCGCGCCCGAAGAACTGCTCGCCGCGGCGATCAGCCAGATTCCCCTTACCGTCGACGGCGCCGACCCGACGAAGCACGTGGCCGACGCCGCGAAGGCGCTGGCGCTGGCCAAGCGCATCGTCGCCAAGCGCCCGTTCCTCTGCCGCGTGGACTTCGAGGACTTTCTCGCCGCGCACCTGAACGCCGACCCCACCGCCGCGCCCGACGACGTGACCACCGCGACAGCCACGCCCGGCGGGATGATCTGGCAGGCCATGCCGAAGCGCGCCTACCCCGCGCTGGCCGATCTCGTCGAACTGCCCGGCATCGCCGCCGACCATCCGGTCTTCCGCGTCTTCTTCGACGCGGCGTGGCAGCGCAAACGCTTCGAATGGTTCCGCAAGGACGACACCCTCGCGCCCGTCGCCGGCGCGCTGATCGACGCCAAGGCCTTCAACAACCTGCTCAACAGCCTCAGCGGCAAGCGCCGCGACGGGACCTACGGCTACAGCTTCTACAGCTACGACGGTGTCGCGCAGCCCTTCGAGAACCCCGTGGGCACCGTGCCGAAGTTCCTCTACACCGAGATCACCGCCGCCGACGTCACTGCGCTCCTCAAGCAATACCGCGTGGAAGGCAGCGACGCGTCCGTCCACACCGAAGCCGCGGAACTGAAGGAGTGGCGCGCGACGAACAGCAGCGGCTACTACGAGATGACCTTCTTCGCCTGCGACGACACGCAAGAGGTCGCGCGCCTGGGTGCCATCCCGCCGCCGCCCGCGCCGCCGACGGCCATCGTCAGCGGCGGCGCCGACGGCACGCTTCAGACGCCCGAGGTCACCGACGACACCGTCAGCGGCACCGACATCATCGACGGCGGCAACCTCGTCGCCGAAAGCTTCGTCCACGCCCCGCTGCGCGCCTACCGCCACGGCAAGGACCCCGCCACCGTCCCCGCGCCCACCGCCGAACGCACCAGCGGCGCGGCCGGCGACGGCGACGTGGCCTGGTCGCCGCGCGCCGACTTCCGCGGGCGCTACTTCATGGTCTACATCCTCGCGCGCGGCATCGTCACGATCTCGAAGGACCCCTGGTCCGGCGTGACGACCACGCACTACGGCGCGACGCGGCGCATCGAGGCGCTCTACGACGCCCTCGACGACGAACTGCTCTGGCGCCGCAACATCTCCACCGAACTGCGCAGCCTCGGCGATCCTTCGCCGTAGGCGGCCGCCGCGGAACGACTTCAACACAGAGGCACAGAGGACGCGGAGTTCGCCGAGAGCGGCGAACTCGATTTTGGACTTTTGGTTTTGGATTTACTGCTCTAACCACGGAACACACAGAGCCCACCGAGAACTGCTCTTGGGCTTGAAATGGAGTGCGGCGATGCCTGGCCGTTTGAGAATTGCAGCCTGAGTTTGGTTTGGTTTTTGGATCTTGGTTCTTTCCGTTCTTGTGTCGATTGGCGTTTGCAGTTCCTAACCCCTGTCCCCTATCCCCTGCCGTTTGCTGTTTGCCGTTCGGTTGACCCGATCACCCGATCCCCGGGTCATCCGATTCCGTTCCTCGCCCCACACCCCTGGCCGCTCGCCCCTGCTGTTTGGTGTAACACTTCGAGCGCCGCGGTGGATTTTCCTTTTGCTGTTTTTCGGTTTTTTTGGTTCTTGCCGTTTTCCGTTTGCCGTTTTTTTCTCACCCCTCACCGCTCGCCCCTCACCCCTTCTGTTACGCTTTGCGTATATTTCACCTGGCGCAGCACGTCGCGCAATGTAACACATGCACGCCGTGCACTGTTCTCATAAGTCCAATGATTCCGATGCAGAAACGCCGCTGCACCATGTTAGAAGCGTGTCAGAATCGATACAAATCGCCATGTGCACTCCAGCACGTCGCGCAGCACCTCGTGATTCGCGAAATCTCGCGAGCAACTCGCGAGTTTTCGTTAGTACAGAAATCACAGATCGCGAAATCTCGTGACCTCGCGAATTTGCCGGTCGCGGGATTCCGCGAGACCGATTTTGCCGCCCGTTTCGCAATTGGCGGTTGCGTGAGCCCGTACCCGTTGGCTATAAGGTTCTGCGCCGTAACCGCTTCCGGAGAGGTGCCAGAGCGGTTGAATGGGCCGGTTTCGAAAACCGGTGTGCGGTTTTTACCGTACCGTGGGTTCGAATCCCACCCTCTCCGCCAGCCTTAACTGCCTACGCTGCAACCCCTTAGAGCCGCTGTACTTCGACTGCCCGCGGGTGGGTTAGAGGCCCTCTCTGTGCAGAAGTCGTGCAGAAAACGTGCAGACCAAAGCCCCTCTCCAAGGAGGTCTGCCATGGGTGTTGCCAAAGGAGTGCTTCCCCAACACGGAGGTACAAGGAACGTCGCCCAGGCCGGCGCCGTCCACCGTGTGGTCGAACGGATCCAGCGAGTTGCCATCGTTCAGCGCGGCCAGCGCTACTGGCTTTCCTATGTCGAAAACGGGCAGCCGGTACGCCGTTCCATCGCTGATTCAATTGAGGACGCGAGGAGGACTGCTGCCCAAGTCAATGCGGACCTGATCCAGGCACGTCCTACGCCCTTCGCATTTCAGCCTATCGATCCCAGGAAGTACCTCTCGGTCTGGCTGGCCTACCATGAGCACGTACGCCGATCATCGATAGGCACGATTCGACGGTATCGCGCCGCCCTGGAGCATCTGATGGCGTTTCTTGAAGACCGGGGGATTTGCACCCTGGACCGCTTGGATCCGGGCGTGGGACGTGCCTACGCAACCCACCTGAGGACCCTGCAGGCTGCCCCTAACGGCCATCCCAAAACCCCCAAGCGCCCCTTGCGAGACAAGACCGTTCGCTTTTGCCTGGAGGTAGCCCGCAACTTTCTCAACGCTGCAGCCCGAGACCGGCACTTGCCCCCCTACTTCGAGAACCCCTTCGCCCTCCTCGAACCGGAGCGCATCCGAATTGAAGACGCCAAGCCCGTAGCAGCGCTCACCGAACGAGAGGAAGCGGCCTTCTGGTCCGCTTGCGATCCCTGGGCTGCGCGCATCTTTGCCGTGCTTGCCCACAGCGGCATGCGCCCAGGCGAAGTCGCTGCGCTCATGGTGCAGGACATCGACCTGAAACAGGGCCTGTTGCATGTCCGCGGCAAGCCGGAATTCTTGATTCGGACTAAGACCCGCCATTCACGTACGTTGCCCCTGACGCCGGAAATGAAGGCCGCTCTTGGCGAGGGTATCGCAGATCGAAAGGCAGGCCCGGTCTTCCTGATGCCCAGGATTTGTTCTGGGGATGAGTCGCCCCAATTGACGGCCGGGACTCCGAGCCAACTGGCCGCCAAGTTCGAGCGGTTCATGGAAAGCGAGCGCCGCCTCCAGGAGGCCAACGGCAGAGGATGGGGCAGGGAGGCTCAGTTCAAGGCCGCCCAACGCGGTTGGAAGCGCATGGGAGGCATCCGGCATCAGGATATCCGGCGAGCCTACATTCGGATCATGGATCGGGCCGGGATGCCGGAACGTACCTGCGTCAAGGACTTCCGGCACACCTGGGCCACAGCGCTCCAGACGGCGCGGGTCGATCCCTTCGCGCGATGCCACATGATGGGGCACACGAACCTCCGTCAGACGGAGACCTACACCCACACGACGATGGAACTTCTTTCTGAGGAAACGGCGCGTGCGACGGTCCAAAGGGCAACGGCGCTTTCTGCTCTGCGGAAGTCGTTACAAACCTAGGCCTTGTACTTTCCTGGCGGCGGTGCCAGTCTTGCGAGCGCATCGAGGATCACGTTGTTGCCGTCGAGGACCTTGGCCCACTCCTTTTGCACGAAGGCCGCATCGTGCTCGCAGTAGCGGTCAAACGTACTTTGGTTTGCGTGACCGATCACCGAAAGAGCCACAAAGCGGTCCACGCCGGACTGGTGGGCCCGGCTGACCGCGAATCCCCTGGTCAGGTGGGGCCACAAGGCCTTGCCCACGTCCAGCTTCTTGAGGACATCCTGAAACTCGGTATATATGCGTTTTCTCTGAAGGGCGCCGGCACGCAAGAACACCTCTTCGCTGAGCCGCTCCTGCACCTGGACCGATGCGTGCCGGCGCCCTTGGTCCCCATGCTTCCCGAGGAGTTCTCGATAGAGTTCGCACATGGCCTGCAAAGAGGGCGCTTCCAACAGCCCTGCCCTGGATTCCAGGATAATCGGCTTATCCAGCACGAGCACTCCAGCAGGTCTACGATTCCCGATAAATCCCGAGAAGAGCGGTACGAGTTCGGGCAGGATGGGCAGCAGACGCCACTTGCCGCTTTTGGTGTTCCATCCAAGTTCCTCAACCATCGGGTCGAGAACGTAGACTTTGTTTTTCCAGTCAAACTTCTCGATCAACAAATGGCGCACCTCATCGGTGCGCAGGCCCAGCGAGAGCATCAGAAGGAAGATCCTCCGTTGCCAATCATCGCAGGCGTCGAGAAAATCGCCTACCAGGTGCCGATCAAACCGGCCTTCTTCGAACCCGGGAAATTTCTGGCTATTAAGACGACGCCCATGGGAACCGCAACGAAACGGATTGGGAAGATCCGCAGCCACCAGACCAAATTGCTGAGCCTTGCGCCAAAGGGTGCCTGCGGCTTCGAGAATGTTCTTTTGTTGGCGTGGAGAGATCGGACCTTTGCGACCATCGGCACGACCGTTCGGCGATACTTCTTGGGCAATAAGCCATCGTTCGAAGGCTGCAACGAAGGATTGGGTGATCTTGCGTGCAACAATCTGCGGTGCCGTTTGCTGAACGAAAGTCCGCAGGTACTGCCAGCGTGCTTTGTAAGCAGAGATC
>JAKLKQ010000046.1 GCA_023150555.1 Planctomycetota bacterium
AAGCGCCTGCCCCGGCCAGGCCCAGCGCCCGCGCGGCGCGCGCAGGCCGCTCCGCTCGCGGCGACCGCGGCGCGGGCGGTTCGGGTTCCCGGCGCGGCGTAGGCGGGCGCGGCACCAACCTCGGACGGCGCCAGCAGGCGCGCGCTTCGGCGCGCGGAGCGGGCGGCGCAGGCGGATCGTCGGCGCGGCGCGCGGCGGCCCCCGCGGCGCCTGCGGCCAAGCCCGAATCCAGGCGCGGCGCGAAGGAAGTCTTCTACAAGTCCGGCGCAAAGGCCGCGGCGATCAACGCGGTGGACGTCGCCGACCAGGGCGGCAACGCGGTGGAGTCCAACGTGCTCGACGCCGTGCGCGCCAACCAGGCACGCAAAGCCGCGGGCGCTTCGAGCGGCGGAACGCGCCGCAGCCAGCGCGCTTCGGCCCGCGGCGGACGGGCCAGCTCGCGCACCAGCGGCCGGGGCGGCGAGGAAGGCGGGCGCGGTTCGGTGCGCGGGCGCGCGCCCACGGGCGGCAACAACCAGACGATCATCATCGGTTCGATCGCGGGCGTGATCGTGCTGATCGGCCTGGTCCTGATGCTTTCCAGCGGCAGCACCAAGGGCGGCAACCGCTCGAGCGGCAGCGAAGGCCACGTCTCCGCCGGCACCTACGCCAGCCAGGCGAAGGAGAAGGAACGCGCTGGGGACCGCATCGCCGCGTACGAGTTGTACCTCAAAGCCGCCGAGTCCGCCGAGGCCGCCGGGCGCGACGAGGAAGCGCGGTCGTACTCGATGCGCGCTTACGCCATGCAGAAGCACAGCACCCTGCAGATGGGCAAGTGACCGGCCCTTCCCTTTTCTGAGCAGCTACCTACCAGGGCACGGCCCCACCGTCGTGCCGTCTTCCCAGACCGCCGGAATCCGTTCGACGCGCTGCGGCGAGGCCGGCTCGTGCAGCAGCAGCCCCGCGCGCCGGCCCAGTTCGTAGAAGTCGGTCCGAGGCCCCCCGAATTCTGAACGCGTCTTCTTGGCCCCGCTCATACCGCCGAAGGCGGCGATGCTGAGATCCCGCGGCACGCGCAGCCCCAGCTTGTGCGCGGCGTCGGCGACGATCTGCGCCTTCCCCGCGTCGGTCGCCAGGACGGCGGTGTAGCGCGGGCGGGAGTTGAACAGGTTGCGCAGCGTCGCGCTGTCCGGATTGGTGAACGCCAGCGACGTGGCCACGGCGTTCTCGTGCAGTGGCAGGTTGAACTCCTTCAGCGCGGCGCGGAAGGCCTTAACGCGCTCCTCCGAATCCGGGTCGATCATGTTGGCGCCGGAGAGCCAGAAGCGCACGAAGGCGATGTCGCGGTGCCCCAACTCGGCCAGGCGCTTGATCGACGCGCGCACCCCGCCCTCGTTGTCCACCGCCGCCGCGTGCATGAACTTGCCTTCGGGCGGGCGGTCCACCAGCACCGTCGGCACGCGCAGGGCCTCGTAGCGCTTCAGCACCGGCGCTTTGAAGTGACCGAACAGCAGCAGGCCCTTGATCGGAAGATCCGCCAGGTCTTCGGGCACGCATTCGCGCAGCGCGTTGTCGTGCACGAGCATCATCGGCAGGTACAGCTTGCCGGCCGCGTGCATGATGCCGCGCTGGATCTCTACGTTCTCGCCGACCAGGAAGAGCGGCAGCGGGTTGGTCATCACCTCCAGGATCATGCCCTTGGTCAGCGTCAGGCCGCCCACGCCACGCTTGACCTGGTAGCGCCGGTTGGCGCCGACGATGAGGTGGTTCTCCTGTTCGAGCGCGCGGTAGGCCGAGCGCACCACCTGGCGCCCGACGTTCAACTCGCGCGCAACGGCCAACACCGAAGGCGCGGGCATCCCGTGCGGCCATTGGCCCGAGACGATGCGTTCGCGCAACTGGTCGGCAACGTCCCGGAAGAGGGCGCGGGAGCGGGAGGGGCGTCCGCGGCGGGCTGGCATGGCGCCAATGTAGCGGACACGAGGGGCCTGTCTATAAAAAACCAGTAATAGCCAAATTGTTCCATATCGTAGCCCGAATTGGAGGAATTGGGGAAAGGAACGGTCCACTACTATAGAAATTACCCATACTTATGACCATGTGCTGCACGTGTCTAAATAGCCATTAATAACCACAGCACTCAATTCCTGGGCTGAACTCGTCTGCCCGAGTTTACCCTGCTGGTGTGGGCGAACGCGGCCGTGGGGCGCGTCGCCGCCGGTACCCAGGGGAATAACCCATGCCGGATAGATCGAACGCAAAGAAATCTTCGCTCTTGAACGCGAAATCGGCCGCCCGGCCCGTACGCCGGCTGCACACACGCGAGAAGGGCTTCATCCTGATTCTCGTCGTGGGCATGCTGACGGTGCTGGTGGTGCTGGGGCTGTCGTACGCCGAACAGGGGCGCGTGGCGCTGCGCGGCGCGTCGAACGCGCGCGACCTCGCGGCGCTCGACGGCCTGGCCGAGACGGGCTTCCAGTTCGCGCTGCGCGCGCTGCGCGACGACCGCAACGTGAAGCAGGTCAGCGGGACGCCCGCGCACGTGACCTCGCTGGGGGGCTCGGGCTGGAGCACCCGCTGGGGCTACAACCCGGACGAGACCCTGGGCGGCTCCCTGCCTTCGGGCGCCGATCGCGCGCCCAGCCGCGCCAGCGCCTACAACTACCAGGACACCTGGCGGATGCTCTTCTGGAACGAGGAGACCGTCGAGCCCGTCGCGACGTGGACGGGCAAGGCCTGGGGCTATGGATTCAAGTTCCGGCCCGGCAACGACACGCAGGCCAAGCGCAGCATGGAGACCCAGCGCTACCCGCAGCCGCCGTCGGTGCTGCTGGACACCGTGCAGCTTCAGCCTTTCGCGCGGGTGCGGAAGTTCCGCGTGCAGGTCGGTTCCAGCTGCGGGCTGGTGCAGGTCGGCGTCACGCCCAAGGACGGCGGCCTGAACCTCAACGACGTCTTCGACCCGGGCACGGCCGTCGAGAATCCCGGCATCTACGAGACGCTGCCTTCGGGCCGTGAAGGCACCGTCGGCTACGGCGCGCCCTGGGAGGTCGCCGTCGCCGACGCGCGGGTGCCCTACGCCTCGCCGGACCGCCGCACGCTCGAATACCTGATCGGCAAGCCCCCGGCGTACGCGCGCAACAACTCGGAGACCTCGTACTACTACCGCTTCGACGGTTCGTCGCTGCGCACGCTCTCGGGCAGCGCCCAGCGGGACAACGGGCTGTACAACTGGCGGCAGTTCTTCGAGCCCTACGGCGGCAACCGCGTCTACGCCGGCAGCAGCTTCGACAGGCAGTGGCGCTGGACAGGCGTCGGCCACTTGACGGCCATGTCCAGCGGCGCACCGACGCAGATCTGGAACGTGGCCGGCGGCGACCAGCCCAACCGCTTCACGCTCGAATTCACCCGCCAGATCATGTGGATCCCCCAGACGGGCATGGCTTATCGCTACGACGGCGAGTACGGCAAAAACGGCATCGGCCTGCTTGTCGACCCCAGCCACAGCGGCAGCGATGAGGCCAAGAGCTACATGTGGTTCCCCAGCGGCATCATCAGCGGCGATCCACGCCTGCCGGCCACCGACACCGAACTTACCCGCGACTCGCTCTTCAGCGGTTTCGGCTTCGACCGCTTCAATCCGTACCGCGCCGGCATGGAAGCCGTCCCCGACGACATCCGCGTCTCCTACGGCGGCTACTGCGGCGCCGGCGGCTACGGGCACCCCAAGGCCCGCACGTTCCAGCTGCACTACATGAACGCCGTCGCCAACGGCCGCTTCTGGACGGACCTTCTGGCCGCGTGGTACTTCGGCGGCGCGCCGGGCTATACCAACTACCTGGGCGCCACGCAGAGCAGCGGCTACAACAACTGGGCGCACCTCGGCTCCAGCTACGACGCGCTGGGCATCGGCACGCACTGGATGCCCCCCACCAGCCACGTCTGGATGCCCGGCTTCTTCAGCCAGGGCCGCATCAGCACCAGCACCAACTACCAGACCCGCGGCGGTTCCAACATCACGACCCTGGGCGGCAAGGACGAGACCAGCCGCGGCCTGTTCCGCTGGCCGGGCGCGATGCCGCCGGCGCGCATGGCCGCGACCTATCTGGTGCCCATGGCGCGCTGGCCCGCGGACTTCATCGGCCAGTCGAACGCGCACTTCACGTTCAACAGCTTCCGCCTCTCGATCCGCGCCCACGGCATCCAGGAGAACTGGGGCGACCCGCTCGCGCCGGGCAGCGTCAACGCCGATCCGGCCAAGAACAGCTGGTACGACGCCGTCGACGTGAACAACTCGAACTTCGCCGTCGTCTACGGCCTTCTGACGCCCGAGAAGATCCCATCGATGCTTAACCGCACCATCGTCGCGCCGCACCTGCACTGGAAGGCGCGTATGCTCGACGCCGAGTGCCGCCTCAAGCGCCCCGTCAAGCTCGACGGTTCGGCCTACGCCTACGACGACGTCGAGAACAGCTGGATCCCCGTGCAGCTGGGGCTGCGCACGCCCGACGCCGGCCTGCCCTTCCCCGGCGCGGTCTGGGACGGTGACCCGGACAGCGGCGCCTACAACCCGTGGATCCCGCTGCGCATGAAGCTCAGCAACCCCGACAAGCCCTGGCATCCCACGGACAACGTCTGGGTCGAGCCCAAGCTCCTGCGCCCGGGCACCGCCTACGATCCGCTCACCAACCCGCTCTACAACACCGCTGCGTTCCTGGCCGAACTCAAGAACGACGACGCCAAGCGCCACGACTTCATCAAGTACCCGTGGATGCCCAGCCTGAAGGTGCCGGTCGTGACGTTCAACGGCTCCGAGTGCCTCAACGTCGGCCTGTACGGCTTCGACGATCCGGACCTGCTCGCGCAGGTCGCCGCCGGCAACACCAACTGGTCGAAGTGGATCGAGGAAGAACAGCCTTCGCCCGCCGGCAGCGGCGATCTGGCGCGCTTCCCGTACCTGCCCATCGACGCCTACGGCGCGGCGCCAACCTGGATGGAGCCCCTGCCCTTCAACGGCGCTACGCCCTACCCCAGCCCGGGGTGGAACGGTTACCTCTTCGAGCCGCGCTGGTACACCGGGCGCACGGTCAATCCCAAAGCGCTGAAGGACCTTCGCGACGCCGACACCCTCGCGAACCTCGCGCCGTGCTTCGGCCTGCCCGGCCAGGCCGCCAACGGCGGCGGGCCCAGCAGCGTGCAGAGCGCCAACGACCCGTCCAACCCCTGGGACTTCGCGGCCCACGCGACGGACCTGAAGGTCGAAGGCGGCCTCGGCGCGCTCTCCAACCACCGCCATATCGAACCCGGCCGCCCCAACGTCGTCTGGGGCAAGATGGACTTCCTCACGCCCGAGCCGCTCGAGTACTACGACCTCAACGGCGACCTGCTGGGCTACGGGTCGGGGCGCCCCGCCGACGACGTCTTCGTCGACGCACACCAGGATCTCTCGCTGCAGGACAACTTCCAGACCGAGGCCTGGTACAGCTCGCAGCCGCACGCCAGCGCCATGGCGCGCCCCGACGACTTCCGCAACTGGCACGACTGGTTCAACCAGCGCAAGCGCACCATCGCCGCCGATCCCAACGGCGTGAACTACGGCGCCGACGTCTTCCGCCCCAGTTCCACCAACGTGAAGGGCAAGCTGATCTGGCGCAACAAGGATCCCAACTGGGGCTGGAGCAACGCCGTCGTCAGCGACGGCAAGACCTACAGCAACACCAGCGACGCGACCTTCGCCGACCCGGTCGTCGCCAGCCCGCCCCTGCCCAACGCGCCTGCCCGCCCGCGCGTGGTCCGCGGCGCAACGCGCAACTACAACAACTGGATGGACTGGTCGGGCAACCCCGAGCCCGAGGTCAAGCCGCACAGCCTCCACGGGCTGCCCAACCCCGACTACCTGACGCTGTATCCCGGCATCGCAGCCAGCCAGCACTGGGCCGACCAGTTCCGCCGCTACGTACCCGTGCAGATGGAGGAGATCGACGGGGCCGGCGATCCGTACGACGATCCGGACAACAACCCCGAGACCATGACCAACAACCCCTTCCCCGGCGCGATGCCGCGGCGGTACAAGCTCATCGACGACCCCGGCCTGGCCGGCGACCCCGCCACGCACACCGCCATCAACCCGGCCATCCCCGTGCCCCGCGCGCTGAAGGGCGACGACGATACGCCCGTCGTGCCCGGCGTGAGCAAGGACGACGCCTGGCGCGTGACCCGCGTGGGCTTGCGCTACCAGGAGATCATCGCCAACGAGATCCTCGACTACCAGGTCAACCCCTGGTGGCCCAACCCCTGCGTGCCCGTCACCGAGCTCTGCGTTCCGCTGGACAAGGCCACCTACCCCAGCGAACCTCGCGCGATGGTAAAGGTCCAGGCCCTGGCGGGCTCCAACCGCTGGCGCAGCTACGCCGAACACATGACGGCCAACGGCGCCACCGTCGGCGCGCGCGTCCCCAAGTACTACGCCTACTTCAACCGCTTCTGGTGCCGCACCAACCACAAGGCCGTGCGCAACTGGGGCGGCGACCCCAACGACCCCAGCCGCCCCATCGGCGAGCCCTACCGCGCCGTCACCATCAAGGGCAACGCCGCCGCCGGCGTGCCCGACGAACTGATCAACGCCACCGAAGGCAAGGGCATGTACCCGCCCACCTGGCAGTACTTCGGCCAGTACCCGCCCAAGGAAGCCACCTTCCAGGACCAGATCAGCGACTGCCCATACAACATCGCCGAAGACCAGCTCGGCGACGACTTCCGCTACCTCGCGCAGGCCGTCGTGCTCATGACCGAACCCCAGATGCAGATGGCCCCCGGCCGCAACCACCCCTTCCGCAACTGGGCCGACTTCGTCGGCTTCCTGGGGCACCTCGTCTACCGCGCGCCGATGGACCCCAAGGCCACCGCCACGCTGGCCGCCGCAAACCCCAAGGCCGTCCGCGACACGCTGGACGGCGTCGACGCGTGGGCCGTCTGCCACGGAAGCAACGCCGACGCGCGCAACCAGACCAGGTTCTTCGACGGCTCGAAGATCTGCGACAACGCCGCCGGAGGCGGAACCATCTACGCCGACTGCCTGAAGGCGCCCGTCGTCGCCAAGGCCGGCTACTGGCCGCTGGCCGCCAACTACGGGCGCGCGCCAGAGGCCGGCGCCGACCCGTACTACCCCAGCGTGCCCGGCACCGGCGGCTGGACGGCCGCGGAATGGAAGCGCCGCTGGGACGAACTGCGCGGGCGCGACGAGGCCGGCATCCGCGTCGAACACCACTATATCAGCGAACGCGCCGCCAACGACGTGCTGGTGAGCCTCAGCAACGGACGCATCGGGCCCATCGACTTCGACGGCGACGGCCACGTGACCATGACCCGCGGCTACGGGCGCGAACTGGCCACCGTGCCCAAGCCCCGCGGCAGCAATCCCGGCGGCATCAACGAGATGGCCAACGCCAAGCCCAGCGGCGACGTGCCCCAGCAGCGGGTGCTCCACAGCGGCTGGTCCGACCCGCGCGCCCCCAACTGGGAACTGCCCCACGGCTACCCGTGGCACCAGCAGAGCGGCGCGGATGCGACCGTCGAGTTCGAGGAATTCGACGACGAGCCCACCTACGACACCGCCTTCGCGAACCGCAGCTTCTGGGACACCGACGGCGATCCCAAGACCATGGCGCCGCTGAACCTGAAGCTCGGCGTCGTGCCCAAGCACGACATCCGGCTCTGGCGCAAGGCCAACAAGCGCGAGATCATCCAGAACTGCGTCACGCAGCCGATCAAGTTCCGCTCGCTCACCTTCCGCATCACCGTGGCCGTGGAACTGACCGACGCCACCTACACGGAAGTCTACGCGACGCGGCGCTTCCAGAAGGTCGTCAGCCGCGTGCCCGACACCTCCGGCGCGCTGACCGGGGAGTTCATCGAGCATTCCTCGCGCGCCATCGCCGGCGTCGACCCGGAACTCGACTGGCTCGGCGTGCAGTAGGCATAGACGATCAATGGGATGCCCCTGCTGGACAAGCCAGCAGTGGCAAGCAGAAAGGGGATCCGCCGGCACACCGCAAGCCTTCACCGTCCTCAACGCGCCTTTAGCCTACCCCTCCCGGTATTTGCTGATACATTGGCCTCTGAGCAGCCCTGATCGCGCCGAGCGTAGCGCCCTGCAAGCGCGTGCCCGCCGAATGGCACGAAGGCCGCAGCATGGCGAGAGTCCCCGAGTGATCCCGCACGCGCAATGAACGCCACGCCTCCAGCCGATGCGCCGCCGCCCGAGTGGCCGCCCGCCGACCCGAACGATCCGTACACGGCGATGCGCGTGCCGCAGTACCGCCGCTTCCTCCTGGCCGGCGTGCTCGCGGGCCTGGGCGGGCACATGCTCACGGTGGCGGTGGGCTGGGAACTGTACGTGCGCACCAACGAAGCCCTGGCGCTGGGGCTCGTCGGCCTGGCGCAGGTGCTGCCGATCTTCCTCTTCGCGCTGCCCTTCGGGCACCTTGCCGACCGCTTCGACCGCCGCAAGCTGAGCGCCTTCGCGGGAACCGTGCGCGCGTACTCGTCGGTGGCGATGCTCTACCTCTCCTACACCGGCGGCCCCGTCGAGCCCGTCTACGCGTGCCTGTTCGTGAACGGCGCGATGCGCGCGCTGCACGCGCCAGCCCGCACGGCGCTGCTGACGCAGATCCTTCCGATGGACCGCTTCGAGAACGCGGTGCGCTGGAACACCAGCGCCTTCCAACTCTCGGCCGTCTGCGGCCCCGCGCTGGGCGGCGCGGTGATCGCGTGGACCGGCCTCGTCTGGCCCGTCTACATCATCGACGCGGCGACCGCACTGGCCAATGCCGTGATCATGCTCACGTTGCGCAAGCCGGAAGGAAGCGTCTCGCGGGAACCCTTCAGCACGCAGACGCTGCTGGCGGGCCTGCGCTTCGTCTGGAACACCAAGGTGATCCTGGGCGCGGTGACGCTGGACATGTTCGCGGTGCTCTTCGGCGGCGTGAACGCGCTGCTGCCGATCTACGCGAAGGACATCCTCCACGCCGGGCCCGAGGGCCTGGGCTGGCTGCGCGCGGCCGAGTCCGCCGGGGCGCTGTGCATGGCGCTGACGATGGCGCACCGCCCGCCGATCCGCTTCGCCGGCAAGGCGATGCTCTGGTCGGTGGCGGGCTTCGGATTCGGCATCGTCGTCTTCGGATTCTCCGAACACCTGTGGCTGTCGCTCGCCGCGCTGGCGCTGTGCGGCGCGTGCGACAACATCAGCGTGATCGTGCGGCACACCCTGATCCAGCTGCGCACGCCCAACGAGATGCGCGGGCGCGTCAGCGCCGTGAACATGGTCTTCATCTCCTCGTCGAACGAACTGGGCCAGATGGAGTCGGGCCTCGTCTCGCATTACTTCGACGCGGTCTTCGCGGCCGTCAGCGGCGGCATCGGCACGATCTTCGTGGTGCTCTTCGCCGCCTGGCGCTGGCCCGAACTGCGCCGACTGGGCGCGCTGAAGGACGCCGCCGCCGAAGGGAACGGCGAGAAGCCGCCGGACGGCTAGACGCGACATCCTTGCTGAGGAACGACTTCAACGCAGAGCCGCAGAGATCGCGGAGACCGCTGAGAACGGATTCGAGGTTCCCACGCGCAGACAGAACCGGAGACGGGAAACGGGAAACGCCGTTCTTCGTGGCCTTCGTGCTCTTCGTGGTGAGGCCGTTCAATCCGCAATCCAACCGCCTCCTTTATATAGGCGGTGCGCGCGCAGGCCTGGGCTCCGCCGATCTTCTAAGTCCTTAATGCACGACGGTGCAATCGCATTGTGCAATAAGGACTTACAGAAACGCACGATGTGTCGCTCACAGCATATTCTGCATAGGACCCATGGTGCATAGGTCCGAAAGTCGCGAAATTTCGCGAGTTGCACTTTACCGTCTGCCTTTCCTCGCCCCTTCCGTTCTTGTAAGTTGCCATTCTCGCGCCTCGGAATGGCGACCATAGTAGGGCTAACAAATTTCTAACCTACTTCGTGCAATGTAACACTTTGCACGAAGGGCACCTATTGCTACTGAAGAGCTTATAAAACTAATCGCTATAATGTTCGTCGACAAACAATAGGACGAACTTAGGTTTCGCTTCCGCGAAATCGACTTCCGAGTTACAAGATCGCGGCCGCTACTTCGCCGGCAGCGACGGCACGCGCAGCTCGATGTATTCGTTGTGCGGCGTCTGCGCGCAGCGGACTACGTAGGCGCCCTCGTCCGCGGTGGTGCGTTCGACGTGCCGGCGTTCGCGCCGCCCGACTTGCGGATCGTCCTCGAACCAGACGTGTTCGATCTCGAGCGGAACGCCTTTGGGCGCGGGCGCGGCGGGCAGCCAGTGCGCGGCGATGCGGAAGCCCTTGGCGCCTTTGCGCGCGCCGAAGCGCACGTAGACGCGCTCGCTCGGTTCCGCCAGCCGCGTCTCGCCGAAGACGCCGAAGTGCCAGCCTTCGGGATGCTCGACGATCGCGGCCTCGGCGATTGGTTTCCACGGGCCGTCCGGCGCGGCGGCGACCTCGATGCGCGCGGGCGTTTCGTCGGGCGCGCCGGGGCGCGAGCCTTCGATCAGCGCGTACGCGGCGAGCCACGCGACCTGGCCGCCGCCGGGCGCGCGCAGTTCGCAGACGGCCTGCCAGGGCTCGGCCGCGTCCACCGGCAGGAAGCCCGCGTAGCTCGACGGATCGTGCTTCAGGTTGCGCGACGAATGCAGGTGCTCGAGCGCGTCCGGCTTGTGGACGTGGAACTCCTTCAGCAGCGGGCGTGTCGGCAGGCCAAAGCGGTCCCCCGAGTGGAAACTCATCTTGTTGGCGCCCGCGGTGCGCAGCGCAGGGAGCGCGTGCGGCGAGGCCATCACCCAGCACATGGCCTCGAGCGAACGCAGCCGCGCGCCCTGGCCTTCCAGTTCGACGCGCAGGCGGAAGCGGAAGCAGCCGTCCACGGCCGCCGTGAAGTCGGCGCGCTCCTTCACCGCGCCGGCCTTGGCGCTCCGGTGGACTTCGATCCACTCATCCGAGTATTCGCGCGCGACGGCCACGCGCGCGGACGCGCCGGGCGGCAGTTCGAGCGCCAGTTCCAACTCCGCGCCCAGCGCCGGCGGGACGCGCTTGAGCGGGTCGGGCACGCCGCAAAAGAGGTACGGCGACTCGAAGGCGAACGTCGCCTGCCCCTTCCCTTCCCGCACGCGCAGGCCCTCGGCGTCCTGCTCCAGGCCCGCGACCTCGTCGGCGCCCAGTTCGAGATCGCGGAAGCCCTTTTCCAAGCGCGGCGCGTAGCGCAGGAAGCCGTTGCCCCACTGGCGGCGCGGCCAGAAGCGTTCGGTGGGGCCCTCGACGGAGGTCATCCCGTCGCGGAATTTCTTGAAGCTCGCGACGTTCTCGCCGAAGACGTGCCAGCGCCCGCGCGGATGGAAGTAGCGCCGCAGCGTCTCGCCCGGGCGCAGGCGGAAGTCGACGCTGTGAATGCTTTCCTCGAGGACGGGCAGGTACTCGGGCTCGCTCTCGTAGATCGCGCGGACGCTTTCGGGCTCGCGGTCGGGGATGTGGTACGGATTCGAAGGATTGGGCTGGTCGGTGACCAGCGACGAGTCGCGGTGCAGGTCCTCGCGCGAGGCGATCACGTGGGCCTGCGGCGGTCGCAGGCGGTAGAACATCTGGATGTCGCAGTCGAAGTAATGCCAGCGCCCGTCGTAGAAGAACTCCGTGCCTTCGTGCCCGGCGACGTTCGCGATGCGCGACTTCAACCCCGCGGCGCGGCCGAGGATCGCCTGGATGTGCGCGTGGCAGCGGCAGATCGTGAAGCCGAACGCGTTAAAGATCTTCAGGGGATCCTGCGACGACTTGTTCCAGAACGGCTCCATGGGCGGGCCGTAGTGGAAGAGCCCCAGGTCGCGGTCGACGATCAGCCCCCAGATGGCGACGGCGAGGGCCTCGCCCTGCTTCCCCGCGAAGCGCGGGTGGCGCAGCAGGCGCTCGAGCGACGAGAAGTCGGGGACGTGCTCGGAGACGACCCAGGGCGTGTGGCGCATCCAAGCGTTGTACGAAAGGACCGTCCCGGCGGCAAGCCGCTACATCGCGGGCTGCGTCTGCTGCTGAGGCGGCGGGATGGGCGTCGAGAGGCCCTGCGGCGGAGCGGCCTGCTGCGGCGGAGGCTGGAAGTCGACTTCCCTCAGCGCCGCGTCAGGCAGGACGAACGAGTTCGAGAGGGCCTCGAGGTTGTCCGTGACGATCTCGGGGTGGACCTGGTTCGGCAGCACCTGGACGGCGAAGATCTCCTGGACCGCGCCCTCGAAGCGCAGGAACGCCGCGATCTGCTTCGTGCGCAGGTCCACGACGTACACGCCGCAGTAGCGCGGCTCGGTGCTTTCCGTGATCGGCAGGCCCGCGAAGGTGGCCGTCTCGCGCACCTGCGAGAGCCCCACGAACGCGAAGGGCCCCGCGAAGTCCAGGCCGCGCGTGAAGCCCGGCAGCGTGGCGATAAGTTCGACCTGGCCGGTCTTCGGATCGACGGTCGAGATCGAGCCCTTGCCCGACTCCAGCACGTAGAGCTTGTCCTGGTACCAGCGCGGGCTGTGCGGCATCGAGAGCCCCGTCGCGACCATCTGCTTGGCCGGGATGTCCCACAGCAGGCCGCCGGACGCCTTATTGTCGCGCCAGCCGCCGGCGTGGTCGGTCTGCCCCAGCGCGGTGACCCAGCGCGGCTTGCCGTTGAACATCGCCAGGCCGTTGAGGTGGCAGCGGTCGGTGGGGCTGTAGCCGGTGACCCACGGCGGGCGCCACACGGGCACGAAGCTGTGGTCGCGGTCGAGCGTACAGAGGCACGAGAAGCGCGTGTTGACGATCCAGAGATCCTTGTCCGCCCAGGCGATCTCGTGGATGCGGATGTCGCCGGTGTAGTGGACCGAGCGCGGCATGTAGCAGGCGTCGTTGCGGCCCTTGGGCTCGAGCTTGCGGCCCACGTCGGGCTGGTTGCGGAACTCCCAGACCTGCGTCTTGGTGCCCATCGCCAGCCGGCCGCGGTCCAGCGCCAGGCCCATGGGGCTCATGAAGGTGCGGAAGTGGGTATTGAGGCCTTCCGGCGTCGGGCGCACCGCGATCAGCTTGCCCGCCTGGTAGGTCGTGACCAGCAGCGAGCAGTTCAGCTGGCGGAGCATCGGGAGCAGGTTCGAGGTGTGGACGCTGCGCAGCGCCTCGGCGGTGTTCGGCGCGCCCCGGCCCGGCCTGCCCGGCTGGCCCGGGCGGCCCGGGCGGCCGCTTTGCATGGGCGCGCCTGCCTGCGCGGGCACTTGCTGCGGCAAGCCGGGTTGCGCGGGCTGCTCGGGCTGGCCGGCTGTGTTGGGGTCGGGCTGGTTCATCTCGATGGTCTCCAACTTCTCCGATGCGGGAGCGGGCGCCGGAATGGACGCAGGCGCGGCCGAGGCGGCCGGCAGGGCCGCGGACGAAACGGTGGCCGAAGGCTCTGCGGGCACGGCGGCTCCGGCGGCCGGCGGCGGGCGATCGCCGAGGAACTTGCGCGCGCGCACCGCGATCGATTCGACGCCCGGCAGCACCTTCGCGAGCAGCGCCTCGTTCTTGCGCCACTTCTCGGGGTCGGGCGCCGTGAGCGTGTGGCGGCTGTTGGGCAGCTTGCCGGCGATCTTCTGGTCCCAACCGAGGCCCGCGAAGGCGCAGATGCGGCGCATCAGGGCCTCCGGATCGGCCAGCAGCTCGGCGTAGTCGACGGCGCAGCAGCGCTTGGGGTCGAGCATCTCGAGTTCGTTCAGGATCGTCTTGTTCGCCTGGCGCCACTGTTCGGCGGCGATCTCCTCGACGGGCTTGCCCTTCAGCTCGCGCCAGCCTTCGATCAACAGCAGCGACCAAGGCGGGCCGTTCCAGCCCGGCAGCTTCGGGTAGGTGACGAAGCGGGTGCTCTTCCATGCGTCGATGATGCTGCTGATCGCATCGCGAGGCTCGCGGTAGAGGTACACGAACAGCGCGTCCGGGAAGGCGCGGTTCAGGAATCCGACGCGCAGCGCGTTTTTGGGCGTCTTCTCCAGCATGCGCACGGCGGAAAGCTCGGGCGCGGGTGCCTGGCCCCGGCGGTCCATCAGGCGCGTCTGGAAGTTGGTCTTGAGCTGCTCGACGGTCATCGGATCGGCCTGCTCGGCCGTCAGACGGTTGGAATCGAACTCGTGGGCGGCCGGGCGCAGCTTCGGGATCGACTCGAAGATATTGTGGCTCTCGCCACCCACCGTGAAGAGGCCGGGCGCGCGGGCGAGCGTCTCGAACAGCAACGTGCTGCCCGAACGCGGCGCCGAGAGCACGAAGATGGGGCGCTCGAGCTTCGCGCTGGTCGTGCGGAAGCCCGCCGACGGCGAGTGCAGGACCTGGTTAATCGAGGTGCGTGCGGCCACGGCGGCTTCGGGCGGCGCCATGCGCACGGGCTGAACGGATTGCACCGGTTGCGCGGGTTGCGCGGCCGGAGCCATCATTTCGGGCGCGGCCGGAGCAACGGGTGCGGTCGGGTGCGCACCGGAAGCCAGGTCCGGGTTTACCGCCGGACGGATCAGTGTCTGGCGCAGGATCTCGACGACTTCAATGCGGTTGGTGAGACGCATCGCGTTGGCAAAGCCATTGATGCGAGCGTCGAAGTCCGCCAGCGCCTGCTTGAACGCGGGCCAGCCCTCGGGCCGGTCGCCGTAGGCGGCCCACAAGCCGCGCCAGCGCTGCAGGAAGCCCTCGACGACAGGCACCAGCGCCGCGACATGCTCGGGCGGCGCCTTGTCTGAGACCTTCAGGTCAGCCAGCAGCGGGCGGACGAGGTACTCCTGCTCGTACGGCGTCATCACCAGGGGCGAGTTGACGGACTCGAACGTCAGCTGGGGCTTCTCGCCTGCACGGAACGGCACCAGCCGCGGCGTAGCAGGCTTGGAACCGTTCGGATCGAAGGGGCGCTCGGCCCCGGCGAGCAGCGTGTGGAACTCCGCAGTGCCGACGGTGTCCGCGACGAGGTGAATGCGGGGCTGCGTGGCCTCGTTGAGTACGTTGTGCATTTTGAAGGTATCGAAGATCCAGGCCTCACCGGCGGCCATGTGCACTTCCTTGCCGTTGCAGAGGAAACGCACCTGCGGGAAGGTCACCGCCGGAACATGGATGCGGACGTGGTGGAACCAGTAGTAGTTGGTATCGACGTGCTCGGTGGCCTGCGCCGCCGCGGCGATGCGCATCAGGCGCGACCGGCCGAGCACCGTATTAAAGGAGGCGAGCACCTGCTGCATGTAAGGACTGCGCAGCAGGAAGGACGTCGGACGCATGGCGCCTTTGACGGCATGGCTCTGGGGATTGCCGTCGACGGCGATGAGCGGAATGGTGGTGTTGCCTTCGTGGCCCTGCGGGTGCGCGCCCCACTCGGCCTCGCTGAACTGCGCGATCTCCGCGGCCAGACGCTCGGCGTCGAAGCGCAGCGGCAGGCGGTAGAATTCGGTATCCAAACGCATAGGATGCGGAGTGTAGCAGCCCGATTCGAGACGGTCCAGGACGAGTTGCCGTTGAATCCGCTCGCCGGGCAATCGGCCACACACTCGCGCACTTCGGTCCAAAGTCCCAAATTCATACCAGCTCAACGATTGCACGCTCCCCGGCCGGAGTCCATGGGCTGAAGCAGGCTCCAAATCGCTGGCTTCGGCAGCCTCACCGTGCCCCGAACGCACCTGTGAACGCCCGAGCCATGAATCGCCGGCCGCGATAAATACTATATGGACATGTTTTTATTCTATTTAGTCGACATTAACCGCTCTAGTACGACCAGATTCTCCAGATATTTTATATAGTTGACTGTTGAATTTACGGGTGTTAAACGGGGCGAGATTTTGGGTAATTCCAGCAGTGCCTCATCCCTGGATGAAAACCCGTGGGACAAACCAAGGAGTCTCGAATGCCCCTGCCGAACGAAGCCCCCGAAAACGCCAATCCCAACGCGAAGCCGTCCGATCGGCTCGGTTACCTGGGCATGGCCTTGTTCGTGGGCGCGCTGCTGATGACGCCCATGGACAAGGCGGAGGCGGCGACCATCAAGGTCACCAACACCAACGACAACGGCACGGGCAGCCTGCGTGACGCCATCGACATTTCGGAATCCACCCCGGGGGTTCACGACACCATCGTCTTCGATAAGGCCGTCACGGGTACCATCGACCTGTATTCCGGCCAACTCTACATAGACGATCCGGTGACCATCATAGGTCCCGGCCGCGACGTGCTGTCCATCAACGCCTACGGCAACAGCCGCATCGCCTACATTCATACGGACAGTGATGATCCGGTTATTGTTTCGGGCCTGACGTTTGAGGGAGGCTACACCGGCGGAATTGGCGGCGCGCTTCTCGTCCGGCACACGAACTTCCAGATCTCGGACTGCACCATCTCGGACAGTTACGCTGGGGACCGGGGCGGCGGGATTTTCTTCTACGAATCATCGGGCGATATCGACAACTGCAGCATTTTAGATAATACTGCATCCGATAATGGCGGCGGCGTCTATATAAACACACACTACTACTTCGGCGTCGATCCGTACCACTTGTCCGTTACCAACTCGACCATCTCTGGAAACAGGGCGAACAATCGCGATGGCGGCGGGATCTATGTGGACGGCGGATACCTGACCCTAACCGGATGTGCGTTCAATAACAATTCCGCTGGCGACGACGGTGGCGCCGTCGGGGCGGATGATCTTTACCAACTCGACGTCATCGACTGTACCTTCCTGTACAACCGGTCCTACGGCACTAACCCGCGCGGCGGCGGCGGCGCCCTCAACATCCTGCACCTCCAGGGGCCGGCTACCATCACGGGATCCACCATTTCGCAGAACTCCGCCAACCATAAGGGCGGCGGGATTGCCTTCGAACACATCCGGACTTCCGAGCCCATCATCATCAGCGACACGGAAATCGTGGACAACGACTCCTTTTACAACGGCGGCGGCATTTGGAGCACCGAAGGCAACCTGACCATCAGCGATTCGAACATCTCCGGCAATTACGCGGAGAGGTTTGGCGGCGGAATTTTCTTTGACAGCGACTACGCGCTCTACTCCCTGACCACCACCAACACGACTCTTAACGATAATTCCACGGATGACCAGGATGGCGGCGCCGTCTATGCCGAAGACGGGCTCCTCACCTTCACCAACTGTACCTTCGAGTACAATCGAGCAGACGACGACGGAGGTGCCATTGGTGCCGACGACATCACCCTGCTCGAGATCTCCGGCAGCACGTTCCTGTACAACCAATCCTTCGGCGGGAATTCTCGAGGGGGCGGCGGAGCCATCTGGATGAAGCAGTTCCGGGGCGCGGGTGCCATCCAGGACTCCACCATCCTCGGCAGCTACGCAGAACGTAAAGGCGGCGCGCTCTCCATTGAGTTCGAAGGCGGACACCTGGCCATCACCGACTCCACTATTTCCAGCAATTTCACGTTCGGTAATGGAGGCGGCATCTACCAGAACTATTACAGTCCTGCCGGGAGCCTTGGCCTGACCATCACCAATTCCACCCTTTCCAATAACAACGCATTCGGAGATGGCGGCGCGATCGACTTGCGCATCGCCACCGCGCCGGTACAGATTACCGGATGCCTGGTTAGCACTAATTCTGCGGGCGGAGACGGCGGCGGAATCTTTTTCTACCGGCTCAATAGCGATTGCCCGCTCACCATCAGCAACTCGGTGGTCCACGGCAACGACGCTCAAGGCCTCGGAGGCGGTATCGGCGGGCAGTCAATCGGCAGCGATTCCGAGATCACGCTGACCAACTGCACCATCTCCGACAACAGGACCTACCTTTATTCCAATCCTTCTTATTGCGATGGCGGCGGTTTGGGGATCCGCGCCGGTGACCTCAATAGCGCCATCACGATCGACCGGTGCCGGTTCCTTGGAAACTACGCCCTCGATGACGGCGGCGGCATCTTCCTGTACTCCGAAAACGATGCTTTGCTCAGGGTCGGCAACACGACGGTAGCCGAGAACTTCGCCGACGGCGACGGTGGCGGCATTTACTTCTACTGCGAAGATACAGAATTAGCCGGGAAGACCTTGCAGATAAATAACTCGACCATCTCAAACAACTACACAGACGGCGATGGCGGCGGCATCCTTTTCGCCAGCCGCTACAGCGGGTTCCGGATCAACAGCAGCACCATCTCCGGCAACTTTGCCGACAGCGACGGCGGCGGACTTTACGCATATGTTGAGGACCCGGATGAGACTTGCTTCATCAACAACTGCACCATCTACGACAACTACGCTGACGGAGACGGCGGCGGTGTCTATGCCTATGGGTATTTCTACGACCTGACCGTGCGCATTGCGGGAAGCATCATCTCTGGCAATAGCGCAGGCAGCGACGGAGACAACCTGTACAGCGACGGCTACGCGGACTTCTACGTACGATTCACCCTGATCGGTTCCAGTAGCTATTTCATCAACGATGGAGGGAATTACTTCTCCGATACGCCGTATCTCTATGCCCTGGCCAACAACGGCGGTCCGACCAAGACCCACAAGTTGACCGTGAGCAGCCCGGCCATCGATGCGGGAATCAACGCCGCGGCGTCGAGCTTCGACCAGCGCGGACCGGGCTTCCCACGTAACGTCGGCGGCCAGGTCGACATGGGCGCCTTCGAGTTGGATCCCAACGCCACGCCGCCGAACGAAGAGCAGTTCTTCGGCTTCGGCCCGGACAGCGATGGCGACGGATTCTCCGACGATACCGAGGACGCCGCGGGCACCGACCCCGACGATCCGACGGAAAACCCGCTGAACAAACTCCTCTCCAGCGAGAGCCAGTTCGAGGCCCTGGCCGTCCTGAAGGCCCAGGTCTCTCTCAATTTCGCCAAGCCCCTCTCAGACACTGTCAAGGTCACGGGCCGCATCCCGCTGGCCGACGGCACCGTTCTGACTGGTGTCGCCGTATTGCTGGATATCGCCGGGAACTCCATCGCGTTTACGCTGGACGACAAGGGTGGCGGCGTAGCCCCCACCGGGAAGATCAAGGTCAAGCCGCCGAAGGGTGGCGTTGCTTCCTTTGGGCTCTCCATGAAGGGCGACTTCCAGACGGCCTTCGCGGATAACGCCGACATGCAGAACGAGACAACGCCCAAGGCCGGCGTGGGCAAGGCCGTCCGCGTGGCCCTGGCGCTCGAGGGCATCGGGGTCTACCACGCGGACGTAGTGCTCAGCTACAAGGCCACGGTGGACAAGTCCGGCAAGGCCAAGTAACGGAACGGGCCGGCAGCGTTCGAACGCCCCGGCCATGCGCATCAGGATGCCGTTGGCTGTTTAAGTACTAACTGTTGACTGGGTTGAGATGCTTAAGTAACACCATCCGTTGCCACCCCCTGGAAACGCCCGGGGGACAAAAAGGAGTCGCGAATGCCCCTGCCGAACGAAGCCCTCGAGAATCCCACCCCTAACGCGAAGCCGACTGAACGGCTCGGTTACCTGGGCATGGCGCTGTTCGTGGGCGCGCTGCTGATGACGCCGATGGACAAGGCGGAGGCGGCAACCTTCAAGGTCACCAATACCAACGACAACGGACCGGGCAGCCTGCGCGATGCCATCGACCTTTCGAATAACGCGCCGGGCACCGACACCATTACTTTCGACAAGGCCGTCACGGGCACCATTGGACTGACTACCGGTCAAATATCCATTGACGAAGCAGTCACCATTGCCGGCCCGGGCCAGGGCGTGCTTACCATCGACGCGCAGAACAACAGCCGCATCTTTTCTATACAGACCGACGATACGGCCAACGCGGTCTCTATCTCAGGGCTGACCTTGACGAACGGGTACATCAACGGCTACGGCGGCGCGATCTTCTCGACACACAGCCACCTCACCATTACGAACTGCACGATCTCGAACAACGATGCCACGGACAACGGCGGCGGCATCATGTTCTACGGATATTACGACGGCGGCCAGATGAACCTGACCGTCACCGATTCGACCTTCGAGAACAACAATGCACAGGGCCGCGACGGAGGCGGGATTTACGCCGAGGACGGGCTCGTCAGCATCATCAACAGTACTTTCAGCAATAACCGCGCCGGCGACGACGGCGGCGCCATTGGCGCGGACGACCTGTACCAGCTCGACATCACGGACAGCACCTTCCTGTACAACGATTCCTACGGCAGCAATTTCCGCGGCGGCGGCGGCGCCCTCAACGTCGTGGAACTCCGCGGCCCGGCCACCATCACGGGATCTACTTTTTCCGAAAACTATGCCCTGCACAGGGGCGGCGCCATCACCTTCGAGCATGTCCAGACTTCCGAGCCCATCCTCATCAGCGAATCGACCATAGAGGACAACGCCTCCCTTTTCGACGGCGGCGGCATCTGGGTCGGCGAAGGAAATGTAACGATCAGCGACTCGACGGTTTCTGGGAACTATGCGCGGTACTTTGGCGGCGGCATCTTCTTCGACAGCGATTACGAGTTCTACGCGCTGACCGTCACCAATAGTACCCTCAACTACAACAGGACGGATAGCCAGGACGGCGGCGCCGTCTATGCCGAAGACGGACTCCTCACGTTCACCGACTGCACCTTCCTGTACAATCGCGCTGACGACGACGGGGGGGCGATAGGCGGCGACGACATCACCCTGCTCAACCTCTCCGGCAGCGACTTCGTGCGAAACGGGTCCTACGGCAGTAATCCGCGGGGCGGCGGTGGCGCCATCTGGATGAAACAGTTCAGGGGCGGCGCTACCATCCAGGACTCCAACTTCTTCGGCAATGGCGCAGACCGGAAGGGCGGTGCGCTCTCCTTTGAGTTCTTCGGCGGGAATCTGGCCATCGCCGACTCCTCAATCTCCTACAACGGCACGGGCGGCCATGGCGGCGGCATCTACCAGAGCTATTACGGATCCACGGGGAGTACTGGCCTGACCATCACCAATTCCCAAATTTCCGAAAACTACGCCCGCTACGACGGCGGCGCGATCAACCTGGCCATCGCCACCGCGCCGACCGTAATTACCGGCAGCCTGATTTCCGACAACTTCTCGCGTCAAGACGGTGGCGGAATCTATTTCTACCGGCTCAATGACTATTGCCCGCTCACCGTCACCAATTCGGTGATTCACTCCAACGTTTGCAGAGGTATCGGAGGCGGCATCGGTGGGCGAAGGCTCGGCTATGCCTCCGAGGTCACCTTGACCAACTGCACCGTCTCCTCCAACTACACGTATTATAACAGTGGCGGCGGCTTTGGGCTCGCCAGCAACTATATCTACGCGCCCGTCATCGTGGACAGGTGCCGTTTCCTCGACAATGAGTCCGACGGGCGCGGTGGAGGCATCTTCTTCAGTTCCGATGACGACGGCCTGCTTAAGATCAGCAATACGACCATCGACGGCAATGAGGCCAATGAAGGCGGCGGCATCTTCTTCTACTGCGACAATACGAGCTTGGCTGACCAGGCCCTCCAAATCAGAAATTCAACGATCTCGAACAACTCCTGTTTCCGATACGGCGGCGGCCTAAATTTCGGCTCGGATGGACCTGGCTTCCGGCTCACCAACACGACCGTCTCGGGCAATTCGTCCGTTTACCCCGGCGGCGGGATGGCCGCCTATTTCTACGACCAAAACGCAGGGTGCTATATCCACAACTGCACCTTCAGCAACAATTATTCGGAAGGCCCCGGCGGCGGTCTATTCTTCACAGCTTACGACGGAGGCGGTATGGAAGTGGTGAGTTCCATCATCGCCGGCAACGATACCGACTCCTTCGCCCGGGATGTATTCTTCCCCGACACCTATCTCTTTACGGTCTACAACCTGATTGGAAACGGCGTAGCCCAGGTAGATATCCACAACGGTGGCCCCAGCCTGTACACAAACCTCTTCTACACAAGCCCCTACCTTTACGAGTTGGCCAACAACGGCGGTCCGACCAAGACGCACAAGTTGACCATTAGCAGCCCGGCCATCGACGCCGGGGTCAATGCGGCAGGCACGATCTTCGACCAGCGCGGGACCGGCTTCCCGCGCAGCATTGGCAGCCAGGTCGACATTGGCGCCTTCGAACTGAATCCCGACGAAGTCCTGCCGAACGAAGGACAGTTCTTCGGCTTCGGCCCGGACAGCGACGGCGACGGCTTCTCCGACGATGCCGAGACCGCCGCAGGCACCGACCCCGGCGATCCATCGGAATCCCCTCTGGGCAAATTACTTGCCGACGAGAGCCAGTTCGATGCCCTCTCCATCTTGAAGGCTCAGGTCACGCTCAATTTCGCCAAGCCCCTCAGCGATACCGTCAAGCTCACGGGCCGAATCCAGCTGGCCGACGGCACGGACCTGGAAGATACCGATGTGCTGCTGGATATCGCGGGCAACGCCATCGCGTTTACCCTGGACGCCAAGGGCACCGGCGTGGCCGCCACCGGGAAGATCAAGTTCAAGGCGCCCAAGGGCGGCGTATCGGCCTTCGGACTCGCCATGAAGGGCGACTTCCAAGACGCCTTCGCCGCCAACGCCGACATGCAGAACGAGACGACGTCCAAGGTCGGCGAGGGCAGGATCGTCCGCGTGGCCATGGCCCTTAATGGCATCGGCGTCTTCCACGCGGATGCGGTGCTCAGCTACAAGGCAACGCAGGGAAAGAGCGGCAAGGCCAAGTAGCGCGACGGACTTCAGGAGCCATCTGCCACGGCAGGATGGGTTCAGCTTCAAAGGGGCACTCCGAATGGAGTGCCCCTATTGTTTCAGTCCGCAACTCGCCGGGCAGAAGTGTCGGCCAAATTCCTCTTTGCCAAAACTTTCTTCATTTTGCTTGCACTTGAGCAACATTTATTCTATTCGCTCAAACGGTAGCCGGGGCGAAGTCGCAAAAAGAGACCGGCCGTCCGGCTAAGCTTAACTTGTTACTCCAAAAGAGGTTACATCTCGGAATGGGACGGCAACATTCGCAATAAAAATATCTATATTTATATACACACAATTTAACTGGTTTCTTGGCCAACAAAAAACTTGCTCCATCGGCGATTATTCCCGCATTGACATACCGCAAATCGCATTTAAAAGCACCCGTCGATAACATCGTGCAGGCGGTCTTCCCTGCCCTGCCCAAACTCAGGGTGACTATAAGGAGTCGTGCATGACCCTCCCGATCGAAGCCCCCAAAAACGCCAACCCCAACGCGAAGCCGTCCGAACGGCTCGGATACTTGGGCATGGCCCTGTTCCTGGGCTCGCTGCTGATGACGCCCGTGGACAAGGCGGAGGCGGCGACCTTCACGGTCACCAACACCGACGACAATGGGGCGGGCAGCCTGCGGCAGGCGATCATCGATGCGAACGGCGCAGCCGGGCCGGACACCGTAGTCTTTACTACAGGCCTCACGGGCACCATCACTCTGACGACCGGCCAGATCACCATTGACGATCCGGTGACCATCACCGGCCCTGGCCAAGCCGTGCTGGCCGTCGATGCGCAGGACAACAGCCGCATCTTCTACGTTCTTACCAACGATACCACCTACGATGCCGCCATCTCGGGACTGACGCTGACGAATGGGTACATCAGCGGAAACGGCGGCGCGATCTTCTCAAAACACAGCCACCTTACGATCACGGACTGCACCCTCTCGAGCAGCAGCGCCTCGAACAACGGGGGCGGGATCTACTTCTACGGCAGCGGCAGTACCTACCAATTGACCGTCACCGGATCGACCTTCACCAATAACAGTGCGGACGGACGCGACGGCGGCGGGATTTACGCCGAGGACGGGATCGTTACCATCACCAACAGTACCTTCACTAACAACTACGCGGGCGACGATGGCGGCGCCTTAGGCGCGGACGACCTGTACCAACTCGACATCACCGACAGCACGTTCCGGTACAACCACTCCTACGGATCGAGTTTCCGGGGAGGCGGCGGCGCCATCAACCTCGTGGAACTCCGCGGGCCCGTTACCATCACGGGAAGCACAATTTCCGACAACGAATCCGAGCATAAGGGCGGCGGCATCGCCATCGAGAAAACCTACACCGACGAACTCTTCACCATCACGGACTCGTACATCGAGCGCAACGACGCCGATGACCACGGCGGCGGCATCTATAATGAACTTGCCAACCTAACCATAGCCAATACGACCATCTCCAACAATTACGCGAACGGAAAGGGTGGAGGCATATTTTCCAATGACGGCACTCTGACCCTGGATACCTCGACCATTTCGAATAACGATTCGGCGAGTGCCGGCGGCGGCGTCCAATTTTATGGCAGCTACGACAATTATGGCCTGACTATTTTGAACTCGACTATTTCGCAAAATACCGCGGCCAGTGCCGGCGGCGGCGTTTACGCCGAAGACGCCAGGGTGCTTACCCTCTCCGGCTGCACCTTCTCCTACAACACTTCCAATGGAGGCGAAGGCGGTGGCGGCATGTGCCAGGATGATGCGCAAAGAATTGTGATCGAAAACTGCATTTTCGACCACAACTATGCTAACAGCGGAAGTGGCGGCGGGCTCCACCTCTATGAGGTTGACGGAATTGCGTCCATTACCGACTGCGTCTTCACCAACAATGAGACCTCCGGAGATGGCGGCGGCATTTACGTTAACGAGTTGGAAGACGATTCGCCCCTCACCATCACCAATTCGATTTTCCATGATAATTATGCCGGGAACTACGGCGGAGCCTTCAGCCTGTACACGCTCAACGACTACTGCAACCTGACCTTCCAGACCTGCATCATCTCCAGTAATTATGCGAACGACGACGGCGGCGGCATTGCGCTGTACGGCGACGATTTCTACTCTTCAGTCATTATCGACCACTGCAAGATTACCGGCAATTCCGCCCGAAACGACGGCGGCGGCCTCTTCTTCTACGCGGACGACGGGTTCTACAACGGCGCGCAGGTCAAGATCACCAACACGACCATAGCCGGGAACACCGCCATTTACGGCCGTGGCGGCGGCCTCTTCTTCTACGACGACGATGGGGACCATTCCCAGATCGTGCTGATAGAAAACTCGACCGTCTCCAACAATACCTGCGGCACCGACGGTGGCGGCATCTTCTTCTACGCCGACGACGGCGGCATGGTCATTCGGAACAGCACCATCTCCAACAACGACGCCGGCGACGACGGCGGCGGCATCTATGTCGACGAAGAAAGTGACGGTGTATTCCTGCTCAATTGCACGGTCGCTTACAATTATGCAAGCAATTACGGAGGTGGTATTGATTCGGACGGCCAGGAAGTGAATCTGATTGGAACCATAGTCTCCGGAAATACCGCGGGTGATGATGGCGACGATCTTTACGGAGGAAACTTCTACGCCGAGTATAGTTTAATCGAGGACCGTAACGGCGTGTCGGACGATGGCGGCAACATCTTCTACGTGCCCGCCGAATTGGAGCCGCTGGCCAACAACGGCGGCCCGACCAAGACCCACGCGCTGACCGTAAGCAGCCCGGCAATAGACGCGGGAACGAATGCGGCAGGCACTGCGTTCGACCAGCGCGGTTCCGGCTTCCCGCGCACCGTCGGCACGCAGACGGACATCGGCGCCTTCGAACTGGACTCCGATGCCCCGCCGCAAAACGGCATATTCTTCGGGTTCGGGGACGACAGCGATGGCGATGGGTTCTCCGACGACGTCGAGACCGCCGCGGGGACCGACCCCGACAACCCGCTCGATAACCCGCTCGACCAGGTCCTTCGCAGCGAAAGCCAGCTCGAACCCCTGTCGCTGCTGAAGATTCAGGTCGGCCTGAAGTTCAACGCGACGGGCAATGACACCATCAAGGTCAAGGGACGCTTCGCGCTGCCCGATGGCACCTCGGTCGCCGGCGAGTCCATCCTCGTCGACATCTCGGGCGTCGTCTTTGCCGCCGTACTGAGCGACAACCCGCGCGGTGCGACCGCTACGACGGCAAACGGCAAGATCAAGGTCGGCGCGCCCAAGGGTGGATTGGCCTCGTTCTCGCTCTCGATGAAGGGCGACTTCGCCGGGACTTTGGAGACGAATGCCGGCATGGAGAATGAGACTACCGCCGGGGAAGCCAAGTTCGTTCGAGTCGCGGTGGCCTTCGGCCAGTTCGGCGCCTTCCGCGCCGACACGGTGCTTAGCTACAAGGCCAAGCAGGGCAGTTCCGGCAAGGCCAAGTAGCGCGACGGACTGCAGAAACCAGTTGCGCATGCAATATGGTCTGACCCCAAAAGGGGCACTCCGGATGGAGTGCCCCCTTTTATTTCAGTCCGCGACCCGCCGGGCAAAAGTTTCGGCCGAGTTCCTCTTTGTCAATATTTTCTTAAATTTACCTAGCACTTGAGCACCATTTTTTATGCGTGCCGAGCACGCCGGGGCTCGAAACTGAAATTGCGGACTGGCCGGCCAAATATCTTTAACTTCCTTACAAAGAGAGGCTTACGTGCACAAAAGACCAGGCAGCGGAGTCACAGAGCTATATCTCAACATCGTTTTCTACTTTTTGATTAACTTACACCTTCCGCCAACAGAAAAAGCTTTGCCTCCTGGGAATTTTCTCGCATTAACAGGTCGAGATTCAGCCTTAATCGCGCCCAGTTAACATCGTGCAGGAAACCACTTTCTCCCCTGTCTCAAAGAAGCAGGACACCTAGGTAAGAAGGTGTCCATGGACGCCGCCAACGTACCCCCGCCGAAACCCCGAGCCAGGTAAAGCCTGCAGAGCGCCTGGGTTACCTCGGCATGGCCCTTTTCCTGGGTTCGTTGTAGAAGACGCCCGTGGAGAAGGCGGAGGCGGCAACCTTCACGGTCACCAGTACCAACGGCCGCGGTGCCGGCAGCCTGCGCCAGGCGATCCTCGATGCGAACGCCAAGATCTAGGTCAAGCCGCCCAAGGGCGGCGTGGCCCAGATCCCGCCGACCATGAAGGGTGCTTTCCAACCGCCTTCGCCGACAATGCCGACATGCAGGGCGTGACGACGTCCGGCGAGGCCAAACTCGTGCGCGTCGGCATGACGTTCGGCGATGTCGGCGCCTTCCGTGCCGACGTGGTGACCAGCTATAGGGCCAAGCAGGACAAAACGGGTAAGGCGAAGTAACTGATTTTGTTTGATCCAGCGGCTGGATCAGGCTAAAGAGGAACAGGTTGATCAGACAACGCAGCCTGTCTCCCATTCAAATTGGGTAAAGAGGAGGATGCCTACCATGAACAAGGTATCTGCTTCGGATGTGTCTGGCCTGAAGACCGTGAGCGCCCCCGGCGCACAGGTGCAGTCCGGAAAATCCGAGCGCCTCGGCTACCTGGGCATGGCACTCTTCCTGGGCTCCCTGATGCTGGCGCCGCAGGACGAGGCCGAGGCGGCGACCATCCGGGTCAACAGCCTGGCGGACAACACAACCGGCAGCGATGGGCTGGTCACCCTGCGCGAGGCCCTCGAGGTCGCCAACTCCGGCGGCACGACCGACCTGGGCGATACCGGCACCGACCCGGGCATCGACGAGATCGTCTTCGACCCGTCCATCACCGGCTCGCCGGGGACCATCACGCTTGCCTACGGGCCGCTGAGCATCACGGACTCGGTCACGATCAGTGGCCCAGGGGCGGACGTTCTGGCCGTCGACGGAGACGACCGGTACCTGATCTTCGGGATCCAGTACAACATCTCGACCGATCCGCTCGCGCGCGGCGTGCCGACGGCCAGCAACGTCACCATCTCGAGCCTGACGCTTCAGAACGGAAACAACGGCGGCGGACGGCGCAGAAGGGGGGGCGGCGGCGCCATCTTTTCGATTGGTGCCAACCTGACCGTCGAAGACTGCGTGATCACCGGGAACAAGTGCGGGGGCGATGGCGGCGGGATCTTCTTCTCCGGCTTTTACTCCGGGGAGCAGTTGACCGTTCGGAACACCACGCTCTCGGGCAATTACGCCTATTACGGCGACGGGGGCGGCATTTACGCCGATTATGCCGGACTCGTGACGCTGGCCGGCAGCACCATCACGGGCAACCGCGCCGACTACAGCGGAGGCGGCGTGGCCGTCATCAGGTCACGTACGTCTCTAGTCGTGACCTGCCTCATCAGCGGAAACGAAAGCATCGACGGCATCGGTGGAGGCGTCGCGAACGTCTATGCCTTTGGGCCGACATCGATCTACGATTCGGTCATCACAGGCAACAGCGCGGAATATTTCGGCGGGGGCGTGGCGTTTTACGACCAGACCTATGTTCCGCCCGATTCCGCTTCGTCCAGAGCGCCCCTGCCGTTCGATCGAGACAAGGCGCTGTTCGGCACCCTGATCGTCGGCAACGAGGCTTACCTTGGCGGCGGCGCATTTCTGGGGCGCTTCGGGCTCACCTCCGACGTCACCTTCGAGAGATGCTCAATCTCCGGAAACGAGGCGTATGCGGGCGGCGGAATCTGCGTAGGAGCCCTATTCTCCGGCGGGCCGCCCATCGGTTCTACCAGTTACCAACTCAAGCTCCAGGACTCCAGAATTCAGGACAACAACGCCTATCTCCTGGGCGGCGGCGCACTGATACTCGATCAGCTCAACTATCACCCGCAAGCGCTGTCCCTCGACCGCTGCACCGTATCCGGGAACTTCGCTTACTCAGGCGGCGGGAGCGGCCCCAGTGTGTACGGCGGCGGCGGGGTAGCTACGGCCATGCGTTTCGGCGGAAAGGTCATCCAAAATTCGACGATATCAGGCAATGGCGGTTTCCTTGGCGGCGGGTTGTGGGACCTCTTTGGATACGCACCGCTCAAGCTTTCCAATTCCACCATTTCGGGCAACTATGCATATATTGGAGCGGGAATAATGGCCGGTTTTCCGTACTTCATTCCGATTACCGCTCCTGAAATCCACTTGGCCAATTGTACCGTGAGCCAGAATGAGGCGTATGCCGGTGGAGGATTGGCTTCTGGCCTGGCTCCCGTGGAGATTCATGGCTCCGTCTTTTCCGGAAATTACGCCTACGAGGAGGGGACGGACCTGTTGGGCTTCGCCCCTGCACCGTTCTCCATCAGCTACAGCCTGATCGAGCACCCCTACTACGCCAACGTGGTTCCGCTTGCAGGCAACATCTTCTACCAGGACGCCTACCTCGATCCCCTCGCCAACAACGGCGGACAGACGCGGACCCACGCGCTGTCGGTCAGCAGCCCGGCCATCGACGCCGGCATCAACGCGGCCATTGCCACCTTCGACCAGCGCGGCGCCGGCTACCCGCGCACCGTCAACGGCCAGACGGACATGGGCGCCTACGAGTACAACCCGGACGCGCCGCCGCCCGAGCAACTCTTCGGGTTCGGCAACGACACCGACGGCGACGGTTTCTCCGACGATGCCGAGGAAGCCGCGGGCACCGACCCCAGCGACCCGCTCGATTCCCCGTTGGGCAAGGTGCTGGCCAGCGAGGACCAGATCGACCCGCTCGCCGTGCTCAAACTGCAAGTCACCCTCAACTTCAGCAAACCCGGTGTGGACAAGATCAACCTTAAAGGCCGCTTCGCTCTGCCAGACGATACGCCCATCGCCGGTGCAGCCGTGCTGGTGGACGTCGCGGGCAATTCGGCGGGCTTCGTCCTGGGCGACAATCCGCGCGGCGGAACGGCTACCTCGGGCGGATCCAAAATCAAGCTCACTGCGCCCAAGGGCGGCGTGTCCACTTTCGTCCTCTCCATGGTGGGCGATTTCCAGGCCCTCTGCGCCCAGAATGCCGACATGGAGAACGAGACCACGGCCAAGCTCGGGGAAGGCAAGATCGTCCGCGTGGCGCTGAACTTCTCCAACGTCGGCGTCTATCGCGGCGACGTGGTGGTCAGCTACAAGGCTACGCAGGGCAAGACCGGCAAGGCGAAGTAACCGCGGCGGGGGCGCGGCGGAAAAGACTGGCACCCCCACCAGGATTCGAACCTGGATCCCAGGCTCCGGAGGCCCGTACTCTATCCGTTGAGCTATGGGGGCGCCGGGATACTCCGGCGGACGGCCCTACTTCTATATCAGATGCCCCGCGCCGCGCAACGGCGGGAGGGGCCTCCTCGAAAAAACCCAATATCCCTTTCGGAAATCCAGCCGTGCGCCGGCGGGCATAGCAAAATTTCCGCAGCCCGGGTATCCTTCCCTGCTCCACGCCAGTCCGGTTCCGGAGACGCCCCGCCTTTGCGCATCGGCATCGACGGTCTGCATCTTTTTGGCGCCTACAGCGGCGTGCACTACGCACTGGCCCGCACGGTGGAGGCCTACCGGCGGCGCTTCCCCCAGGACGAACTGGTCCTCTACGTGCCCAGCGACTTCGACGGCCCGCCGCGCGCCGCCGAGGTCGGTTCGGACGGGGAGTCCGGAACGGACAAGCCCGGCGACGGCAAGCTGGACCTGCGGCGCACCTGGTTCAAGGGAAACTGGCGCACGGTGCGCACCGTCTGGCGCAACTTCCGCCTGCAGCCCAACGCCTACCGCGACCGCTGCCAGGTGCTGCACGGCGCGACGTACGCGCTCCCGTCGATGCTCTCGATGCCCGCGGTCCTGACCGTCCACGACATCATCGCGTTGAACCACCCCCAATTCTGTACGCCCGGCAGCGCGCGCGTTCAAAAGTACACCCTGCCGCGCAGCATCAAGGTCGCGCGGCGGATTCTCGTGCCGACGGAGACCGTCAAGCGCGACGTCGAGGCACGCTTCAAAATCGGCGCCGACCGCATCGACCTCGTGCCCTGGGGCGTCGATGCGTCGTTCCGCGTCATCGACGACCGTTCGATCCTGTACGACGCGCGAAAGAAGTGGCGGCTGCCCGAGCGCTTCGTGCTCTTCGTCGGCACGCTGGAACCGAAGAAGAACATCGAAGGCCTGATCAAGGGATTCTTCGCGGCCAAGATGCACCGTAAGCTGCCCCACGCCTTGGTGCTGGCCGGGCGCATGGGCTGGGGCATGGAACGCCTCGAACGCCTGATCACCGAGCTGAACGCGCGCGAGTACGTCTTCTTCACCGGGTACGTGCCCGAAGAGGGCCTGCCCATCGTCTACAACATGGCCGACTGCCTGGTGCTGCCGTCGCACGTCGAAGGCTTCGGGATGCCGGTCCTGGAAGCCATGGCCTGCGGCTGCCCGGTCGTCACCAGCGACGCGGCGGCGCTGCGCGAGGTCGCCGGCGGGGCCGCGCGGGTCTGCTCGATGGAAGGGAACAAGGCCCTGCAGGACTTCCGCGAGGCCCTGGAAGAGATCCTCGACGGCAAGCCCGCCATTCGCGAAGGACTGCGCAAGCAGGGCCTCGAGCGCGCCCGGCAGTTCACCTGGGAGCGCACCGCGGAATTGACACGCGCGAGTTATGCGCGTGCACTAGAATAGAATTTTTACGCCACGCCAAGGAGATTCCCGAGATGGCCAAGCGCCGCGCCCCGACCCGCAAGAAGCCCGCCGCCCGCAAGGCGAAGGCCGCCCAGGCCGCGCCCAAGCGCCGCCGCAAGCAGGGCGCGGCCTTCCTGGGGCTGCTCGAGGAGATGACCATCGACGAAGTGCGCGCGTTCAAGCCCGAGGTCGCCGTGCTGCCGCTGGGCTCCACCGAACCCCACGGCCCGCACCTGCCCTACGGCACCGACACGTGGCAGGTCACGCGGCTCGCACGCCTGGGCGTGCAGCGCGCCAACGAACGCGGCGCCCGCGCGATCCTCTACCCCGCCCTGCCCATCACCAACAACGCCAACGTGCGCGCCTTCCCCTTCGCCTGCCGCATGGGTGTGCGCACGCTGATCCAGGTGATCATCGACATCGCCAAGCAGGCCTGGGAAGACGGCGTCCGCAAGTTGGTGCTCGTCAACGGCCACGGCGGCAATCCTGGGGCAATCTTCGGCGCGCTGCGCGAGATCAGCGGCATGGACGACATGCCCTTTGTCTGCGAGGCCGGACACCTGAAGCCTGAAGGTTTCGTTTCGCCCATCGAGCACCCCAGCGACCACGCCGGGGAGTCCGAGACCAGCCGCATGATGTGGATCCGCCCCGACCTGGTGCGCACCTCCAAGCTGCGCAACAACCCCATCTCCGAACTGCGCATCCCGGCCCTCGCGATGGCCAATTTCGTGCGCCCCTGGCACCTGTACATCCCGCAGAGTGCCGGCGGCGAGACGCGCAAGGCCTCGCCGAAGAAGGGCAAGATCGTGATCGAGGCCGAAGCCGGCGCGCTGGCCGAACTGCTGGTGCAACTCACGCACGCCAAGCTCGACGCGACGTTCCCCTACAAGCTCTAGTGGTCGGACACCCTTGATTTGATGGGTAGGTGCCGAGTGATTTTGGCCGTGATCTAGGCGCGCGAAGTGGAGGCGTATCAGGAAGATACGCCAAACATAGCGCAACGAAGAGCACGGCCAAAAGCGCCGGCGAAACCCTCAAGATCAAGCGTGTCCGACCACTAGCAGCCCGTTGAAAAGGGACCAGGCCGCGTTGCGAGGGATTCTCGAACTGAACCAGGCCCGCGAAGCGGAGATGTAGTCAGAGGCTACGGCGAGCGTAGCGGAACGAAGTTCAGGACGAAAAGACCCGCAACCCTGCGGGCAGCCCCGTCTTGCCATCCGGACCTGCGTTGCGCTTCGCTGCGGCGTACCTTTTCGGTACGCCTCGACTGCGCGCGCCTGGGTCCGATTCACAATCCAAGGCTGCGCGGCCGGATGCTTTTTCAACGGGCTGCTAACCGGCGACGCGCCCGCGCGCCTTCCCCTAACCAATTGAAATTCTCCGCCGTTCCGCACCGGGCCGAGACATGCGCCCAGCGGGGCCGGCCTTTATGCCCGGCTGGCCCGGCTGGGCCCCCTTCCAATCGCCTCCTGAACCGGGCAACTGCACCTGTGCAATAGCCTCCACGCCGCACGGACTCGGGCAGGGCCCGCACCTGCGCACTTTGCGACTCACCTGTGCAGCGCCATTTCACGTGTGCAACCAAGTTTTTCACCCGTGCAAAGGACTTCCTGCACCTGCGCAACCGTCAATTAATTGATCCAGCTTTTCGGCAGTAAATATCAAATTTCTCCTATGAAGACGCACTTGTATAAACTGAGCATTTTTCTTCCAAAATTACAGGAAATTACTTCAGTCGTGCTATATTTCACACTGCCACCTGGAGTCATGCATGTCATCGCGCGCGCTACGCTTCCTTGCTCCGCTGGGTCTTGCAGTCGCAGTGGCGATCTTCCTTTCGCGCAGCGAATCCGCCCCGCATATCCCCGCGCCCGTCCTCGAGACCAGCGCCTCGGCGCCCGCTCCCGCGGCCGCATCGGCGCAACCCGCCGCGCAGGCTGCGTCCCTGGATAAGCCGGCCGCGATGCCGGAAGCGCAGCCGGTGCTCGCCGCCGTCAAAGGCCAGCCGGCCGCGCAGAAGCCTGCGTCCGCCCGCTTGGTCAAACGCCAGCGCCTGGTCACTCTGGACCGCGCGGCCTTCGAAGCCTTCCTCGCCCGCAGCGCGAAGAACGCCGCGGAAGAACTGATTCTGCCGCTCTTCCCGGACAAGACCTGCACGCTCCGCAACCTGCACTTGGCCGCGCGCGAACGCGGCGCCGCCGCCTACACCGGCGTGGCCAAGGAAGCGCCGTTCGGCCGCGTGCAGTTCGTCTACAACGACGGCGCACTGCTGGCGACGATCGACCTCGGCGAGGGCGGCCTGTTCGCCATCGAGTCCGATCCGTCCGGTGCGCAGGTTGTCCGCGAACTCGACCGCGCGGCCTTCCTGCCCTGCGGAGCCGACGGCGCGCACGAACTGGCCTGCCGAGCGCCCGCCGGGTCCAAGCCGGTTGCCCGCGCAGCGGCCTCGCGCAGCGCGCCGCAGGTCGACGTCCTGGTGCTCTACACGCCCGACGTGGCCCAGGCCCAGGGCGGCGACGCCGGCAGCATGCAGGACTTCGCGCTGAGCGCCATCCTGTCGATGAACGAATCGCTGAGCGAGAGCCAGACCGGCGCGCAGGCCAACCTGGCCGCCGCCATGCAGATCGATTACGCCGAGACCGGCGACCTGTACACCGACATCGCGCGGCTGAAGGACGGCAGCGACGGCTTCCTGGACCAGGCGCAGGCGCTGCGCGAACAGTACGCGGCGGACCTGGTCTGCCTGCTGGTCGAAAGCGGCAACGCCAGCGGCGTCGGCTACTTGTTGACTTCCCCCAACGGCAGCCCCGATTTCGGCTACTCGGTGGTGATGCGCTCGGCGGCGGTCTACAATCTCTCCTTCGCCCACGAGTTGGGCCACAACCTGGGCTGCCACCACGACCGGGAACACGCCACGACCGGCTATCTCCCTTGCTCGTACGGCCACCGCTTCTTCGGCACCGACGGCGTGCAGTACCGGACCGTGATGTCGTACTCGCCCGGCCAGCGCATCCCGCGCTTCTCGAACCCCGACGTCTCCTTTGCCGGCACGCCCACCGGCGTGGCCGACGGCCAGTCCGATAGCGCCGACAACGCCAAGACCATCCGCGCGACGGCGGGCATCGTCAGCCAGTACAGCGCGATGGTGCTCAACCAGCCGGACCTCGAGATCGCTTCGATCGCCAGCGCCCCGTCCCAGCCCGTGCCCGGCCAGCCGATAACCTTCACGGTGACGGTGCGCAACCGCGGCTTCGGCAGCGCGGCGTCCTTCCGCCTGGGCTTCTGGCCGCACCGCGCAGGCGCTCCGGATGTCTCTACCTCGCCCGCGTACAGCCAGCAGAGTGCCGCGCTGGTCGCCGGCGCGGCCCGGACCTTCGACTTCACGCTCAGCGCGCCGCCCGCAGGCAGCTACACCGCGTGGGCCTTCGCCGACGAAGGTGCGGGCGCCGGCGACGTGCTCGAATCCGAAGAGTCCAACAACACCAACGAAGGCGGCTTCGCCTGGTCCGTCTCGGGCAATGGCCCGCCGCAGATCCTCTCCGGTCCCACGGCGTCGCCCGCGACGGCGCAGATCGGCCAGAGCATCAGCTTCTCCGTTTCGGCCGCCGACCCCGAGAACGACGCGCTGGCCGTCACCTGGAACTTCGGCGAAGGCACGGCCGGCAGCGGCGCGTCCGTCACGCACAGCTACGCCACCAGCGGCAGTTTCCTGGTGACTGCTTCGATCAGCGACGGCCAGGGCAACCAGACCAACGGCGCCGTGACGGTTCGCATCGTAGACAACGTTCCGCTGGTCGGCGGCGGCCTCGACTCCGACTTCGACGACTTCTCCGACGAATTCGAAGCGCTGGTGGGCACGGATCCCAAGGACGGCAGCGACACGCCCTACGGCTCCGATCCGGCCACCGAACTTCAGGACCTGGCGCTCGACCGCGTGCAGATCAAGCTGGTCTTCTCCTCCTCCGGCCGCGACGCGCTGCAGGTGAAGGGCCGCTTGCCGGTGCCCCAGGGCTTCGACGCCAACGGCCAATACGCAACGGTGGTGGTCGGCGGCGTCGCACGCCGGTTCCCGCTGCAGGCCAAGGGCCCGGACGCGGCGGCCAAGGGCACCGTCGCCGACGGCTCGATCAAGGTCAGCTCGGTCAAAGCGGGCACGGCCATGTTCAGCGCAGCGCTGAAGAAGGGCGCCTTCGCCGCAACGCTGGCGACCAGTTCGAACCTGGACAACGCCGACGCGATCAACGAGCCGCGCAGCGTCGAGGTGATCGTGCTGTACGGTGGCTCGGCCTTCCGGATCGTGCAGCCGGTTCTCTACTCCGCCAAGCAGGACAAGGGCGGCAAGGCCAAGTAGCCCTTTTCTACGCCTGGATTTGCATTCTTTCCCTTACGGTCCAGCAACCCGTTGAACAAGGGTCCGGCCGCGCAGCCTTAGATTGTGATTCGGACAAAGGCGCGCGAAGTCGAGGCGTACCGAGAAGGTACGCCGCAGCGAAGCGCAACGCAGGTCCGGATCGCAAGACGAGGCTGCCCAAAAGGGGTTGCGGGTCTTTTCATCCTGAACTTCGTTTCGCTTCGCGCGCCGTAGTTTTTATCTACGGCTCCGCTTCGCGGGCCTCGTTCAGTTCGAAAATACCTCGCAACGCGGCCTAGACCGTTGTTCAACGGGCTGCTAGATTCTTCGCTCTATGGCCACCAACGGTTCCCCGTCCCCCCGGACCTTCCGCGTCGGGATGCTCGGCTGCGGCATCGTCGGCACCGGCGCCGCGAAGCTGATCCTGAACGCCCAGCCGCCCCTGCGCGACAAGACCGGCATTGACGTGCAGATCACCCGCGTCGCCGTGCGCGACGCCAGGAAGGCCCGCGACCTGCCGCTGAAGCCCGCCGTCTTCACCACCGACTGCGAGGCGCTGGTACGCGATCCCGAGATCGACATCGTCGTGGAGGTCATCGGCGGCATCGAGCCGGCTCGCACGCTGCTGCTGGAGGCGCTCAAGCGCGGCAAGGCCGTCGTCACCGCCAACAAGGCGCTGCTGGCCACCCACGGCAAGGAACTCTTCGAGGCTGCCCTGGCGGCGCACAGTTCGATCGGTTTCGAGGCCTCGGTCTGCGGCGGCATCCCGGTCATCGGCGCGATCCGCGACGGGCTGGTGGCCAACCGCGTCGAGTCCATCCACGGCATCCTCAACGGCACCACCAACTACATCCTCACGCGCATGGTCGAGAACGGCGCGCCCTACGCCGAGGCCTTGAAAGAAGCGCAGGAAAAAGGCTTCGCGGAGGCCGACCCGACGCTGGACGTCAACGGCACCGACGCCGCGCACAAGCTGGTGCTGCTGAGCGACCTCGCGTTCCATTCGACGTTCAATTTCAAGGAAGTCCACGTCGAGGGCATCGAGAACGTCCAGGCCGACGACGTGCGTTACGCCGCGCAGTTGGGCTACGCGCTGAAACTCCTGGCCATCGCCAAGCGCCGCAACCCGGGCGCGGATCCCGACGAGGTCCCCGGCGGCCTGGAGATGCGCGTACACCCCACGCTGATCCCGCAGAACCACCCGCTGGCCAACGTGCGGGCCGAGAACAACGCCGTGCTGGTGCAGGGCGACGCCGTCGGTGAGGTGATGTTCTACGGACGCGGCGCGGGGATGCTGCCCACCGGCAGCGCCATCGTCGCCGACATCATGGACGCCGCCCGCGGCAGCGCGCGGCAGACCTTCACCAAGCTGCAGTTCTTCCAGAACCCGCGCGCGGACCTGCCGGTGATCCCCGCCGACAAGGTGCGCAGCCGCTACTACGTGCGCTTCACGGTCAAGGACCAGCCCGGCGTGATGGGCAAGGTCGCGACGGTGCTGGGCGAGCACGGCGTCTCGATCGCCTCGGTGATCCAGAAGGAGCCCGACGCCAGCGGCACCGTGCCCATTGTAATGCTGACGCACCTGACCATCGAGGACCGCTTCCGCGAGGCGCGCAAGAAGATCGAGGCGCTGTCCTTCGTCCACGGCGGAAGCGCCGTATTCCGCGTCGAAGACTGACGCGGATTTCCCCGCGTTGCGGGCAATCTCCGCCTCCTCTATAGTAGCCTCTTCGTCCCGGGGGGGATGGACTGCACCCAAGAGGTAACTCGCCGCATGAAATTCGTCGTGCTCTGCCCCGACGGCGCCGCCGACTGGCCCGTCCCGGGGCTCGACAACAAGACGCCGCTGGAAGCCGCCGAGCTGCCCAACCTGGCGCGGATGGCGCGCGAAGGCACCGTCGGGCGCACGCAGCACGCCGTCGAGGCCGTCGGCAACGGCAGCGACGTCTGCTGCATGTCGCTGCTGGGCTTCGATCCCGCGCGCTACCACACCGGCCGAGCGCCGCTGGAAGCCAAGAGCCTGGGCCTCGACCTAGCGTCCGACGAGATCGCCGTGCGCTGCAACACCGTCACCGTCGAAGACGGCCTGATGGTGGACTACTCGGCCGGGCACATCTCAACCAACGAGAGCCGCCAACTGATCGAGGCCGTACAGGCGAGCCTCGGCGCCGAAGGCCTGCGCTTCTACCCCGGCGTGCAGTACCGCCACATCCTGGTCGTGCGCAAGCCCGAAGGCGCTCGAATGGACGCCAAGTGCACCGCGCCGCACGACATCACCGGGAAGTCGGTCCAGCCCCACCTGCCGCAGGGCGCCGACGCGCCCCTTCTGCTGGACCTGATGGAACGCAGCAAGGCGGTGCTCGCGAACCATCCCGTCAACGCCGAGCGCGTGAAGCGCCACCTCAACCCCGCCACGCAGATCTGGCTGTGGGGCCACGGCCCCCGCCCCGCGCTGCCGGGCTTCCGCGAGACCTTCGGCGTCGGCGGCGCGATGATCAGCGCCGTGGACCTGCTCAAGAGCCTCGCGCTTTACCTGGGCCTGGAGGTCCTGGACGTGCCGGGCATCACCGGCTTCACGGACACCGACTATGCAGCGAAGGGGCGCGCGGCCGTCGAGGCGCTCGCGCGGCACGACCTCGTCTTCGTGCACGTCGAGGCCCCCGACGAGTGCGGGCACCTGGGCGACGCGAAGCAGAAGACCGAGGCCCTGCGCCGCATCGACGCCGACGTCCTGGCGCCGATCCTGAACAGCGAGTACGTGCAGCGCAACGAACTGCGCGTGCTGGTCTGCCCCGACCACCCCACGCCCTGCGCGCTGAAAACGCACGCCACCGAGCCCGTGCCGTTCGTGGCCTGGGGGCCCGAGGTCCCCATGCGCGGCGGCGTCTATACCGAAGCCGGCAGCAAGCGCGCCGGACTGGTGGTCGAGCACGGCTATGACCTGATGGGCCGATTCCTGCGCAACGAATGGTAAACGAATCCCGAGGTACGCCATGAGCAACACCGACCGCATGCCCCGCCCCGGATCGATCTTCGCCGAGGTCGTCGGCACCGTGGAGGAGCGCAAGCGCACGATGCCGGAGAAGTCGTACGTCGCCACCCTGCTGCGCGGCGGCACCGACACGATCCTGTGCAAGATCGCCGAAGAGACCGGCGAACTGGTCAAGGCCGCGCGCGAGAAGGACAAGGAAGAGCAGATTAAGGAACTCTGCGACCTCTTCTTCCATTCGATGGTCCTGATGGCCGACAAAGGCATCGCGCTGGAGGACGTCGAGCGCGAACTGGCGAAACGCTTTGGGACGTCGGGCATCGACGAAAAGGCCGCGCGGAAGAAGAAGGGCTAAGCCCGCCATGCCGCCGCCCAACGCGGACGCGGTGCCGCCCGAACGCCTGGCCGCCAACCTGAAGGGCGTGCGCGGCCGCATCGCCGAAGCTGCAACCAGAGCCGGACGCGATCCGGCGGGCGTGAAGCTGGTGGCGGTGACCAAGAGCGTCGGCGTCGAGACGATCCAGGAACTGCTCAAGCTGGGCGTGAAGGAACTGGGCGAGAACCGCCTGCAGGTCGCGCGTCCCAAGGTCCAAGCGCTGGAGAAGGACATGGAGGCCGCCGGCGCGCGCTGGCGTTTTATCGGGCACCTGCAGACCAACAAGGTCAAGTACGTGCTGCGCGAGTTCAGCCACGTGGACGCGGTCGATTCCCTGCACTTGCTGGAAGCCATCGCCAAGGACGCACCGCTGCGCGGGCGCGGCGTGGTGCCGTGCCTGGCCGAGGTCAACGTCTCCGGCGAACAGCAGAAGCACGGCTTAAAACCGGGCGACCTGCAGGCCTTCCTCGCGCGCGCCGCCCAACTGCCCACCGTGGCCGTTCAAGGCTTGATGACCATGGCGCCCGACAGCGACGACCTGGAAGGCGTCGTGCGCCCGGTCTTCCGCAAGCTGCGCGAACTGCGCGAACAGGCCAACGCGGCGAAGTGGTACCCGCAGCCGCTGGCCGAGCTCTCGATGGGCATGACCAACGACTTCCCGGTCGCCGTCGAGGAAGGCGCAACGATGGTCCGCGTCGGCTCGGCGCTCTTCGCCTAAAACCTCGTGATCGAGACGATCCGCCTAGAAATCCAGAATTATGCACAAAATATCAAATTACATGCCTAACTATACCTAATTTCTTTTCTATAAATACCTTATATATATTTAAATACCTGGTCATTTTGCTTGACTCCGGAGCGCTGGCATGATTTACTAGCAACAAGGCCAGGACGGGGGAGAAGCGGTCGAATGGTCACCCTCCCCGTTAAGTATGAGGACTCCTGGCACGCCGATGGCCAGAGGTAGTATCCCGCCGACATGACCGGCGGGGGCAAACAGCCCGCAGGCTTTGAGCGTGCTCATAGTCGCCAGGGACGGGGTTCCCAACGTGCCGGAGCAGTCCCGGTGCGCGGTCCCTCGTGTGCCGCCTGGGCGGAACCGAAACTTTTACGTGAAAAAGAATTCAGGAAGAAGGAGTCAGGGAAAGGAAAGATAAGAGAGAATAGATGAGAGATTAAAGATAGAAGTTAAAAACTGGAGAACTGAAGTTCCACGCATTACGTTGGATTTTATACTTACGCATTGCGTACGCCATGTCTTTTTTCGCACGTGCTCCTGCCGTTCGTCATTTCCCGGCTTCTCGAATGTCTTCTACCCCCGCATCAGCTTCAGCGAACGCTTCGCGACGCGCAGTTCGACCTTGCAGCCCCAGCCGAAGTGGAGCCGGTCGGCCTCGATACCGTCGCCGAAGATGCTGCCTTCCTCGTCCATGCGGCTGGTGACGGCAAGCGCGTCGCTCGCGCCCAGCAGGCCTTCCACTACCTTCGTGCCCGTCGCGATGCTAGGCCAGGCCTCGCGCACGAAGAAGACCAGCTTCCGTTCGGCGGGCGCGGGCATCTTCAGCGCGGTGTGCCGTTCCAGCGCGATGCTGCGCGCCCAACCGCTGGCGCCGGTGCCGGTGGCGACGATCAGCCCCGACGACGACTGCCGCTCCTGCGCCTTGCCGTAGGCGATCTCATAGCGCGCGGACTGGTGCGTGCGGTGCCCGACGAAGATCTCGTTGAGCGCCACCAGCTCCTGCCCGTTGTCGCAGCGCGCCGAGACCATCGCACGGTCCTCGAAGCGCCCGCGCCCCGCCGCCGCGGTGCGCAGCAGATCCCCGGCCGCCGCCGGCGGGTGCGGCACCAGCACGCCCTCGTAGCGCTCGGCGTCGGGGTTGCAGCCGATCACCGGCTGTCCGTCCAGGTACTTCGCGACGTTGGGCACCAGGCCGTCCTGCCCCAGCACGACGATCAGGTCGCTGGGCTCGAAGAGGAAACGGTCCAGGTCCTCGCGCTGCACGCGAGTGCGCCGCCAGGCGCGGGGCACCGCGGCGAGCACGGCCTGCAGGTCGTCCTGAAAGGCCTCGTGCCGCTCGCGCACGGGGTCCAAAGCCTGGCCGCGCGACGCGAGAAAGAAAGCGGCCTGCTGCGGCGTGGCATGGCGCTGCAGCAGGAGTTCGTACTCCGTCGGGCGCGTGACGATCACCGCACGCGGCGCCGCCCAGCTTCGATCGGCGGGGACGGCGGCGGTCTCGTTCTTCCTGTAGGGTTTGGCCGGAGCGATCATGGGAACCTCCTTTCCGCGCGGCATTGAAGGCCGGGTGCGGGAGACGTTGCCGCCTCCCGCACCGTTCACCGGCTTACTTGCGCTCGGGCTTCGGCGCGGGCGCCTTGGCGGCGGCTTCCAGGCGCCGCGTGCCGGCCTCGACCAGGTTCGCCAGCAGCGGCGAGAGCAACTCGGGCGAGACGTTGAGGTGCTCGATCTTCTGGAGCTTGCCGGCGAACTCCTGCGCGGCCAGGCCCCACATCGCCGCGGGCGGCAGGTCGCGGTAGATGTCCATGCGCGTGCGTTCGGTGTCCACGCGCACGGTCTCGACGGTGCGGATCGCGTCGGCCTCGGCGGCCGCGCCCATGCGCTTGCGTTCGGCCTGGCCCTCGGCTTCGATGCGTTCGGCCTCGGCCTCTTCCTTGGCCTGCTTGCACTGGTTCTGGCCCTGCTGCGTGATGAGCTGCTCCTCGCGCTTGGCGAGTTCGATGCGGTTCTGCAGCTCGTTCTCCTGGATCGCGCGCTCCTTCTCGACGGCCAGCGCGCGGCGCTGAAAGATGGCCTCATCGGCCGTCTGCTGGATGGCTTCATGTTCCGGCGCCTGCAGGGCCTTCTCCAACTCGGCGGTGGGTGCGACCTTGCTGACGCGCACCGAGGCGATCTCCAGGCCCAAGGCCTGCAAGTTCGCGTCGGCGGCCAGGCCTTCGGCGATGTGCGCGCGCAGGCGCGTGACGCCCTCGGCAAGCAGTTCGCGCACGGGCGCCTCGGCGATGCAGCGCCATGCGTGCTGCTGCGCCGACTGGACCAGCAGCTGGCTGAGCTGGTCGATGGGCTTCTTGAGGTGCAGGCCGGTGCGCATGTCGATCGAGAAATCGATGCGTCCCGCGCAGATGGCCGGGTCCTTGATGCGATAGGTGATCACGCCCTGCGCGGTGACGTCCTGGTAGTCCTTCGAGCGGGCGTGGAAGAGGAACGTCTCGTCGCGGTCGTCGCAGGGGACTTCCGCGAGGCTATTGACCAGCGGCCAGAACCAGAAGGTCAGGCCGCGCCCGCTGCGGACGGTGCGGCCGCGGCGGGTCTGCAGGACGTGGGCGCTCGGCTCGCAGCGCAGGTGCCGGAGTCCGAAGAAACGGGTGATGGTGGCCATGGGTTCCTCCTTTCGCGGGCCGGATCAGCGGCCGGCCGTCCGCGTGTTGCGCTTGAAGCGGTACAGCTCCGCGGGGCGATGGCCCACCGCGGTCTCCTTGCGCCCCGTCGCGGCGAGCAGGCCCGACGCGAGCATGCGGCGGCGGAAGGAATCCTTGTTCAGCGCGCGGCCCAGGATGGCCTCGTGCACCTGCTGCAGGTCGAAGAGCGTGAAGTCGCGCGGCAGCAGCTCGAAGCCGATGGGCGCGTAGTTGAGCTTGCCGCGCAGCCGCTGGACCACCAGGCCCAGCATCTCGGCGTGGTCGAAGGCCAGGGGCTGGGGGCTGCCGTCGATCAGCGCCGCGGCCGGCCCGCCGCGCTCGCCCGCCCAGGACACCTGCACGTCGGCCCACCGCAACGCCTGGCCCTGAGGAGCCGGCTGCGCGAGGGTCTCGGGATGGACCAGCGCGTAGTGCGCCACGCTGATCACGCGCGTGCGCGGGTCGCGGCCCGGCGCACCGAAGGTGTAGAGCTGCTCGAGGAAGACGCCGCTGTGGCCGCCCTTGGCCTTCAGCGTGCGCGCGGCGGCCGCGTCGATGGACTCGTCGAAGCCCACGAACCCGCCCAGTAGGCCCCAGTGCCCCAGGAAGGGGTGCTCGGTGCGCTGCGTCAGCAGCACGCGAAGGCGGCGCTCGTCGACGGTCAGCAGCGCCACGTCCACGGCGACGCTGGGGCGCGGGAAGCGCGCGGCGTCGTAACCGGCCAGGAAGGCGCGCTCGGCGGCGGAGCCCTTGCCGGCCTGGTTGGCGGGGGCGGCCTTTGCGGCGGGTGGGTTGCGGCGGCGGGGCATGGGCGTCTCCTTCCCTTATCTACCCATAGCATATATCCTAAATGCATATAAGTCAAACCGGTGCCGGTCCTCCGCCCCCGGTCCGCACTGCGCACTTGCGCTATCTCCGTGCAGCGCTTGAACTTCGCTATTGGCAGCCCGCAAGACCGAGATAGGATACACTTAGGGGAATGAAACCGGCCCTACCGGCCGGGCTGTCCATACGGGTGGGCGACTTGCCGACGATAGATCTCTCCAAACGCACGCTGGGCCTGCTGGGCGCCGGCAACATGGCCGAGGCGCTGGCGCGCGGCGTCCTGAAGGCCGGGCTTCTGCCCGCCTCGCGGGTGATCGCCAGCGACGTCTCGCCCGAGCGCCGGGCGCTCTTCCAGAAAGACCTGGGCGTGAAGGCCGTCGACAACAACGACGAGGTCATCCGCGCCGCCGATCTGCTGGTGCTGTGCGTCAAGCCGCAGGTCGTCGACGAAGTCCTGGCGGGCCTCAAGCCGAACTTCGACACCGAACGCCACCTGCTGGCGTCCATTGCCGCGGGCGTACCGACGGCCAGAATGGAGCGCGGCCTGCCGGCAGGCGCGCGGACGGTGCGCATCATGCCCAACACTCCGATGCTGGTGGGCCTGGGCGCCAGCTGCCTGTGCGGCGGCACCCACGCGACGGACAAGGACCTGGACGCCGTGGAGGCGCTCCTGAAGAGCTGCTCGATGGTGCTGCGCGTCGAAGAACCGATGATGGACGCCGTGACGGGGCTTTCGGGTTCCGGGCCGGCGTACCTCTTCTACCTCGTCGAGGCCATGACCGAGGCCGGCGTCGCGGAAGGCTTCACGCGCGAACAGGCCCTGAAGCTGGCGGCGCGCACCTGCCTGGGCGCGGCGCAGATGCTGGAGACGACGGGGCTCGATCCGGAGGAACTCCGGCGCCGGGTTACCAGCCCCAACGGGACGACGCAGGCCGCCATGGAGACACTGGACGCGGCGGGCGTGCGGGAGAAGATGGTGGCGGCGGTCCGCCGTGCGGCGGAGCGCAGCCGGGAACTGGGCAGAGGCCGGTAACGCCTTACGCGCGCGGCGAAGCGCGGGCGTTCATTCGATCGGGAACCACGGCATGCCGCGTCTGGTGGTCGAACGGGGCAACGAGAAGGGTGTCAGCCTCCACTTCGAGGCCAAGGACGTCACGTACATCGTGGGCCGTTCGAACACCTGCGACCTGGTGCTCACCGATTTCCTGGTCAGCCGCCAGCAGTTCAAGGCCGAGAAGAAGAAGGACCTCTTCAGCGTCACAGACCTGGGCAGCCACAACGGCACGTTCGTCAACGGCGTGAAGATCGAGAAGGAAACGATGCTCTGCGTCGGCGACACCATCCGCGTCGGCGAGACACTGATGACCTTCGCGGACGAGAGCGACAAGCACGAGGGCTTCCTGGCGGGGCAGAAGATCGGCGGCTACCACCTGCACGCCCGCGTGGGCGTCGGCGGCATGGGCGAGGTCTACAAGGCCACGCAGACGGCCCTGGGCCGCCAGGTCGCGCTGAAGGTCCTGAGCCCCGAACTGATCCGCGACCGCAGCTTCGTCGAGCGCTTCCTCTCCGAAGCCCGCGCGGCCGGCAAGCTCAACCACCCCAACGTCATTGGTGTGCACGAGGTCGGCGAGGAGAACGGCGTCTACTACCTCTCCATGGAGTTCGTCGGCGGCGGCAGCGTCCAGGACCTGATCAGCCGCGGCCGCAAGCTCGACCCGCTGCGCGCCACCGAGATCGTGCTGATGGCCAGCAAGGCGCTGGAGTACGCCGAGAAGGTCAAGATCGTCCACTGCGACATCAAGCCCGACAACCTGATGCTGACCGAGGCCGGCGAGGTCCGACTGGCCGACCTGGGCATCGCGAAGTCGCTCAACGACAAGGGCAAGGCCGACCAGACCGAAGGCGTCTTCGGTTCGCCGCATTACATGGCGCCCGAACAGGCCCGCGGCTTGGCGCTGGACAACCGCGCCGACCTCTACAGCCTCGGCATCACCTACTACCGCATGCTCTGCGGCAAGGTCCCCTTCACGGGCAAGGACGCGAAGGAGATCATGGAGAAGCAAGTCTTCACCGAGCCCGTGCCGATGCAGAAGCTCGAGCCGACTCTCGCGCCGACCATCTACCACATCCTCGACCGCCTGCTGCGCAAGAAGCCCGGCGAGCGCTACCAGAACGCCGCCAGCCTGATCAAGGACCTGCAGAAGGCCGTCGACGAGACCAAGGCCGGCGTCTCCGGCCATGAGACCACCGGCCCTCACAGCCCCAGCAAGGCCCTCAGCAATGTCAGCGGGCGCCGCCGCCGCACCCGCCGCCGCTTCTTTCGCGGACTGTTCTGACCCTCTGTATTCGTAAACTTTTCGCCTCCGCAGCCCCTTGGGAGGTGTATATCCATTCACCAGCGCGCTTTAGCGTACCGATGGCCTATTGAATGCTCCTGGCCCGGAGGCCCCGACCCATGCTCCGCACCGCTATGCTCCTCTGCCTGCCCCTGTTCCTGCTCGTGATCCTTGCCGGCTGCGAACGCGACAACGACGATGCCGATGCCGACGGCGCGCCCGCCGCGGCCGCGGCCAAGCCGAACGACATCGAATATGCCGAGCCCGGCGCGGACTTGCAGAAGCGCATCAACCTGCTCGAACCCGGCGACACGCTGGTGCTGCGCGCCGGAACCTACCGCACCCCGGCGCTGCGCGTGCGCATCCAGGGCCGCGCCGACGCCTGGATCACCATCCGCGCAGAGAAGCCCGGCGCCGTGAAACTAGCATCCTACAAGGGCGACCTCTTCACGCTTAAGGGCGCGAAGTTCCTGCGCTTCTCCGGCCTGGAGATCCTGGGCGAGAAGGGCGCGCGCACCAAGAACGCGTTCAAGTTCTACGGCGTCAACACGGACATCGCCGTCGAAGACTGCGAGACGCACCACCTGGGCGGCAGTTGCATCAACGCCTCGGGCATCCAGCGCATCGAACGCCTGGCCGTGCGCGGCTGCCACATCCACCACACCGGCGGCAACGGCGAGGGCATGTACCTGGGGCACCAGGGCGGCAACGGCGTGGTGGTGGACAGCCTCTTCGAGCGCAACTGGATCCACGACACCGGCGGCGACCAGGGCGACGGCATCGAGATCAACGAAGGCGGCGTCGGCAACGTCGTGCGCGAGAACGTGATCTACAACTGCAACTATCCGTGCATCTACGTCGAAAACGTCGGCCCGGGCAAGCCCAACATCGTCGAAGGCAACGTCTGCTGGGGCAGCAACGACAACGTCATCCAGGTCAACGGCAACGCCGTCGTGCGCAACAACATCGCCTTCCGCGGCAAGCGCGGCGCGCTGCGCCTGGGGCCCGAGCCCGAGGGCCGCCCGCTCCCCACCGGCGACGTGGTCATCAAGTGCTTCAACAACACGCTCAGCAACGAGGGTGCGCCCGCGGTCGTCTTCGACGGCCGCGCGAAGGTGCTCTTCGCCAACAATCTCGTCGACGGCTCCGCCGACGGCGCCCCGCCCGGCAGCGTCACGCACAACTACTTCCGCGTCGGCGGCCTGGGCGAGGCCCAGGTCCGCGGTGCGCTGGAGCTCAAGCCGCAGGATCTCAAGTTCTTCCCGCGCGACGGCGCCTTCGCCGACGCCGGCTTCGCCGCCGACCCCGACGTGCCGGCCATCGACTTCGACGGCCGCCCGCGCGCCGGCGCGCCCGACCTGGGCGCCTACGAGTGGCACGCCAAGGGCAAGCCCGCCTGGCGAATAAAGGAAGCCTTCAAGCCGTCTCCCGATCGTGAGACCGCCAGCCGCTGAATTCCTGGCGTACTTGAGCGTGCCACCGGCGATCGACGCTCGCGGGCCCGCGGCTTGCGGTGTATGTAGACCCATGCCTATCCATGCCAGCGGTTTCATTTCCACAAGGAGGCGCCCCATGCCCCGCCCCGCCCGTCTCATGCTCCCCGCGCTCTTCGCCTGCGCCCTGGCGCTCACGGTTTCGGCCGCCGAACCCATCGCGCTGCCGAAGACGTGGACCGTCGAACAGTTCACGAAGTTCAGCGAGAAGGGCTGGGAGGCCCCGGGCAAGGACGGCGACAAGGCCTTCCGCGCGGCCGGCCGCGGCGCGTGGTTCCGCGTGCCCGCGTGGTGGGGCGACGGCACGCGCCCGCCCAAGGGCGATATCTATATCCTCGAGGTCACCTACAAGGACGACTTCACGGTCCCCGTCGTCGTAAACGCACAGGGGGGCAACGGGCACTACGAGGACCGCAGCGAACTGCACCGCATCGGCGGCTTGAACGACGGGCAATGGAAGACGGCCAACGTCCCCGCCAGCTGGGACCTGCTCTTCACGCCCAAGGACACGCACGACGTCGAGATCGGCTTCTCGATGGACAAAGAGGCCAAGCCCGTCGCGATCGCACAGATCACCGTGCGCCAGGCCAAGCTCCCCGAAGACCGCGAACGCTACGAGGCCGAATGCCGCGAGTGGGTCCGGCGCGTGCAGGCCGAGGCCGCCAAGACCGCCGCGTTCATGTCCAAGGACCAGGTGCCCGAGATTCCAGAGGACCTGAAGGCCGCGACGCTTGTCCCCTACGTGCGGCCGTACTACGCGCAGATCCACCCCAACAGCGCGCCGCAGAAGGGCGAAACCGGCGTGCCGCTGAAGGTGCAGCTCGCGCAGAACGAGTTCGAGCCCGCCGCGTTCGGCGTCTACGCGCAAGAGGACCTGGCGAACGTCACCTACGCCGTCTCGCCGCTGAAGAACGGCGACGCCATTCTGGAGGCGAAGGTGCAGCTGCTGGCCTGCGAGTACGCCCTGCAACAGAAGGCGCGCCGCGACGAGTCAAACCTGTGGTCCGCGCAGCGCCTGTGGCCCGCCTACCCCACGAGTATCGCCAAGGGCCGCAGCGGCTGGTTCTACCTGCTCGTGCAGACGCTGGGGAAGGACAAGAGCAAGCCCGGCACCTACAAGGCCACCATCACCGTTACGGCGGGCAAGCACACCGCCGAACTGCCGCTAGAAGTCCACGTGCTGCCCTTCGAGATCCAGACCATGGACGAAGCGGGCCTGTACATGGGCGGCTGCTGCACGGGCCTGCCGACGCCCGGCGAGATGAAGACGTTTCTCGAACACAATCACAACGTGGTCAACATCTGGTTCGCCGGCGTGCAGCCCGGCATGAAGAAGGTCGGCGACAAGATCGAACTCGACTTCTACTACCTTGACGAATGGATGGCGCGCGCGAAGGAAGCGGGCATGAAGCGCTTGGTCTGGTTCCTGGGCGGAAATCCCCCCGGCTACCCCAACACGATCAGCATCGAGCGCGACCTCTACAAGGTCATGCACGACGGCGACAAGGATACCTGGCCGGCGAAGCAGGGCACCGAAGAGCAGCGCGGGAAGATCCAGGACGAAGTCCGCCCGCATTACGTGCGCTGGGTGAAGGAAGTCGTCGCCCACGCCAAGGAGAAGGGCTGGCCCGAACTGGTCTTCACGCCCTTCGACGAGCCCGCCAAGTGGGCCTACCCCGAACCCCGTGCCGACAAGTCCAAGTACGCCATCGGCTGCGGGCCCTGGACGCGCGACCACTTCAAGGCCGCCTGCGCGCTGCTCCACGAAGCCGCGCCGGAGAACAAGGTCTACATCTCGATGCACCGCAACTTCTACCGCGAAGTCCACGGGACCAAGGGTCGCGTCGGCGAGATCTTCATCCCCGACGTCGACCTGGTCTGCTCGAATGCCATCGACGAGGACCACGAACTGGGCGAGAAGGTCCTGAAGGCCGGCAAGGAGTGGTGGCAGTACGGCATGCCCTACAGCCGCCGCTACGGCTACGGTTTCTACTTCGCCTCGTGGGAGTCCACCGGCGCGCTGTGCTGGGCCTACAACTGGGCGCCGCGCCTGGACGTCAGCAACGCGCCGAAGTGGGTCTACGGCTGGTACTCGCCCTTCGAGACGATCCTGACGCCGGAGTACGAGGACATCCGCGAGGCCTGGGACGACCGCCGCTACCTCGCCACCGCCCGCGCGCTGGCCAAGCAGAAGAACGTCGATCTCTCCGAATTCTGGGGCGCGATGAAGAAGGAGATCCAGGCCAACGAGTTCAAGGGCGGCGGCGGCCGCGACCTGGTCAACGACTTCTGGACCACCAACAAGGACCCGCTCAAGATGGACGCATGGCGCCAGCAGCTGGTCGACAAGATCCAGGAGTTGATGAAGAAGTAACGCGATTTGGGTGACCCGGCGATCGGGCGATCGAAAAAAGCGGAACTGGTTTCCTGAATGCAGGCGGGGCCTCGAGGCGACTCGAGGCCCCGCCTGCCGAACTCGATAATTACCTTCCCTGGGGTCTCAGCGCGCCCTGCGGTTAAGAGCCGTTAATCCGCAATCCGAATTCCCCTATCCGCAATTGGATCAGTGCACCGCGTTGTGTTCCGGCGAACTGGTCTGCGGCGTGCCGTGGCCCGTGGCGGGGTAGTCGGCGCCGCTGCGCCCGGAGTAGCCGGCGTGATCGTCGTCGTCTTCCTTGTCGTGGTCGGCGTGGCTGTCGTGGTTGTCGTGGCCGGCGCTCAGGCCGTGGTCGGACGCTTCGGCGGCGTGATTGGCCGGGCCGTGCACGTCCATGCCCTCGTAGCCGTAGTCCTTCACCGCCGCCTGGCCGAAGCCGTAGGCCGCGGCGAGCACCTGGACCGGATGCAGCGCGGGCTTGCCGCCGCCGTGGCGCATCTGCTGCAGGCAGTGGAAAGAATCGGTAAGGCCGTACTGGACCTCGGGGTGGCTCATGCGGCGGAAGAGCCCCCGCCCGATCCACATCGCCTCGTCGTAGCGCTTCTTCGAGAGCGAGAAGTGCGTGAGCGCGCCGCAGCAGGTGTCGTCCTGGAAGACGATCTGCACGCCGGGGATCATCTCGAGCAACTCCACCGCCGGCCGGCCGACGCGCAGCGCGTGGTGGTGCGTCGGCTGGTGGTAGCCCAACCGCGCCTCGACGCGGTCGAAGTCGGTCTTCAGCCGGCCCTGCCGGGCCAGGCCGGCCAGGAAAGCGGTCAGGTCCTGGGTGTGGCGCGTGACGGCGCGCACTTCGGGCGTATCGACGAAGTGGACGTAGTCCCGGGTCAGGCAGAGCGTATCGGTGGCTTCCAGGCAGAGGATCGGATAGCCCTGGAAGGCGAACTCGGCCAACGCGGTGCTGATCTTCCGCACCATCGCGCGTGCTTCGATCAGCTTGCCCTGGGCCAGCACGGACTCGTTGTTGCACGGCACGTCCGCGACCAGGACTTCGTAGCCCTGGTGCTCCAGCACGTCGATGGCCGACTGCAGGATCTCGGGCGCGTGGTACTTCGTGTAGGTGTCGCCGAGCAGCACTGCCTTGGGGCGCGGGCCGTTGGGATCGTAGGTGTTGCGGTGGCGGTAGCGCAGGCTGCGGAAGTGCGGCAGCGGGCGGCGGCGGTCGATGCCGGTCAGCTGCTCGAGCACCCAACGCGGGAACGGCAGGTCGTTGACCGTGTTCGCCAGCGGCGCCAGGAAGCGGCCGACCTTCAGGAAGCTCTCCCAGTTCTGGAACAGCTGCTCCGTGCGGTCCAGGCCGTGCGTGCCGCGGTAGCGCGCCTTCACTTCCATCGCCAGCTTGCTGATGCGCGGCGCGCCGGGCAGCTCCTCGCCGCACAGCCGGCTGTTGCGGCAGAACTCGAACATCGCGACCAGTTCCTGGCTGGTGAAGCTGCCGCCCTTCTGGCGGCCGTTCATCATGCGGCGGATGACGTTGGTCCACGCGCGGGGCGCGGCGTCTTCCAGGCGGTGGTACTTGAAGCGCGGGCAGCCTTCGGCTTCGCGGCTGGTGGTGCGGTCCAGCAGGTAGCCGTTCATCTTGTTGACCAGCAGGTCCAGCTCGCTCTCGGCCCAGTGCAGCATCGTCCTGCCGTGCTGGTGGATTTCGGCGAGGTTCGTCGCGACGCCTTCCACCGTCGCCGGCGCGTAGACCGCCGTCTGCGACTGGAACATCTTGGGGTTGGCGGCCTGCGTGGGATCGATGGAGCTGACCTTCGGGCGGTCGCCGTCGCTGAAGCGGTAGTTCGCGCCCAGCTTCAGGTTCTTGGCCACGCCCTTGGGGTCGGCGCCGACTTTCTTGCCGGGGTTCAGCGTGTTGCGCGGATCGAAGAGTTCCTTCACCTCGGCCCAGACCGCGGAGAGTTCCTTGCCGGCCTCCTCGTTCGATGCTGCGGCGCGCGCCAGGCCCTCGGCGTAGCCGCCGCAGGACGTGCCGCCGGCGTCGCGGGCGGCCTTGTGGACCTCGGCGGAGATCTTCTCCATCTTGGCGACGTGGTCGGCCTGGCGCAGGTTCAGCATCGGGCGCAGGCGCGGCGTGCCCAAGCCCAGCGGGCCGTACGCGGTGAAATGGACGCCGTGCTTCTCGAAGACCTTGGCGGCCTGCTCGACGAACCCGCCCAGCTTGGTCGCCGGCACGGCGGCCTCGTCGACGATCGAGACCGGCTGCAGCCCATCGTCGCGGAAGAAGAGCATCGCCAGGCCGGCCTTGCGCAGCGCCCAGACGGCTTCCTGTTCGGCGCGCTCGCCGACCTTCGCGAAGCCCGAGTGGCCGGCGGCGTCGCGCAGGCGCATCTCCAGCGCGGTCAGGCGCTCCTGCACCGCGTCGAAGTTCGGGCCTTCGTACTCGACGAGCAGGAACGCGGCGCCTTCGGGGAAGTGCGCGGCGGCCTCGGGGCGCGCCTGCGCGCCCAGGCCGGCGGTTACGGCGTCGAGCAACTCGCAGGCGACGGGCACCGTCTCCAGCACCGCGGGCGCGGCCTTGGCCGCGTCGGCGATGCTCCCGAAGGCCGCGATGGCCAGCGAGGTGTAGCCCGGCAGCGGCTCGACCTTTAGCACGGCCTCGGTGACGATCCCCAGCGTGCCCTCGCTGCCGCACAAGAGGCCCGCGGGGTCGAAGGTGTCGCCGTTCAGCACGCCCAGCAGGTTGTAGCCGCCGCGCGCGCGCGGGACAGCCGGCTGGTAGGCGGCGATGGTCTTGGCGTGGCGCTTGACCAGCTCGGGCAGCTCGCGGTTGATCTTCCCCGCCAGGCCCTCCTCGTCCTTCTTGCGGTCGTGGACCGAGCCGTCCAGCGGGATCGGGCGGAAGTTCGTCACCGTGCCGTCGCTTAAGACCACGCGCGCGCTGATCAGGCTCTCGCGGGTGCTGCCGTACTTCTGGCAGCGCACGCCGGCGGCGTTGTTCGCGATCATGCCGCCGATGGTGCAGACGGCCGAGCTGTCCGGATCGGGCCCGATGCGGTAGCCGTAGGGCCGCAGCGCGCGGTTGAGGCTGTCCAGCACCACGCCGGCCTCGACGACCACCGTGCGGTTCTGGCGGTCCAGCTCGATGATGCGGGCCATGTGGATGTTCAGGTCCAGGACGATCGCGCGCCCCAGGCATTCGCCGCTGAGGCCGCTCCCGGCGCCTCGCGGGATCACCGGCAGGCCGTACTTGCTGCCGAACCAGGCCACGGCGCGGACGTCTTCCTCGTCGCGCGGGTAGACCACCAGCAGGGGTTCGATCTCGTAGGGCGAGGCGTCGGTCGCGTACATCGAGAGCGCGAACGGGTCGCTGCGGATCTCGCCGCGCACGAGCTTGCCCAGTTCGAACGCGATGGTGGACGTGGAGAGGTCTATGGACGGGCTGGCGCCTTCGGCCGGCATGGGCGGACTCCTGGAGTTGTCGGTCGGAAACCGGAGCCTCAGTTTCCCCGGTTTGCGCCGATCCTGCAAGCGTGAACAGCAGGGGTGAGGGGCGAGGAATGGAGCGGCTTCGCCACCCTTTTTGTAACGGCACAGGTATTCGTAAGCTGTTTCGAAAAGAGCGCCGCAGGCGCTCCTTCCCTCACCCCTCACCCCTCACCCCTCTGTAGAAAGTTCTCACAACCCCAGGAAACACGTCACAATTGGAGCATAAAGGGGGGAGAATGGCGGGAAAGTGGAAGGCGCACGCCCTACTTTTTCGGGGGCGCGCGCCTCTTTTGATTGGGTTTGGAAGCCCGCTGAGGTGGGGCGACTTCCAAAACCGTCTCAAGCGTGTCGAGGTTGCGAGGCTTGAGGAATACGCCGCAGACGGGGAACTCGGCCACCACCTCGCGAGCTGGTACCTGGAAGGCCGGGTAAACGGGGTTTATCGAGTCGTAGGACCGGCAGCCGTTTGAATCCTTCGCCTTCCGTTTAAGTCTTAAATGGCCGTCCCTTGTGAGAACGATGCACGGTTCTCCCACGGCGACGTTGGTGAACGAGGTATCCACCATGACCACCTGCCCGTTCCGGGCCAGGTTCTCCGCGCTGTCACCCCTTACGACGATCAGGCGCGGATCGTCGGCATCTGCAGCCATGAGCCGCCCGGCTTCTTCACTGTCGGCGTCGTAGGTGCGGCCTTCGGCCATGTCGGCGTTGGCCACGCCCTGTAAGGGCATGGGAAGATTCTCGTAACGTATCATTCGCTTTAGAGTTATGTTGAGCACGTTGGACCGATCTCGAAGCAGTTCCCGGACGTCCTTGACCGACAGATCCTTCAGGTCCTTTGCCAGCTCCATGACCACCTCGAAGGCGCTGGCCAGCTTGTCCTTCGACTCCTTGGGCTTCTTTCTCCTTGGCTCTATTTCAGTAACCTCTTTGTTGATAGACCCTTGCCTACCAGTAAGCGTGTCCAAGTCAACCCCAAACAAGTCGGAAAGGCCTCGAAGGTTCGTCGCCGTGGGCAGGGACTCGCCCTTCTCCCACCTGAAGACGGTGGAGCGCCCCACGCCGCAGGCCTCCGCGACCTGGTCGGCGCTCATCCCGCGCTTGATGCGGAACTCCTTGATCCGGGACCCGATTTCCATGCCCGGTACGGTAGTCCCAAAAGTGGGATTTTCTACCCATTTTTCCCGTTGCACAGTCCCAAACTTGGGACATACTAAGTCCCATGAATGGGACAAGCCTAATTGATTTGCGGTGCGTAACGGCGGATGACCTCGCCCGGATCGCCGGGCGCGGAAGAACCACGGTCTACCGCAATCTCTCGACCGAACCGCCGCCCCTCTGGCTCCTTCAAGCGTTCGCGGATTGGTACCAGCAGAACAAACCGCTCGAACCGGCAGCCATTGACGAGGCCTACCGCCAGATCCTCTTCGATCTTTGGCCAAAGCCGCCCGTCGACCCCTCGCCCAACAAGCCCTCGCGCAAACGCAGAACAAAGGAGGCATCCGATGCAGAGCATGTCCGAGACGAAAGCGCAGCAGATCCAGAGGTTCCTTTACACGCGAGTAGTCGGGCGCCGAGTCGCCCTCGTTCAAACGCCGCTGACCGCACGCCTCGTCAACCAGGCCTTCAAGACGCGCCTGTCGAAGAAGCAGCTCCTGCAGATCTACCGATCCGGCTCCCTGACATAGGCCGCCTCGACTTCACCCGCGTCGACCTGGAAGGCTGGACGCGCGCCTTCTACGAAGCGCCCGAAGGCTGCGTCCAAATCACGCGCCGCGCGATCATCTCGCGCATCCAGCAATGCCCGGCGTATCCGCTGAAGAAGACCGAGTTCGCCATCAAGCAGAAGCTCAGCCAGACCTGGCGCAAGCTCCTGCGCGGCCGCCCCGCGCGCACCCGCCGCATCGATCCCGAGCTGCACGACAATCGCGCTTGGGTCTGCGAGCTGCTCGCCGGGTGGATCTTCGCGGAGGAGCGCCGCGAGCCCCACGCCAAGGGCGCGTACTCGAAGCGCGCCTGGATGGACGATCTCCCCAAGCTCCGCGCGGCCTACGACTGCTTCCGCGACCAGATCGTCGCGCGCCTGGGCCGCGAGCCTTCCATCCACACCGTCGCCACATGGTGCCGAGATCTTTACGGCAAGAGCGACAAGGTCGAGCGCGCGAAGGAGCACTACCAGGAGACCATCGGCTTCCGCGCGCGCTTCTCGGGCGAGGTCTGGTTTCTCGATGCGACGGGCCTGCCCTTCCAGGTCGACGGTGTCCAGGCCGCCGCCAACCGGCAAGGCAAGGTCGCGCAGTGGGCGCACCTCCGAACCGACCTGGCCAGCGGCCAGACCCACACCTGGTGGAATCCCGGCAAGAGCGAAACGGATGGCTGGTCGGACGCGATGATCAGCT
>JAKLKQ010000047.1:0-54535 GCA_023150555.1 Planctomycetota bacterium
CCTGCATCGTGGCGCCTGGCCGAATCGGCAAGCGCAGCGTGGGCTTGGAAGTCCTCGACGGCAAGAAGCGGGTGCACGTCGGCAACGTGACGATTCCGGGCAAGCAGCCGATCCCCAAGGCGGGCCAGATCGTCGAGACAAAGTACCTCTATGCCTACCCCGGCGGCAGCCTGTACCAGCCCGTCTACCTGGGCGTCCGGAAGGACATTCTCGCCAGCGACTGCGTGATCGCGCAGTTGAAGTACCGCAGGGACGACGCTGACGCCGATGACGAGGCGTAAGTTCGCGATTCCAAGCAGGCCGCTGTGCACCGCAACCGCTGCAATCCCTCATCCTTGATCGTTCCCATCCATCGCAGCTCACCTTTCCAATCGGGAGAAACCCATGAAACGAAAGCTCAGGAAGTTCGCTGCCGCGCTTCTGGTCGTCGTGGCGCGAGCCGTCGCCGAGGAGATCCTGACTCGCACCCTGCGGCGGCGCGGCGCGTCCCGTCGGACGCCGCGGGGGTCAGCATGAAACGGACGCCATCTCGCCAACGGCCGCGAAAGGGCGTCGCATGCCCGGTCTGCGGCAACGCCAACCATTTCGCCGTCTACGTCGCAACTTTAAAGGTCCACCACATGGCACAGCACGCGCCAGGCAGGTGGCGCCGGACTTCTGGTGAACCCAAACGGCACGACAGGTCGCTACCGCTGTTGCTGGTCTGCGAGAGCTGCGCCTACCCGCTGGGCGCCGTGCCGGCCAGCGTCCTGAAGGTCCTGCCCTAACCTTCGAAATTCCCCAAAATTTTGGGGAATTTCCAACCCGTACATTTTCGCATCAGGAGAGTCAACTATGCGCACCATTGAACAGATAGGGACCGTTTTCTTCTTGGACGGGCTGGTGCCCGTCACGACCGACCGCGTGCGGGCATCGCTGGAGAAGTCTGGCCTGGATCCCCAGGCCGCCCGCGACCTGGCCAAGCGCTTCTGCTTCTCCAGGGCCAAGAACAAGTTGCGCGACGAGGGCTTGATTGACGAGGTCAGCGAGACGCCTTCGCGCTGGACCTGGCAGCTCAGCCGGCGCTACCGCGAGGCCAACCGGCTGGGCTACGAGTTCGAGGCTTCTTTCTGGTTCGACAAGGCAGCCCAAGCCGTGGGCGCTGACAACGCCCTGCTGCTGGAGAAAGTCCAGGGCCTGTTCGCCAAGTACGGCGCCCTGTACCTGGCCACCGACGTCACCAAGGTCGTGCGGCGGATCTTCGACGCCCAGAAGGGACTGGTGCGGCTGCGACACGCCGGTGCGGTGTACTTCGTTCCCCGCGAGAACCGCGCCCTGATGGAAAAGGTTGTGGCTTTCGTGGAAGGGCTTGGCGGCGAGTGCGTGACCGTGCCGGTCGGTCCTGAGAACACCATGGTCCGCGACAAGGCTCTCCAGATGCTTGTGGAGGCTGTTCGGACAGACGTGGGCCGCATCGTCGCCGAGATGCGCGAATTGCAGGTCAGCGGCCATGACCTGACCAAGCGCAAAGCCCGCAACCGATGGAAAGAGCTGGGTGCGCAGCTGGAACGGGTGCGGACCTTCGCACGAAGCCTGTCGGCCGATGCCGAGGGCCTGCTCAACCAGATCCGCGTCAATGAACTCGACTTGGCCCTGGTGGCCAAGGCGGACCTCGACGTCATCGCCGCCCTGGCCCACGCGGGCAAGGTCAACGGCGCCTTGGGCCAGATCGTCCAGACCGCCTACGAGGGCGAGCTGCCCACGATCCGCTCACCGCGGGTACGGGCGGCGCAGGTGCTGCTGGAGGCGCCGGCCACGCTGCAACTGCCGGCGGTGGGCGTGGCAAGAGCGCCGGTGCTGGAAGCCTGATCCCCTCCCTTTGCCGCTGGAAGAGCAGACACCGAGACCCCCTTATATAAGGAGGCGGGCGTGGACCATCGCCCCGGGTCAAACCAGTAACACCAAGCCACAACACGGATTATGGCTTCTGACGGCCATCGGCGTTGGTGCGCCGGCGGCCTTGGATTCAGGGTCTGTTAGTGGGAAGTGGCCTCATTTTTCGGGGCTTTCGCTCACGAATTCGGCGCGTTCGGTTCAAAATTCGTGACTGATCGGCCCGAATTCTGGGGCATCCCTGCCGAAATCACTGCCCCCCCCTCAGTATTCTGGACCCTACGAAGCCCGTGATCGAAGTCCCCAGGGACCGCGGTGCACGCGGTCCCATCCACCAACTCTTCCAACCGCACGAGGAGGCCCACATGTTGGCCATGCAAGTCCTATTGGCCGCGCTCAAGGCGCGGCTCCCTGGCGTTCACCTGCGTACCCTTGAAGAAGCCCGGGCCCTGGAGGCCCTGCGCCAGGCCGTCACCGCCGTCTCGGGGCAACTCGTACCCCGCGTCCTGTGGCGGTGGTCCTCGGCGTCAGGATTGCACCGACTATCTCCTGACCCCGACCAGCCCAGCCAGCCGCTGCAGGAACCCTGCGGGCTCGACGAAGCGTTGGCACAGTTCCGCAAGACCGCCGACAACGTCGTGCTTGCCTTGTTGGATCCGTGGGCCGAGCTTTCGAATCCCTTCTTCGTCAGAGCCCTGCGGGAGGCGCTGAGCCATGCCAGAGGCTCTGGCAAAGCCCTTGTCCTGGTCGGCCGCGACTGGAAGGTTCCGGCCGAGTTGCAGGCGGACCTGTTCATTTCCGACCTGCCGCTGCCTTCCAGGGCAGAGCTGACCGAGTACATCCAGTCGCTGGCCGTGCTCTACCGCGAGCAACTCGCCGACAAAGTCGCCATCGACGACACCGCCCTGCCGGAGTTGGCCAGGGCGTGCCAGGGCCTGACCCTTGACGAGACGCGCAGCCTGGTCGCGCTGTCGTTGGTCAGCTTTAGGGCGCTCGGAACCGACGCGATCCGGTTAGCTATCCGCGAGAAGCGCCAGATCGTCCGCAGGGGCGGCGTGCTGGAGTACGAGGAACCGGACCGTTCCATGGGCGACGTGGGCGGGCTGGAGCACCTGAAGAGCTGGGTGGTTAAGAGGACTAGTCTCTTTAACGAGGCGGCCCGGAAGGCCGGCATTCATCCGCCGAAGGGCCTGCTGCTGGTCGGGGTGCCGGGGACTGGCAAGACCCTGGCTGCCCGCGCCATCGCCGCGGCGTGGAACCTCCCCCTGGTGCGGCTCGACGCTGGCCGCCTGTACGGCTCCCTGGTCGGGGAGTCCGAGAGCAACCTGCGCCAGGCGATACGTACCGCGGAAGCCATTGCCCCTGCCGTCATCCTGGTCGACGAGATCGAGAAGGCGTTCGGGCAAGGGGGCGGGCTGGACGGCGGCACGGCCCAGAGAGTCTTCGGTGCGCTGCTGACCTGGCTGTCGGACAAGAAGGCGGAGTGCTTTGTCGTGGCCACCGCAAACGAAGTCGGTGCCTTGCCGCCCGAGCTGCTCCGGAAAGGCCGGTTTGACGAGATCTTCGCCGTCGACCTGCCCGGAGCCGCGGCAAGGACCGAGATCCTGCGCATCCACCTTGCATTGGCCGGCCAGGCGCTGAAGCCGGCGGACCTGGGCGACATCGGGCGGGCCTGCGCGGGCTACACCGGAGCTGAGCTGGAGGCGGCGGTGCAGGCAGCGCTCATCGAAGCCTTCCATGACGGGCAGCGGGCGGTCAGTGCTGCCGACCTGCTGAAGGCCATCCAGGCAACGGTGCCGCTGTCCAGGACTATGGCCGAGAAGATCGACAGCCTGCGGGACTGGTGCCGGTCCGGCCGGGCCGTGGCGGCTGGCGCGGCCATGGAGGCTGACGGGTTGAACCGGGCAGTCTCCGTCGAGGTCTGAACAACCCCACACCCACTGCACGGCCCGGTGGTTATCCGCCGGGCCGGTGCGCTACAGGAGGTGCCGATGAGTCATATCGCAACCGTGAAGGTTAAGCTGAAGGACTTGGCCGTGCTGGCCGAGGTATGCGGGGACCTTGGAGTCCCGTACGATCTCGGTCAGCCCGAGGTCCGGCTGTACTCGGGGACCGTCAAAGCCGCGGCATGCTTCCACCTGAAAGGGTGGCTGTACCCGGTGGCCGTGCTCCGGGACGGCACGGTTAATTTCGACAACTACAACGGCGCCTGGGGCGCCACCGGCGAGCTGCACAAGGTCCTGCGGGGCTACGCCGAGCGCGTCGCCAATAACCACGCCCGCCGCATGGGCGCCGCCGTGAGCCGGGAAGAACGCGCCGACGGCACCGTCGTCCTGCGCCTGCGGACCTGAACCCCGTTGCCACCAGCTACTGGAGGAATCCATGCTACGCCAGATCGTTGTGACGATCGCACCTGACGGCGCGGTCGAGGTGAAGGTGGAGGGGCATGCCGGGCCAGGCTGCCGGGACCTGACCCGGGCCCTTGAAGCCGACCTCGGCCAGACCGAGCACGACCGCTGGACGGCCGAGTACCACCAGCCCGAGCGCCAGGACGACCGGCAGCAGGCCGGACGGTGAGGGGAGGTACCTATGGAACATCTGCTCGTGGTCCGGCCAGATGGCACGGTCGAATTCATCTACGACGACGAACTTCAGCCCCTGCTGGAGGCGGGGGACGGCAGGGTCCGGAGGGCCAGCCATGTCGAGCCCACCGATCAAGGCCACTGGCTGGCTGACTTGAGTCAGGTCGGCGGGCCGTGCCTGGGGCCGTTCCAGCTCCGGGCTGACGCGTTGGCTGCCGAAGTCGAGTACTTGCTCAGCCATGACTGGAACTCGATTGTGGCCAGTGATGTGCAGGCCGCTTCGGAAATGGACTCGTCACCGATCTAATCCGGTAGCAAGGGCTATTTTTCAGGACTCCGGTTCGGTAGGATTAGGTTGGAGGGTAGAGGAGTCCTTGACATGGCCGAAGATCCGAAACCGAAGGATGGGAAGCCCGACGATGAGACCATTGCCGACGTCCTCCTGAAGAGCGCCCAGGCCGGAGACCTCAGCCGCGTCCCCAACGTCCTTTCCGGGCGTGGGATGCTTGCTTACGGGCCGAGAGACCAGCATTCGATCATCAGGAAGTGCATCGCGGCCTGTTCAGCCGGCGATACGTCCCATCTCGTCGATGCCCTATTCCGGAACATGCTCGAATTCGACGCGGCCCTCCTGCTGCGGGCTCAGACCACGGCCCTTTATCTAATGAAGCGTGGCGACGAGCACACCGGTCCCGCGGTCAGGCAGCTCTCGAATGAGGCCGTCGAGGAGATCGAGCGGGTCGGGCGGATCGAGGAGCGGATCGTGTACCTGGTCCAGAGCATGGGAAAGCACAAGCGGGGGCCGGCACGGCGCAGCGGCAATGGCGGTGGAGGTGGCAAGCCCGTGCTGAAAATGACGGACTACCATCCCGGCGCCAAGGATGCCCCGGCCACCGGCGGTGAATAGCCATGCTGGTCCACGAGCAGTTTTCCGAAGCCGAACTCTATACACACATCCCGGCGCCTTACCTTGAGCGGCTCCAGGCCCTGCGGCCGATCCTGGAGAAGCAGGGCACGATACTGATCAGGCAGGGTCAGGACCGCCGGCAGGCGTTCTATCTGCGCTATCGTCAGCTTGTGCCGGACACCGGGCGGTGGGTCCATAGGGCCGTCGCCATGGGCGGGTGGGACGTGGGGCCATACGCCCGGCTGCTGCTGAAGAAGTGGAGGGCCGAGCGCAGAGCCAGACGCGCCGCTGAACTGAAGGCGATGGCCGAGGAAGCCCGGAAGGCGCGGCTGGAGGCCAGGGCACGCAGGGTCGAGCGCCAAATCATCCGGAAGATCCTGCCGGGCGGGAGGCTGTTCAAGCGCAACGCCATGAAGCAGTTTGACGAGGCGGCTGGCAAGAGTCCGCTGCACGCGCTTGGGTTCCTGCACGGCATCGATGGCATGCAGCCGCGTGGTCCTGGCAGGCCGAGGAAAGGCCGGCTGTGGTGACCGTCGCGATAGCGCACACACGAGCGCCCTTACAGGCATAGTTTCAAAATACCAAAGGGGGCCTGATTTAACCGCAGGTGCAATTTGCCCCAGAAAATGGGATGCGAACTGCGAACTGCAAGCTGCATCTTGACATTACCCATTGTCCGTGTACGTTCATGTCTACAGCAGCAAGGCGATAACATGCCATGAGAGCAGGTCGCTCGAATAACTTTCGAGGAACAGAGCCGCAGGTAATCCGCGAGAACTAGAGCGCGCACAACCTCGGTCTGGTCGCCATTCCAAGCCTACAATTTGAGTTGTCCTTGACGGCGCTTATTTAGCGTGCCGCTTCTGCTTGGGTATAGCCCTGCCTGGTTCCACACGCCATTCTCGCTCCTGCGGCCCCCTCGCGGTTCAAAGGAATGAGCGCTGTGGAGGAAACCAAGGAGAAGGGACGTAAGAACACCCGGCAAGGAGATGATTCTGGCCCGTGCGAATCCGGGACTCATCCTCCGGATCACCCTGCGCTGGTCCAGAACCAGTTACAGCATATTGGTCTGTGCCTGAGTCCGTGGCACGTCGTTACCGAAGAGGATCTGGCCCGCGCACTCGGCAGACATCCCGTCACCATTAAGCGCGCCGTTGAACGCGGCGAGCTTCCTCCGCCCGTCCGATTGATGGGCAAGCCGACGTGGACTGGCGCCGCAATCCTAAAGCACCTGGAATCCCGCCTCGAACAGGCTCAGGAAAGCGCAGACGTGTACAAGCGGCAACGCGCCGCATTCTCCAAACCCTCAAAAAATGAAAGGTGATGCCCATGGCAGGCGTGCGCTCCCGCCCGCTTTGCAGCGGGCGTTACCAGGGTTGGTACTTGGCCTATGTTGGCACGGGGATGCCGATGCAACGCAAGTTCTTCACAGGGACCCATGACCGAAGGGAGACGCTCAGGATTGCTCAGCGGCTGGAAGATGAGCAACATCAGATCAATCTGAACTATAGGCCGGCGCCGAAGGCAAGCGAGAAGCACTTGAATCGACCGCTTGCTGGCGTCACGGAAGAGTACCTAGCCTGGGGTGAGTCCAGGGGCGGACGTGGTGGTCGGCCGTGGGGCCGGAAGCACGCGATTGAACGGCGCCGGTTCCTGACGTGGTGGATCAAACGTCTCGATCTTGAGGTTGTGAACGATCTGGTTACTGCACTGCCACGGGTCGATCAAACCCTGCATGTCCTGGAGAAGGACGGACGCACCGGAAAGACCCTCCAGCAGTATGCGGATGGCTTGGCGGCTTTCTGCCGGTGGTGTGTCGAACGTGGCTACCTGGAGGAGGATCCCCTGAAATCCCTCGGGGCTTTCGATACGTCGCCCAAGTTCGTCCGGCGTGCAATGACCCCGGAAGAGATTCACAATCTCTTGAAGACCTGCGCTCCACACCGGCGACTGGTGTACGAGGTCGCCTTCTGCTCAGGGCTTAGGGCCAATGAACTGCGCTCCTTGGAATTCAAGCACCTGGAGGTCGAAAGTTGCGGGTTGAGGTTGGAGCCCAGCTGGACCAAGAACCGCAAGCCCGGTTTTCAGCCTTTGTCGAAGTCCTTGGTAAAGCGTCTTCAGATGTTCCACCGCGGCGGTACCGCCAAAGAACTGTATCGGTCGTTTAATGTTAAGGGGCGTTCAGTCAAGTCGGGCGTTTACAAGACGCATGTGCCGGCTGACCCGCTCTTGTACGTCCCTTCGCACCCTGCCCGTGACTTTAAGCAGGACCTGGAGGTGGCAGGTATCCCGGTTACGGCTCCGGGGGGAAGATTGGACTTCCACGCATGTCGGGTCGCGTACACAACCTTCGTCTTCGATGCCGGCGCGACGGTCAAGGAAGCTCAGGCGCTCGTTCGGCATCGAGATCCCAATCTCACAGCTAATGTGTACGGACGAACAAGAGACGAGCGGCTCCACGAAGTTGCCGAGAATGTGGGCCGAATTCTAGAGCTGCCACCGAAGTCCCACCGAGGCCGCAGGAAGAGGTCACCTGGATAGGGGAGTGAAAGGCATGGCCATCTCGAAATCCAAATTGAGCAAGAAGCGGCTGGGGGACTGGGTCATCAACCCCTACGTCGGGTGCGAACATGGTTGCAAGCACTGTTACTGCCCCGCGATGCCCGGCGTAAAGTTCTTTAACAATGGACGAGTACAAAGGGAATGGGGAAAGTATCTCTTCCCGAAGCCTGACTGGGTCGAAAAACTCAAGAAGGATCTGATCAGGTTCCGGCAGAAAGGGTCCGCTGCCGGCCGCGGGTATATCCTGTGCAGCTTCCTGACAGATTGCTACACGCCTGCGGAAGCCAATTACCAGCTCACACGCCAATCGTTAGAACTTCTGCTGGCCGCTGGTTTCCGTGTTCGGGTTCAGACGCGCTCGGCACTCATCGAACGTGACTTGTCCCTGTATGAGGAGCATAGCGACAAAGTGCTGGTCGGGACGTCCTTGCCGTACCTGGACGACCGTTTCGCCCGCGTACTTGAACCCGGCGCTTCGGCACCGTCCAGACGAGTCAGGATGCTTGAGAAGTTTGCATCGGCCGGCGTGCCCATTTACGTCGCCGTCGCACCGTTCATGCCCTTCCACACGATCGTTGACTTCGAACGGGTGCTGAACGCGATCAGGCCGATGAATCCGGTCGAAGTCTTCGACGAGGTCCTGAACCCGCGTTCAGATAATCTTGACATGATGAACGATGCTCTGGCAGACGCAGGTGAAGCCCGCAGAATTGGGTCTGGGTACCCGGCGGCATGGCCGCGATACACCTTGAACCACCTGAGGGAAGCGCAGGCGGCCTGCACTGCTGCTGGTCTAGGCGACAGGTTCATCGCTTGGCCTGATCCGCGTGCGGCAAAGTCGAAGTCGCTCACGCACGCCGAACGCAAGTGGTTGCAGGCGTGGCTGCCGAGCTATCAAGACTTGGTCGTGAGATGAGGCGAAGCTCAGATCTGTGCAAATAGCGTGCAAACCGGAGCCTGTCGTCTTTGTAACCCCTTGCAGAATTGATGGATGCGGAAATCGGGCGGCGGGTTCGATTCCCGCCGCCTCCACCATTCTTGAGAATACCTGCCGGAGAGGACCGACCCTCGCGTGCAACGCGAGGCGCCGATTCCTTTGCATCTGCTATAACGGGGTCCAGGATGGAGCTCCCGGCATGGCTAAAACCATTGACGACTACCTGCACGAACTGCCCGCGCTGGTCTGCCGCCTGAAGCCCAACCTCCTGCTGTACGACCGCGAGCGCCGGGCGCGGCGCCTGAAGTATCCGCCGGCGCGCTGGGCGCATCCGCCCAAGGATTTCCCGCCCGCGCACCGCCATCCGCATCTCGAGTTGTGCATTGCATTGTCGGGACGCTGCCCGTTCCTGCTGGGGGAGCGGCGTCACACCCTTCGGCGCGGCCATGTCGTGGTGCTCTCGCCGGAAGCCTTTCACTGCGAGCTGGCCGCCGACCGCTGCGGGCCCTACCGCCTGTTGTGGGTCTCCTGTCATCCGACGGAAGCCCATCTGTTCGTACAGGACCATCTGGGCAGGCGCATTTTCAACCAGGATGCACCACGCGTGAATTTGAAGAAGTTTGCCGAGGCGTACCAATCCGTGCGTGAGATCGACTACGAGCTGTGGGCCGCGCAGCTCGGGGCCTTTCGCCGAGTTCAGGGGCTTCTGCTTGGGTTGTGCGGGCTTTTCGAACGGGCCGTAGGGGCCGCCGCGAGAGCCCGGCCTCCCGCGCGCGACGAGGCCGTGCAGCGCCGCCGGGTGGAGCGCGCCGTGGAGTACGTGCGCGACCATTTCTCGGAACCGCTGGACCTTCAGGAAGTCGCCGTCCACGTGGGCGTAAGCGCCGGGTACCTTAGCGCTCTCTTCACGCGCACGCTGGGCCGCTCATTTACCGACTATCTGGCCTCGTGCCGACTGGAAGAGGCCGAACGCCTGTTGGCCCAGCCTTCGCTCTCGGTGAAGGAGGTCGCCGTCCGCGTGGGCATCCAGAACCCGCTCTACTTCAGCCGCCTCTTTCGCAAGCACACGGGGTTTTCGCCTTCGCAGTTCCGCAATGCTAAGTAGCGCCGACGTTCGAATTGAATTCGTGCATGTTTTCTAAAACCAGTGCATAGCCTTTCTGACATCAAAAATCTTATGGTGATCCTCGTCGAAAAGGCGCGAGGAAAGACATCATGGAAACGCTGGCCGTGCAGGGCGGGGAACCCATCTGCGACAGGCCGTGGGTCAATTGGCCGGTCTGCAGCCAGGGAGACGTTGAACGCGTGGCAAACGTTGTGCGGAGCGGGACCTGGGCGATGAGCGGCCCGGAGGAGACCGCCTTCCGGACCGCATTCGCTCGCTTCCTGGGCGTCGCACACGGGACGTGCGTCACAAACGGCACGCATGCACTGCAGCTGGCGCTGGAGGCGTTGGACGTCGGCTTCGGCGACGAAGTGATCGTGCCCGGGCTGACCTGGCAGGCCACGGCCGCGTGCGCCTTGGACGTCAATGCCGTGCCGGTGCTGGTAGACGTCGATCCCCGCACGCTCTGCATGGACCCCGAGGCGCTGCAGGCCGCGATCACGCCGCGCACCAAGGCCATCATCGCCGTGCATCTCTATTCGGCCATGGCGGACCTGGACCGCATCTGCGAGATCGCCGAAAGAAACGGTCTGCCGTTGATCGAAGACTGCTCGCATCAGCACGGATCCGAATGGCGAGGGCGCAAGGCCGGAGCCTGGGGCTCCATCGCCGCGTTCAGCATGCAGCAGAGCAAGGTGTTGACCTCGGGCGAAGGCGGCTTCATCGGCACCTCCGATCCGGGCCTCGCGCGGCGCCTGGACTGCCTGCGGCACTGCGGGCGGCCGCCGGAAGGCACGTCCGCCGAGGCGGCCGGTGCGTGTCCGCAGAGCGGCAATTACCGCATGACCGAGATGCAGGCGGCTTTGCTCAACGCGGGCCTGGAGCGCCTGGAAGAGCAGACGGTTCGGCGCGATCGCAACGCGCAGCGCCTTTCGGCGGCGCTGGCGCAGATCGAAGGCATAACGCCGCCCTACCGGCACCCGCAGGTGACGCGGCAGGCCTATTACGCATACGCCTTCCGGTACGACAAGACGGCCTTCGCTGGGTTGTCGCGAGCCCGCTTCGCGCAGGCGCTTGCGACGGAGTTGCGCCTGCCCGTCGCCGGAACCTACGAACCGCTCAACGCCTCGCCGCTGTACAAGCCGCTCTCCAAGCGCCGCCACCGGCTGGGCAGGGATTACGAACGGGCCATCGATCCGCGGCGCTTCGAACTGCCTGAATGCGCGCGGGCCTATCGCGAGATCGTCACCATGCTTCACCCGATGCTGCTGGCCGGGGAAGAACAAGTGGCCGCCGTCGCCGAAGGGGTGCGGAAGATCCAGCGTCATGCGGATAGGCTGGTTGGTGACGAGACCACCGCCGCGGTGGCAAGCTGAGGGTAACGGTCATGGGTGACTGGAAGGCTGGATTCGCGAAGCGCGACGTCACGCCCCACGACGGCGTGCCCCTGGGCGGCTACGGGCTGCAACCCGAACGGACGGCGGCCGGTGTTCTCGACCCGCTCTTCGCCCGCGCGATCGTCTTCGACGACGGGACGCATCGCGCTGCGGTGGTGAGCGTAGACATCATGTCCATCGACGATCTGCGCGCGCGCGACGTGCGGCAGCGTATTGAAGCGGCCACCGGTATTCCGCAAGACGCCGTTTGGATCGCCTGCACCCACAGCCATTCGACGCCTACGGCGTCGTGGCGGCGGCAGTGGGGCGCTATCGAACCCGCGTATGTGCTTCGGTTGGAAGCCGGCATCGTCGAAGCCGCAGTCGAAGCGGCACGAACGGCTCAGCCCGTCGAGATCGGCTACGGCAGCACGCAAGTTTACGGCGTCGCGGTCAACCGCGTCCGCGAGGGCGGTCCGGTGGACCAGACGCTGCGGCTGTTCAGCGTTCGGCAGGCGGCCTCCGGCACGCCGTTGGTGGCCGGGGCGCTCTTCGCTTGCCATCCGGTCTGCATGAAACATAACAACCGATGCGTCAGCGCCGATTTCCCCGGCCGCCTGGTGCGCGATCTGGAGAAGGAATGGCCCGGTGCCAACGGCGTCTTCTTTCAGGGCGCTTCGGGCGACATCAATCCACGCAATCTGCATACCGGCGTGGACACCGCGCAGGATCACGGCCGGGCGCTGAGCCTCGCGGCGTGCGAAGCGTGGCCCGCCATCCGGTACCAGCGGGGCGGCGAGCTCCGTTTTGCGCGCGCGTCCTGCGAGCTGCCGTTGGACTGGGGCGATGCCGAACGCGAGGCGCGTGCGTTCCTGGAGTACGGAACCATCCGTAAGGGCCACCAGTGGCTGACGCGCACGAACTTCATGCAGGAATGGGCCAATGAGACCTTGGCGCTGGCCGCCGCGAAGCCGCCGCAGGTAGTGCATTGCGAAGTCTTCGCGCTGCGTGTTGGATCCATGATCTGGCTGGGTCTTCCCGCCGAGGTATACACGCTGATTGCAGATGCGGTTCGAGAAGCTGCGCCGGACCGTGATGCGTGGGTTCTCGGCCTGGTCAACGGAAACATCGCGTACGTGACCGACCCGCGCGACTACGCTGAGGAAAGTTACGCCGCGATCATGGGACCGAAGATTCACGGCAAACCACCGTACCGGCCAGAATCCTGGCGCCTGCTTGCGGACGCCGCCATCGCGGCCATGAAGGAAGTTGCCGGCGGCTGAAGCCGGAATCCGGAGACCACCCTGTCCAACGCGGTGACCGATCTACGCTGACGGACCCTGAGCGCGGTCGCGCCAGCCCCGGGGACGGCCACATGGCCTGAGGCAGTCCGCTCATCCTTCCGGACAGCAAACGCCAAAACTGCTGCTCCATCAGCTGCGAAAAGGCGGCGCTGCGATCCACCTATTTTTCCCTATCGCCCGGAATTCTGCACGGTAATCGGGCTGTCGGCGGAAAGGGCGCCCCCGGCATCTGCGGGCAGGCGCTGAAGGAGCCGTGGTCCGGTCTGACGTTGCCGTGACATGGGCGCCGGACCGACTTGGGACCTGAGGCAACCGTAACGCCGAACAACATGTCCACTGCTATTGGGCTGGTGGCGGTCCTTGAGTCCCTGCGGTGCGGTCGTATCCTGGGAGATTGCCTGCGCCGCCGTGCCGAATCCGGAACCGTGTCGTCATGATCTTCCGATTCTCCCTTTATGGATTTCTAAAGAACCAGGCGTATTTCGAGCCGTTCCTGGTGCTGGTCTTCCTTGAGAAGGGGCTGAGTTTCTTCCAGATCGGGCTGCTTATTGGCTTCCGCGAGGTCATTATCAATATTCTCGAAGTCCCCAGCGGGGCGCTTGCGGACCTGTACGGGCGCCGGCGCTGCATGGTCATCTCGTTCGTTTTGTACATCATCTCGTTCCTGGTGCTCGCGTACGGGACCGAACTGTGGCACCTGTTCGCGGGGATGTTCTTCTTTGGGGGAGGCGAGGCCTTCCGCAGCGGCACGCACAAGGCAATGATCTTCGACTGGCTGCGCGCTCAGGGGCGCACCGGCGAACGGACCAAGGTTTACGGATATACGCGCAGTTGGTCGAAGATCGGCAGCGCGGTCTCGGTTTTGATCGCCGCGGGACTGGTATATTACAGTGGAAGTTACCGCGACATCTTTCTCTTCGCCGTTGTTCCCTACGTGGCGAACCTGATCAACCTCGCGACGTATCCCGCGAGCCTCGACGGCGACCGCCCGACGGAGATCTCGCTGCGCGACATGGCGCGGCATCTGTGGATGGTGGCGGCCGATGCGGTACGCAAGCCCATGCTGCGCCGCTTGCTGTGCGAGTCCATGGGCTTCGAAGGCGTCTACGCGGCGGTGAAAGACTACCTGCAGCCCCTGCTGACGCTGGCGGCGCTGTCGCTGCCGCTGCTGCTCGACGCCAGCGATAAGCAGCGTTCGGCCGTCGTCGTCGGCGCGGTTTACTTCGTGCTGCATGTGCTCTCCAGTGTGGCCTCGCGGCAGTCGCACCTGGCGGTGGAGCGCTGGGGCGGGGAGGAGGGCGCGGCGCGGCGGTTGTGGTGGTTTGTGCTCGCGGCCTTTGTGCTGATGCTTCCCATGCTGCGCTTCCGCGTCGACGCGGTCACCATCGCGCTCTTCGTGCTGCTGGCCGTGGCCCAGAACATCTGGCGCCCGGTCCTGATCAGCCGGTTCGATTCGCATTCGGAACCCGAGGTGGCCGCGACGCTGCTCTCCCTGGAGTCGCAGGCCAACTCGGTCTCGACCATGCTCCTTGCACCGCTGCTGGGCTTCCTTGTCGACTGGGTCAACCCGGACACCCTGCCGGGCACCGAGCGGAACTTCTGGCCCATTGCCGTGGCCGGCGCCTTGCCGGCGCTGCTCATGCTTCTTTGGCGCTTGCCCGCGCCTGAACCCATGTCACCTCCCGCCACGAAAGCCGCCGACTAACGCACCTGTGCGTATTCGTAACTTGGCATCGGTGAGAGCGTTACGGAGTCAGGTCGCTGGATCGAATAATTGCGCCGATTGCGGTTGTGGAGGCGATTAATTCGGCATAGGCAAATGTGATGAATAGGGTCCCTTCGGAAGGTACCATGTTGGCCATGGAACCGCAGCCGGCCGCACCGACCGCCGCTGCCGCAAGCCCGTCCGCGGCTTCCGACGAGGCGCTCTATCTCGACTTCCTCAAGACCGGCAGCCGCGCGGCCCTCAGCGAGTTGGTCCTGCGCTGGCACCGCCCGGCCTACCGCATCGCGCAGTGCATCTGTCTGAACGCCGAGCTGGCCGAAGAGGCCGTGCAGGACGCGTTCCTGAAACTGCTGGATCGCAAGGCGGGCTTCCGAGACGGCGGGCCGGGCAGCTTCCGCGCCTGGTTCATGCGCATCGTCGCCAACAGCACCAAGATGGCCAGTCGCAGCGAGCGCCGTGCGCAGCGCAAGAAGTCCGTCGACGCCAAGGACTACTCCACGCGCAAGAACATCACGCCCGTTCCCGACAGCACGGCCACGCGCGACGAACTGCGCCACAGCCTGGAACGCAGCCTGGATGCGATCGAGGAACAGTGGCGCACGCCGGTGGTGCTCCACTTCATCGAAGGCATGCAGCAGAAGGACGTCGCCAGCCTGCTGGGCGTCTCCCAGCAGATGGTCTCCAAGCGCATCGAGAAGGGCCTGAGCATGTTGCGCGTGCACTTGGCGCAGGCCGGGTTCACCTGCACGGCGCCGGTCCTGGCCGGCATTCTGGGCAGCGAGCAACTGTTGTTGCCGCCCGCCGGCATGGAAACGCGGGTGTTGGACGGCGCGCTGCGCCAGGCGGCGCGAACCGCGGCGCGCGAGTCCGCCCGCGCGGCGGCGCTGAAGTCCTCCCTCGGCGCGAAGGTGGTGGGGCTGGGCGCCTTGGCGGCCGGTATTGCGGCCGTTGCGGTCTACAGCTTCCAAACGCCGGACGCCGCCGGCTTGGCCTCGTTGGAAGGACCGTCTGCTCCGTCGGCGGTCCCGGCGGAGCCTGCCGTTCCCGATTCCTCGGCGCATTGGGATTTCAATGCCGGCATCCCGAAAGACCTGGTGCATCGCGTCGGTCCATGGAATTGGGTCCCTTCCGGAAGCGTCAACGGCAGCGGCACACTGCGGGCGGACCGGGAAGAGGTGGCGTTTTCGTTGCCGGACACTGGGCACCCGGAATCTGTCCTGCGATTGGTGGTGCGCTTCAACGACGATTTCGAGTTCCGGTCGTTCGGAGTCACGCCGCGTTGGATGGTCTCTTCCAAAGGCCTGGTCGCTCGCTATTACCGCCCGATCGAGAGCGCTGGCATAAAGAACAAGCCGGTGGTCCTGGAGGCCTACGCCTCGGTAGAGAACCGCTACCTGGGTTACACCGTCGACGGCGATCCATGCCTGGAGATCTACTTCCAGGATCCCCAGGAAGCCGTGCCGCAGGATTTGGGTTTCAACGTGATGTACACCTGTGGCGAGATCGACGACGTGTCGGTGCGTCCGGCCGAGCCGGAAGTCGCCGCACGCTGGAAGCAATGGCAGAAGGAAGAGATCCGCTACGCGATTTACAAGGATTTCGAGACGCGGCAGTTCTGGAAATTCGGCGCCTCCCGCGTCTGCACGCGCGGCGAAATCCTGTTCGCGCCCGGGAATGGCTATCAGGGCACCGGAGCGCACCATATGGTGGGCGGCAGGGGGAATCCGGTGATTTTGGGATCGCCCTGCGCGGTCGGCCCGGGGGTCCAGATCTTCCGCATGCGTTGGCGCCAGGCTGGCGATCAACCCCTGCAAGTGCCGGACATCCAAGCCTTCACCGAACCCCAGAAGGGACTCGACGACGTCGCCAAGGTACCGCGCTTCTCCCGGAACCCGCTGGTCTCGCCGCTCGAGTTGCCGGAGAAGCCCCAATTCGAGAGTGAAGACCGCACGCCGCTTGCGGCGGGACAATGGCACGACATCGCGTTCCTGGCCGGATCTGCGGGGGTGATTGGCATCGCCGACGGCCGCATCATCAGCTTCTGGAACGATCCTCGGAAGCTCCGGGACATCGGCTTCGCCTTCCTGTGGGTGGAGAGCGACGGCTATATCGACGACTACCGCGTCTATCTCGACCAGCGTCCGCAGGACCAGATCGTGCAGGCCCTGCTGGCCGAGACCCGCCCGTAAAGCTGCGATATTCCGCGCGACTTTATCGCAATAAATTGCGTAAATCGGTTTCATCCCGCGACATTCCGGCATTGGATCCCGTGAAGGTCCGGCGCAAGGCGCGTGGCCGTCCAGGCACCTTGTGCGGACCCCGAGCCGGGAGTCCCGATGCTGCTGCGCGAGCCCTCCCCATCACCAGCGCTGCTGGCCGGCGATCCTCCTTTGGCGGCTCCCAAGGCCGCGTCGCGCCGCCGCGTGCTCTTCGTGGGGGAGGGCGTAACGCTGGCTCACGTGGTGCGCCCCCTGGAGATGGCTTCGCAGCTCGATCCTGCGGAGTTCGATGTACTCTTCGCTTGCGACGCTCGGTACGAGGGCCTGGTCCGCGAGAAGGGGCTGGCGCACGTTGCGCTGCCCTGCATCGACCCGGCGGACTTCAAGCGCAGGGTGTACAAGGCCGAGGCGCTCTATACGGTCGATGAACTTCGCCGCCAGGCGGGCGACGACTTGCGCCTTCTAGAGGCGTGGCGTCCCCAATTGGTCGTCGGCGATTTCCGCCTCTCGCTGGGCATCTCCGCCGAACGCGCCGGCACGCCGCACATCGCCTTCAGCAACGCGCACTGGAGCCCGAGCGCGCGGCTGGAATGCCCCGTGCCCGATCATCCGCTGGTCGGTATCCTGGGCGTTTCGGTGATGAAGCGCCTGCTGCCCCTGGCGTCGCCGTGGTTCTTCCGCCGGCAACTGAAGGCATTCAACCGCGTCCGCGCGGAGCACGGCTTGGCGCCGTTGGGCGGTCGCGGCGCGCACGAGGTCTTCACGCGCGGCACGCGCACCGTTTACCTGGACATCCCGCAACTCTACGGGCTCGGCGAATTAAGCGTGACCGAGTCGTTCATCGGGCCGGTGCAATGGTCCCCTTCCGCGCGCCTTCCCGAAGCCTGGGCCGCGTCCTGCCGCAGAGGACCCGTCGTCTTCGCGTACCCAGGGTCCTCCGGCGATGCATTGGGGACGCTGCATCTGGTGCGTGCGGCGGCCGCGCTGGGCGCGACCGTGCTGCTTGCCGGCATCAAGCAGCCGCAGCGCGGCGACCTGCCGCCCAAGGTCCTCGCCGCCGACGTGATCCCGGCCGGACCTGCCGCGTGCCTGGCCGATCTGGTGATCTGCAACGGCGGCAGCCCCATGGTCTACCACGCGCTGTCGGCCGGCAAGCCGGTGCTCGGCGTGCCGGTCAATCTCGACCAGCATTTCGTGATGGATGCCGTGTCGCGTCACGGCGCGGGCCGCGTTCTGCGCCCCGGCCAGTGCCGCTCGAAGGACGCGAGCGCGGTGCTGCGCGCGCTCCTTGGCGACGATGCCGCGCGCCAGGCCGCGGCCAGCCTGAAGACGTACATCGATGCGTTCGACCCGCTCGGGGAATTCCTGCACGTGGTCGATGAATTGGTGCCTGCCTTGGCCCTGAGGACGGAGAACGGACATGCCGCTTGATACTGCCCGTAAACAAAAGGTAGACCGCCGCACCGACCAGGGCTTCGCGCGAACCTCGATCGCTGTGCTTCGAAAGGGCGTCGCGCCGCCCAAGAGCGAAGCGCCTGCCGCCGGCGACGCGATCGAGACCCACATCTATTTCGACTGCCCGGAATGTGACAAGCGCATGCGTGTGCGCTCGGCGCTGGCCGGAAAACGCGGCGCCTGTCCTTTGTGCCAGGCGCGCATCGTCTTCCCTGATGAGGCCCAAGGCGCTGGCCAACCCAATGCGCCGTCCGCGCCCGCGAAGAAGCCGGGCTTCTCCGGCTTGCGAAATGCGGTGATCGGTTCGTCGCCTGCCGTCACCCCGCCTGCGAAGCCTGCGCCCGCAGCGCCCAAACCGACGCGCGGCCCGCGTGTTTCCGGCGAACGTGCCGTTGTCGAGTCATCGCAATCCCGGCCATCCGCTGTGCAGCTCCCCGCGCAATCCGCCGAATCGACGGATCCGGTACTGGTTTCCGAATTGCCGGGCGAAAGTGCGCGCGTCTTCTTCGGCACGGTCCTCGGCCTGCTGGTAGGCATCTTTGCCGGCTTCATCATCGGCAAGAATTTCGCTCCCGCGCGTGAGAACCTGTCCGCGGAGGCGCCGGCAGCCAACGTCTCTCACGAGGCAAGCATTTCCGCGGATGTGGCGCCTCAAGAAGCATCGAGCTTCGAGACCGAGGACCTGAGGCCGTCGATCACTGAAAAGGCGCCGGAACCGAGCATCCTGGTCGCCGCCGCATCGAAGCAAATTACCGAAACGCCTGCCGAGCGAGCGCTGCATTCGGCGGATACAACGATCGTGAATGAGCCGGAACCCACCCCAGCCGAAGAGGCGGTAGAGGAAGTGCGCCAGTCCGCCGCCGACGAACCCATTCCGCCGGTCGTGGCGAAACAAGAAGCACCCGCTTTGCCTCCGGTGCCCCCAGTCATCGAAGCGAAAGCCGTGCCCGCGCCCGCTCATGAGGTGAAGATCGAAGCACCGGCGAAAGGCGAACAGGCGCCGGAGATTGCCGCCACGCCTACGCCTGAAACCGAACAGCCCGCACCCCCGGTCGAGGACTCCGCCCCGCAGTCTGTGGTCCTTGAGTCTTCGGCCTCCTCCGGAACGGAATTGTCCGCAGCGTCGTCGCTGCCGCCGGAGCCTCAGGCGGCGCTCGAGCAACCAGAGCCCGCGAAGCCCGAGACCAAATCCGAACCCGTGAAGGTCGTGCCAGGGCGCCCAGTCTTTACCAGCGCGCGCGAGGTCCACGACTACGTGGACAAGCGCTACCAGGGCGATGACGGCAAGTACAAGCTCACGCTGACCCTGATCAACAAGCGCGGCGAAGACCGCACCAGCCAGATGGTGCGCTACCGCCACGAGCGCGACCATCTTTCCAAGGTGTTGCTGACCTACGTCTCGCCCGCCGACGTGCGCGGCACGACGACGATGACGATCGAGCAGAAGGATGCCGACGATATTCAGCGCATTTATATCCCTTCGATGAAGAAGAACCGCCGCATCGCGTCCTCCGACAAGGGGCGTAGCTGGGCGGGAACGGATTTCACGTACGAGGACCTGCAGGAGCACGAGGTCGACGATTGGAGCTACGGCGAGTTGAAGACCGACATCGTCGACGGCCACGAATGCTATTTCTACGTCACTACACCGGTGACGCCCGACAAATCGTGCTACACCCGCATCGAGAACTGGGTACGCAAGGACATCCTGGAGCCCGTGCGCGTGAAATACTGGGACGAGAAGGGAAAATATCTCAAGGAATTGAACTTCCGGGACCTGCGTAAGATTCAGGGCATCTGGAGCGCCATGTACTGGGAAATGGAGAATGTCCAAGAGGGACATAAAACGGTATTCAGGGTTGAAAAAGTTATCTATAATACCGGCCTGAAAGAGGACATGTTTACGCCGCGGTCGATGGTCGACGTGCCTTTGGATTTCTAGTCGATCCTTTGGCGCGCGGCAGACGAAGCATTGCGCCGGAAGGGTCAACGCATGCGGAAGCGGGCGGCACTGGTCTGGAGCGTTACGGTGATCCTAAGCGCGATAGCGTATCTGCCGGCCGAAGAGACGGCGCCCGGGTCCGACGAGGACCTGACGCCCTCCGCGCGCCCCGAGACGCCCGAATCCGCGAAGCCGCATGCCGATGAAGGCGACCTTACTCCCTCCCAGCGTCCCCCGCGCCTGGCCGAAGGCACCATCGAAGGCCAGGACGGTGACGAGGAGGATTCGCTGGCCAAGAAGGTCAAGAAGTGCCTGGGCCTCAACGGGTGGTACCGCGCGCGCTATTACCGCGACTTCGCGAAGGACGGGCGCAAGGACCACACCGACGAGTTCCGCAACGACCTGCGCCTGACCAGCGAATGGAATCCCGTCGAGGACCTGCGCCTGCGCATCTCCAGCGACGCGCGCGTCGATTGGGTGCGAAGCGAGGAAGACGGGCTCACCATCGAGGAAGCCGACCTGGACCTGTGGGAAGCGTTCGTGAAGGTCAAGGCGGGCCCCATGGACCTGACGGTGGGTCGCGAGGCGATTCGCTGGGGCAAGTCGGACGAGCTGAATCCGACGGACAACTTCACGCCGGAAGACTTCACAGAGGTCGTCAATTACGACCGCGCGTCGCGGAAGATTCCCGCGTGGATGGTTCACCCCAAGTTCCAGTTTCTGACGGACTTCACCTACGAGGTCGTCTGGCAGCCTTGGTTCGAGCCAAACCGCGGCGCACCGCCCGACAGTGACTGGTTCTTTCCTCCGCTGCAAGACCTCCGCGACCTGGGACTTCACCTGAATCCGGAAGAGCCGCCGAAGCGGCTCCCGTACAACGTCTTCGCCAACCGGCTGCTCTATGCGGGGTCGAACACGAATTTCGACGCCGGGATCTCCTACGCCTACCATTACAACCAGACGCCCGCGCTGCGGATTTTTCCGCCCAACGTAGAGTTCCGCTACCACCGCCAGCACACGGTGGGCGGCGAGTTCGAAATGACCATCGGCGGGTTCGGCGTGCGCGGCGAGGTCGCGCACACCACGCGCGCGGACTTCGGCACGGACAAGATCACTGACTTCGACCGGTCGACCCAGCGCGACAATACGAACTTCATCTTTGGCATGGATTACACGTTCCCGAACAGCGTTTACATCAACGTGCAGTACGCCGGGCGCTACATCTGGCATTTCTCGAAGGACATCACCGCCGAACGGTACGAGGACCAGGTGCTGTTCACCGCATATCGCTGGTTCCGCCGCGACCGCCTGAAGGTGGCGCTGTCCGGACGCTATGCGCCGTATCCCTTCGATTACTTCCTCAATCCGACGGTCGAGTACAAGGTCAACAATTACGCGACGGCCAAGCTCTGGGTTGCCGTCTACGGCGGCGAAGGCCCGGGCCTATTCAACGGCTTCAACCAGAACGACCAGGTGGGATTCGAACTCAAGATCGACTTCTAGAGGCGGTGTGGCCATGCGAGTCGGGATCAGCGAACGGCTGCTTAGACACCCCCGCGCCGCTTTGGCTTGCCTGCTTGTGCTATCCCTTGCCATAGGCTCCCAGGCCATTCGCACCGAGTTCGACGCGTCGATTCGCTCTTTCATTCTCGACAACGATCCCGACTATGCGCATTACCAGGAATACAAGCGGGTCTTCGGGCAGGACGCGATTCTGGTTGCCGCGTTCGAATCGGAAGACGTATTCTCTTCCGAATGCCTGCACTTGATTCAACAGCTGACCGAGCGGTTTGAAGGCGTCGAAAAGGTGTACGACGTACAGAGCCTGTCCAACGCCGAATACATCCGCAGTACCGAGGACAGCTTCGAGGCCGCTCCCCTGGTCGAGTCTATCGGACCGCCCGGCGACTCAGCGCTGCCCAAGTCAAAAGCCATTGCGATGCAGCAGCGCATCTACCTGGGGGATATGGTCAGCAAGGACAGCAAGAAGACCTCCATCATCGTCACCTTCGCTACGCAGAAAGACGCGGACTACGATTTTCATCCCGAAATGGCCCAGATCGAAGCCATTGTCCGGGAGGAATCGGCCCGCTCGGGTGTTGCGATCCACCTGATGGGCGAGAAATACCTCGACTGGCGCTTCCTGCAATACATTCACAAGGACCTGACGGTATTCGTTCCTCTTACGTTCCTCGTGCTTGCCGTTTTCCTCTTTCTCGTCTTTCGTACCGTTCGCGAGACCCTGATCGCGCTGACAGCGGTTGGCCTTTGCATGACGGTGGTTGCGGGCATGGTGCCGTTCATGGGTTTCAAGATGGATGCCATCATGGCTGGCGTTCAGCCCATGGTGCTGTGCATCGGCGTGACAGATGTCATCCACCTGTTGCATAGATACCGGTACTACCGTGGCACCCGGGCGCGAAAAGAGACGGCCGTGCAGGAGACCTTGCGCGAAGCCGCCTGGCCCTGCTTCGTGAACAGCGTCACGTCTTCCATAGGCTTCGGCTCCCTGATCCTGAACGATCTGAGGCCCATCAGCAGCTTCGGCTGGGTGGCAGCCCTGGGCATTCTCGCCTGCTACCCCATCTGCGTGGTGACGGTCTTCTCGCTGGTGCAATTGTGGGACCGCAAGCCGGCGCTTGCCGAGGAGGAATCAGGGGCGCCAAACAAGGGAATGGTCCGATTTTCCAATTTCATCATCAAGTGGCGATGGTCTGTCGCCAGCGCGTGCCTGCTGGTGATGGTCCTTTGCGCGGTCGGTATCTCCAAGGTGAACGTCCAGGTCGACCGGGTGAAGTACCTGAAGGACAGCTCCGACCTCAGCAAGTCCATCGCATTCCTCGACGCAAAACTCAGCGGTACGATGCAATTGGATGTTTGGGTGGATGGCAAGACGCAAGGCAGCCTCAAGGAGCCGGACAACCTCCGGAAGATCGAGGACCTGGCTGCCTTCCTTCGCGGACAGGAAGGCGTGGACAAGGTCATCTGCATCAACGATTTCGTGAAGGAAATGAACAAGGCCTTCTTCAACGGCGATGACCGCGAGTACCGGTTGCCCGAAACGCGAAATGCCATCGCCCAATACTTGCTCATCTATTCGATGTCCGGCCGGCGCAACCAGTTGGACCGGTACGTCGACTATCCCTACAGCCGGACGCGGGTCAGCGTCCGGTCCTCGGTTCACAACTCCCAGTACCAGGACGACCTGATCGCGAAGGTGGGCGCATACCTGGCGAAGAATTTCGACGGGCCCCTGCAGGCAAGCGTCGCTTCGTCTGCGGTGGCCAGCAACAATGTGTTTCACTACCTGATCAAGGGTCTGATCATCGACCTGTCCACCGCGGGTCTTCTGGTCGGGATCATCATGTGCTTGATGTTCCGGTCCGTTTACGCAGGGATTGTCAGCATGATCCCCAATGTCCTTCCGCTGGTGGCGTGCATGGGGCTGATGGGCTGGGCGGACGTGTGGCTCGAGATCGCCACGGCCATGACCTTCAGCATCGCCATGGGCATCGCCGTCGACGACACCATTCACCTGATGTCCTTCTTCAAGCACGAGATACGAAAGTCAGGAAGCGCCGAAAAGGCTCTGCGGTCGACTTTCTCTGGCATAGGAACGGCCATGTTGCATACATCGTTTGCAACATGCAGCGGGTTCCTGATTCTCCTGTTTGCGAGCCTGAAGATGAACGTTACCTTCGGCCTGCTGGCCTGCTTCGTGATCCTGATTGCGCTTTTGTGCGAAGCCTTCGTCATGCCGGTCAGCCTGCTGATCTTCAAGCCCTTTGCGAAGAAGGCCGTCTGACCGTGGATCCGCTGCTTGGCTTCTACCTTGCCAATGCCACGCTGCTGGTGTGCCATGAAATCGACTCGGCGTACTGGAAGGAGTGGGACTTCTTCGCCGGGCTCTTCGGCAAGCCGCCGGCTCCGGAAGGCGACCGGAAGGGCCTGACCGGCTTCCTGGTTTTCCACATACCGGCCGTCCTGGCGCTGCTGTACGGCCTGTTGGAGGTCCAGAAGGGTTCCGTGGCGGGAAACTGGATCTCGCTTGTTGTGTGCGGCTGCGGTCTGTTTGCCTTCTCTATTCACATGTACGGCTTTAATCGCGGACGACCAGAATTTCGTACGGGTATCTCGGTGATAATTCTGGTGGGGATCCTGCTGTCCACCCTAGGTCAGCTCTTGTGCACCATAGCCCGGATGGGCTGAACCCGAAGTTCTCATAGGCAAACGCGAAATGCGAAAAAAAACCGGCGCCGGGGAGGACCCCGACGCCGGTTGGCCTGAATCGAAGGGTTTCTTTTAGGCCGTCACTTTATCCACGAATTCCTCTTCAAAGGCGCGCCGAGCGCCGCTGTGCCTGTCCGAACCCCAGCCGGTCTTGACGAGGGTGTAGAACAGCTGGAGGAACTCGGGCGAGGTCAGCCAGATGAAGGAGAAGACCTGGTTCCCGATGGTGAATCGGTTCATGGTGCGGGTTGCGACGGCCACGCTGGGGCAAGTCGTGTCCACGGCGTGCCACCACCATTGCGGGCTGAAGAGCACGTCGCCGGGATTCAGCTTGGTGAAGAACTTGGGGCAGTAGCGGTACAGCGGATACCCGTCCTGCTCTAGCTGGTCGAAGGGCGCGGTCCAGTTGAACATCGTCGCCGCATAGAACATGTCCTTTCGGGTGATGGGGTGCATCCATTTGCTGAACTTGGGCGAGACGAAGCTCCATTCCTTGTGCCCGTACACCTGTACGAACAGGTTGATACCGTTCGTGCAGTGGTAGCCGCTGCGCGTGCCGGCGCCGGACATGAACAGCTGGGTCGAGCCGATCTTCGCGCGCTTGTTGGCGACTTCGTAGCGGGAGAGCTCGTTCAGGTCCAGATCGGCGCGCAGGTGAGGATTGTCGTTGAAGACGTCTTCCAGGTTGCCGCCCATGTACTTGCCGCCGGCGTTGATGTTGTCCACCAACTGGGCCAGGGTCATGTCGCGGATCACCAGCGCTGTGTCGTCCAGGCGATCGGATTTGATTCGCACGGGAATCCTGTATTCGCCGTAGTTTTTCTTGAACCAGTCCGGAGACCAGTTTTTCACCGCGGGCCACTCGTTGGCCATGCCTTCGATCACGACCGGCGTGTTGGAGTTCAGGTAGATGCGCTGGAAGTCGGCCGCGGAAAGGTGCCGGTACGGCACGCGCGGCACGGGCTTGACCGGGATCTCGCCGGTCTTCTTGGACTGCTTCTCGATGCGGCGTTCGAGCCGCTTGAGCGCGCCGCGCAACCAGGCGGGGCCGTAGTGGCCGCGCTTGGGGCCGGCGAGGTAGTGCCGCGCCATGTAGTGCGCCCAGTAGGCCATCGAAGTGAATATCCCTGCGCGCGGATGGACGGCATGGTCCACCATGGGGAACTCGGCGGGCGGCAGGTCCGCTCCGGCGTTGGGACTCATCTTCGCCTCCGCGGTGCTTGCGCGAGGCAACTCCGCAACGTGCATGTATGGACCCTCCCGAAGGGGCTGGCTTACGGCTGCGATGCCGGACGGATAAGGCCGGCGCGGTAAGCGGACGTAGCTTGGCGCCGCACGGGCGGCGCCATCCCATCCAGTGCCGGAATGCCTCGTGCTACAACCTTTTCAAACTGCAAATGCCTCGCAATTTCCGGTCTTTCGGCCGCGCAGCTTGGGCAGAGTCTGAGGCTTGGATGGAATCCATAACCCTTAAATGCAAAGTGGGTTATGGATTCCGCGTGGTGTGCATGGCCTGCATGAAATGGCAGCGTTGGGCCTGGCGGATCTAAAATTCAGGCTCCAAACCAGACGCTCAAAGGGATCCGAGCGTTACGCCGCAGGCCGCCGACCTTGGAAATTCTCGGCGTTTCATTTCCGACAAACCGATTGTGTCTGACCGCAAAACGGCACTTTCCGATCGGGGGACGGGCAGCGAACCGCGCGCTCTAACCTCGATTCGGAAAGGACCGGATCATGCGATTGGCCGAACCGCCCCTTGCGTCCGAAGTCTTCGAAAGCAGATGCTTTCCGCCGGTCAGGGTAGGGCGGCCCAACGATCCGGCCCGGGCGGCGACCGCCGTGCGCCGTGCGCTGGAGGACGCCCCGGACCTCGACCGCCAGTTGATGGTGCTCTTCTATGGCGGTGGTATGGGCATGCGCGAGATCGCGCGGGAGATGGCACTGCCGCGCATCGCCGTCGCGGCTCGCATCGACGAAACGACGCGGCGCATTCGCCGCGGCATTCGCGCCTTCGATCCGGTCGCCGCCGAACTGGCGCTGGATCATGGCATGGTGCTGGACGCCATCTGCGCCGGCGAAGCGGCCCCGCCGAACCTGTACCGCCGGGTGGTCTCGCGAATCGAGCAGACAGAACGCCGGCGTGCCGGCCGGAGCGGGCGGCTCTCGCGCGTTTCATGGGTCCAGCGAATCGTTGCGGGTCTCCTGGCTGGAGCAGCACTGGGCGCGCTGCGGCTGCTGTTCGAGTGAACCGGAGCTTCGAGGACGTGAGAGACGCAAAGGAGCAACGCATGCGCGCGCATTCGAAGGATACGAAACTTCACAGGCCTTCCGCGGTCTCCCAGTCCATCCGCGCGGTGGGGCGGGATATCGACGACGGCGCCAATCCGCTGCTCGACCACGGCGCCGACTGCGGGCAGGGCCTGCGCCTGGTGCTGGCGGCCAACCGCCGCGACCGCGAGCGCGCTTTCCGCCTGGCGAGCTCGATCTACTCGAAGAGCGGCTTTCACCAGGGTTCGAGCGGTTTCTGCGTCTCGCCATACGATCTCAACGCCGACACCGCTGTGCTGCTGATCGTCGACGCGGACGGAAACGAGGCCGGCACCATATCGCTGGTCTGCGACGGTGCGCACGGGCTCCCCTGCGACGAGGTCTTCGGCAGCGAATTGGACGGCCTGCGCGCAAAAGGCCGGCGTCTGGGCGAGGTTACGCGCCTGGCCGTGCGCGAAAACCATCCAGCCTCGAAGGCGATCCTGGTGCACCTGTACAACTGGGTCTCGGTCTACGCGCGGCGCTTCGCGGGAGTCGACGACTTTGTCATCGAAGTCAATCCCAGGCACGAAAGCTTCTATCTGCGGCGATTGAATTTCGTGCGAATCGCCGGCGAGCGCCCGTGTCCGCGCGTGGGCGGCGCGCCGGCTGTGCTTCTTCGCTTGGACATGCACTACGTGGCGGAGGTCATCGAGCGGATCGGTGGCTTGCAGGACGCGGCTTCGGGTGCCGAGAGCCGAACCCTTTACCCGTTCTTCCGCCCCATCAAATTCGAGGAAACCATGGCTGCGTACATCGTGCACCAGCACAAGCCCATGACCAAGAAAGAGGCCGTCTATTTCGGCATCGGCACGAATACCGCTGCGAAGCCCCGAGCCCAAAGCGCCAGCGCGACCGTAGGCTGATTCGGATTCCAACGCATGAAGATCCTGCTCATCGAGACCGGAGACGCGCGCGAAAACGCCTACGCGCAGTGCTGGTACACGCCGGAGTCGGGGCGCTTCACGGTGCCGTTGCTGGCGCTCCCAGTCATTGCAGGGTTGACGCCATCCAATCACGACATCCGCATCGTCGACGAAAAGGTGCGCGACATCGACTTCGATGCCGACTGTGATCTGGTCTGCTTCAGTTACAAGACCAAGGACGCCAACCGAACCTACCGATACGCAAAGCGTTTCCGAGACCGCGGCGTACCGGTGGTGCTGGGCGGCGTGCACGCTACCAATGCGCCTGATGAGGCCCAACTGCACGCCGACGCGGTGGTCGTCGGTGAAGCCGAGGGCATCTGGTCGCGGGTGCTCGAAGACGCAGAGTGCGGTGCACTGCAGAAGCGTTACGTTGCCGAAAAGGGCGGCAGCCTGGCGCCGGGCGGCCTGCCTCGCTTCGACCTAATCGAGAACGACCGCTACTGCATGCACGCAATCCAGACGTCGAAGGGCTGTCTGGTCGGTTGCGAGTTCTGCCCCATCTTCCGCATGCACGGGCCGGTAGCGCGGCACAAATCGGTGCAGCGCGTGCGCGAAGAGATCGACGCGGTGCGCGCAATCGACCGCGAGAAGGTTATCTTCTTCGTCGACGAGATGTTCTGCGGCGGGCAGCCTGCGTACCAGAAGGAGCTTCTCGCCGAAGTCCGCCGCGCGCGCATCGACTTCATGTGCATCAGCGACTTCAAGGTGATCAGCCCGAAGTACGTCGAGGACCTGGCGCGCAGCGGCTGCCGCAAGATGAGCATCAACATGCCAGGCACCTGCCTGCCGGAGGAACTGAAGGCCGTAAAGGCCATCCAGCGCCTGGGCATCGAGGTCTGGGGATTCTTCATGTTCGGATTCTCATTCCACAAGCCGGACGTTTTCCAGCGGGTCGTCGATTTCGCGCGCGATGCGCACATGAAGAACCTGACGCTGACGGTGCTGACGCCATTCCCCAATACGCCAGCGCACCAGGTGGCGCTGGCCAGCGGCGTAAAGATCGATCCCGACCTGGACCGCTACGACCAGTGCCATGTCGTTTTCCAGCCCGAAGCCATGAGTGCGCGCGAGTTGGAAGACGGTTTCCACCGCGCCTGGGACGCGCTCGAAGACCGCATCGATATTGAGGAACAGACCTTCGCGCCGTCCGGACGCTGGGGCCGAACCGCGCGCCGCGCGTGGGGCACGGTCGCCCTGCGAGTCGAGAACGCCTGCGCTCGGCTGAGCCCCGCGAAGCAGCCCGTCGACCTGCTCGGCATCGTCGGGCGCCCGAAAGTCGAAGTCTCCGTCACAACCCACAACGCCATGGGAGGCTACCATGCCAAGTACTGACGCGAACGCAGGCCCGATTCTCGCTGCAGGCGAGGCGGCCTTCCGCAGCGCGTTCCTGGACCGCAGTGCGCCGCTGCTGGGCGACGAATCGCTGCGCGGGAAGACCGTTGGCATCGCGGGCTGCGGCGGTGTGGGCGGTGCGGTGGCGATAACGCTCGCGCGCATGGGCGTCCAGAAGTTCCGGCTGGCCGACCCGGGTCATTTCGATCTTCCGGACCTCAACCGCCAGTGGGGCGCGACCACGCGCACGCTGGGCGCGAACAAAGCCGAGGTGTACCGAGAGATCCTGGAATCGATCAACCCCTTCGCCGAGGTCGCCGCCTTCGATGGCGGCATCCAGGCCGGCCGTGTCGAGGCCTTCGTCGAAGGTCTCGACCTGCTCGTCGATAGCCTGGACCTCTCGGTGCCGCTGGGCGTTCGAGAGCGCATGTTCGCGTGCGCACATGCGCGAGGCGCATTCTCCATTACTGCGCCGATCATGGCCTTTGGCACGCTGGTCGCGGTCAGCGCCCCGGATGGCAGCGGAATGGAGCCGTTCCTCGCTCTTTTGGAGCACACCGCGCGTACCGGACGTGTGCCTTCGTTCGTCCACGAACACCTTTCGCCTGAGCACCTCGAGACCGTCAATACGTGGCTGACCGAAAAGCGCGTGAAGGTTCCTTCGATCGCCGTCGCGCCAATGGCGGCAGGAAGCATTGTGGCAACCGAGGCCTTCAAGGCGCTTTCGGGCAGAGCGCCGACGGCGCTGCCGGAAGTCATACTTTTCGACCTCTTCCGCCTGCGGTGCAACGTGGTGGACCTGGACGAGGTGCTGGCGGCGCCGCTGTGTTGAACGCCGCGAACCATTAAGGAGCGCAATCCGTGGTCCGTCCCTTCAGCGACGGCGAGGTCGAGCAACTCGAAGCCCTGGCGCGGGAACTCTGCGCTGGCTTGGCGGCTTACCGCGCGCGCGAGGCGTCCGGAGCGTTGGGCCGCGAAGGCAGCCTGCCCACGCGCCAGCATCTCAATAATCTGGCGGTCCGCCTCTACCGATTGCAGAGTGCCAACGAGCTCGAGCGCCGGATGCTCGAGCATCCGCCGGTCGGCGCGGACGTCGACCATGAGATCGTTTCCCGTTGGAGCATTGCGCCATGAAACCGCGCGAACAAGAGCGGACGGACGAAGGATTTCCTTACGGCGAGAACGCGGCCATGCTGCCCAGCGCGGGCGTGCGCTGGGACCTGCTCAGCGACAGCTTGCAGCACCACGCCCGCGCGCTGGCGCGGTTCGAGCGCTCGCCGGTCGAACCGGAGGCGGACGGCGAAACCTGCGAGACGCTCGCGCGAGAACTCTTCGGATTCCCGCATAACATCGTGCTGGGCCAGGGGCGCCAGGCCGAGGCCCTGCTCGCGCGGCTGCTCGTACGTCCGGGGTACGCGGTCCCGGCGAACCTGGCCTTCCCGACCACGCGCCTGCACCAGGAATTGTGCGGCGGATGCTCGGTCTGCGTCGCCGGTGCGCAGGCGTTCGAACCCGAGGAAAGCAGCGCGTTCAAGAGCGACGTGGACCTGGACCTGCTGCGCGAAGCCTTGCGTGGACAGGTCGCGTACGTGTGCATCGAGTGCTCCGCTAACGGTGCGGGCGGGCATCCCATCCGCCTCGAGAACCTGCGCGCGGTGCGTGCGCTGGCGAGCGAACGCGGCGTGCCGGTGGTGCTCGATGCCACGCGCATCTTCGAAAACGCCCTGCGCATCCGCGATGCCGAACCGGGCACCAAAGGCCGAAGCGTGCACGCGATCGTGCGGGAACTCTGCGGCCTCGCCGATGCGATGACGCTCAGCCTGACCAAAGACTTTCCCACCCGCGTGGGCGGCCTGGTCGCGCTGCGCGACGAGACCCTGTACCAGCACGGCCTGGATTTCGAGTTGGCCAGCGGCAGCGGACTCACGCTGGGCGGGCGTGCGGAAATCGCCGCGGCGCTGCGCCACGCTTCGCGCGACCTGGCGTACATCGAACGACGCATGGCGCTGGTGCGGCGCCTGCACGCGCGCCTGGCGGCGGAAGGGCTTCCGGTCGCGAATCCGCCCGGCGCGCACGCAGTCTGGATCCGCGTGGACGCCTGGGTGCCGCACCTGCGTGTCGAAGAGTTTCCGGTCGAGGCGGTCAACGCCGCACTGCATGAGCGCTTCGGCTTGCGCGGGTCGCCCCAGCCCGCCTTTGCGCGCGAGCCCTCGGCGGCCGCAAGCTTGCTGCGGCTCGCGCTGCCCGTCGCCACGTTCAACGAGGCCGAGGTCGATGCGATGGCCGAGTGCCTAATCGAGTTCCACCGGATCCGCGCGAGCATCCCCGGCTTGCGCGTGGTACACGCGCCGGCGGTCCCCGGCGGACCCTTCCGCGCCACGTATGCGCGGTGCGGGGCTGCCGAGACGGTTGCCCTATAAAGGAGGCGGCCATGAAGCTCAGCGAACCCGGCAGCACGAGCGTCAAGCGCCTCCTGCGGCGGCGTTCCAGTACCCGGCAGGTGCCGGCCTCGCTGCAGCGGCTTTACCGCCTGCTTCTGGCCATCCTTCCGGAGGAATGCGTGGACTTCGACGAGACGGCGCGCGCAGATCTCTCCAAGACGACAGGTTTCGAAGCGCGCGAGCCTGCGGTGCTGGTGCGTCCGCGCTGCACCGAGGAGGTTCAGCTGGCGGTGCGCCTGGCCGCGCGGCACGGCACGCACGTCTACCCGGTCAGCGGCGGAAAGAACTGGGGCTACGGCGACGCGTGCGCCTACCGCGAAGGTTGCATGCTGCTGGATCTCTCGCGCATGAACCGGATCGTGGAGGTCAACGAGGAGCTGGCGTACTGCGTCGTCGAGCCCGGCGTGACGCAGGGTCAGCTGCGCCAGCACCTGCGCGCGTCCGGATGCAAACTGGTTGCCGACGCCGTGGGCGCGGGGCCCGACTGCAGCATTATCGGGAATTTGATGGAACGCGGCATCGGGCTGAGCCGCTACGCCGACCGCGCGGGCCATTCCTGCAACTACGAAGTCGTCCTGCCGGACGGCAGCCTGCTGCACACCGGCTTCGGCGGCTGCCCCGGCGCGCCGGCCCAGCACGTCTACAAGGCCGGCGTCGGCCCGCAGCTCGACGGGCTCTTCGCGCAGTCGAACCTCGGCATCGTCACGCGCGCGACGGTGTGGCTGATGCCGGAGCCCGAACGCTTCGAGGCGTTCTTCCTGGTGCTGCGCGACGAGCAGCCACTGGGCGCGCTGACGGAAGCGCTGCGCAAACTGCGCCTTGCGGGCACAATGCGGTGTTCGGTGCACGCGTTCAACGGCCTGCGGGTGCTGGGCGGGCACGAGCGCTTCCCGTGGCACGCCGCCGACGGCACGCAGGCCCTGGAGGTCGCCGCGCCCGAACTGCTCCAGCGGATGCTCGACCGCCACGGCATTCCGGCGTGGGTCGCCACCGGTTCGCTGTCGGGTTCGAGCGCCGAAGTCGCGGCGCAGAAGCGCGAGATGAAGCGCGTGCTGCGCGCGGTACCCGGACTGCAAACGGTCTTCCTCTCCGACCGCAAGCTGCGCCTCCTTAAAGGAGTGCGGCAGGTTCTCGAACGGTGGAAGCTGCTGCCGAGGCTGTGCCGCCGCATGGAAAAGGTGGAGGTCTGGACCGATTTCCTGCAAGGCACGCCGAGCTACAAGACGCTGTCCGGCAGCCACTGGCGCGCGCGCGGCGAACCGGGCCCCGACAACGACCCGCGCGACAGCAACAGCGGGCTGGTCTGGATCCCACCGGTGCTGCCGGCCACGCGGGAAGCGGTGGAGGAGGTGACGGCGATCGGCAAGAGCTTCTTCCGCAAGCACGGCTTCGAGTTCAGCGTGACGATCTCGATGCTGAACGACCGTGCGCTGTGCTACCTGATGAGCATCCACTTCAACCGGGGCGATGAGAAGGAAAGGGAACGGGCGAAGGCCTGCCACGACGAGCTGCTGGTCGAACTGCTGGCGCGCGGCTACATCCCGTACCGCGGCGGGCCGCAGAGCATGCCGTTTCTGCAAGGCGCGGCGCCGGACTTCTGGACCTTCGCGCGCAAGATCAAGCGCGCACTGGACCCCGACGGGGTGATCTCGCCCAAGCGCTATCTGTAGTCGGTTGAACGGCGAGCGGGAAACCGGTACACCGCATCCATGTCCGATGCCGATCCGCAGGAGAAGGCACCTGCCGCCGCGCAGCCCGCGTACCTTGCGTACGCCGCCGGAAATGCGGGCGTCGCGATCCTGCGCCAGATTCCCGCGTTCTTCGTGATGTTCTTCTACTGCCCGCCCGTCGGCGCAGGCACGGTGTACCTGGAGGCCCAGCAGGCCTCGCTCGCGATTTTCCTGGCCAAGCTGGTGGACTCGGTGACCGATCCCGTCGTGGGGTACTTTTCGGATCGCACGAACCATCGCTGGGGCCGCCGCCTGCCGTTCATGATGGCCGGCGCGCCGCTTTGGATCCTATTCACGATCCTCCTGTTCGCGCCGCCTACGCCCGAGCCGAGCACGCTGAACCTGATCTGGCTGGCCGCGGTGCTGGCGCTGAACTTCACGGCGATGACGCTCTTTCATATTCCCTACGTCGCGGTGCTGCCGGAGATCACGCGCACGCCCGATCATACGCTGCGCGTCGCGTCGAAGATGGGCGTCTTCTTCATCGCCGGTGTGCTGCTGGTGCTCGCGGCCGGCTTCCCGCTTGCCGGCCAAATGGGGTTCGCTCCAGCCATGGGCGTCTTCTCGGTCATCGCGGGCGCGGCTTTCCTTGGCGCGATGGGGCAGCTCTTTCGAGCGAAGCAGGTGCCCGTTCCGGCGCGCAAGGATCCATTGCTGCGCACCACGCTGGACGCGCTGAAGCAGCGGCCGTTCGTCGCCTATCTCGTAGGGCACAGCCTGTTCATGATCGGCTACTACCTCATGCTCATCGCCGCGCCCTATTTCGTGCAGGTGATCGTAGGGCTGCCGCTGTCCGGCGTGGGCGTGCTGCTGCTGCTGGCGATGGTCGTGGCGATCGGTGCCGCGCCGCTGGTCGAGCGGCTCGCGCGGCGTTACGAGAAGAAGGCGGTGATGCTCGCCGCGATGGCAGGCTTCGCGGCGCTGTACGTCTTCTGGTTCTTCGTCGGCAAGCTGCCCGCGCTGGAAGGAACATCGACGGTCTTCGAGGTGACGGGCTTCGACAAGCTGAACGCGCAGTCGGTGCGCTTCGGCGTGTTGTGCGAGGCGTTCCTCTTCTTCGGCTTTGCGGGCCTGATCGCTTCCGTGCAGATGCTGCTGCCCAACGCCATCGTGGCGGATCTGGTGGCGTACGACCGGAACGTGACCGGCATCAGCCACGAGGCCGTGATCTACGGGTTGCAGGGCGCCATCGAGAAGTTCGCGGTCATGGGCAGCGTGGGGATCTCGGGGCTCTGCCTAGCGCTGGGCAAGGACGCCGCGAACCCGGCCGGGATCCACCTGATCGGCCTTGCCTCGGCAGGCTGCTGCGCGCTGGGCTTCCTCGTCTTCCTGTGGTACCCGCTGGGAAAAGGCTGGCAGGAACGGATGGAGGCGGGACGGCGCTGAAGCGGCGGATGTCCGGCGCTTCGCCGTAGCTGCTGCGTTCGCCATCCACGGAGATTTGACCGTGCTTCCCGCGCGCAAATTTAGGCTCGTCGGATCTGACGTTTTGTCACCAAGGCGTCTCACGCCGCGTCACATGCGCCAGGTGCAATCGGAAGGTGAATGCCAATACAAAAAGTCTTAATATCTTTTAAAATCTATAATTATGACAAAGAACTACGTACCTAATATATGGCGAATGTTCGTCGACGAACATTTTTGCCGAATTGCGATTTCGCGATATCGGCCCGGACCAGGCTTGCCGGAGACCTTTCAATTTGCTCCGAAAATTGGGGTGGATTGGACCTCGATTCCGCCATTTAAGATATAGAGGTGCGCCCGAACCCGGGGGACTTCGCCATGGCCGGCTATCGCGTGCTCGACCGGAATCCGTTCTTCGAGACGATGTGCGAGATCGTTAAAGATTGGGAAACCGAAGACGTCGTGATGTTCTCGAACACCGTCGATCTCTCGCGTGCGGTCGAGCAGCGCAAGGCCCTGCGGAAGGCCGGCCGAATGCCGCCGACGTACACCGCGTACATGGTGCGTGCGATCAGCCTCGCTCTGCGCGATCATCCCAAGATCAACCGCCTGGTTTGGCGGCTGCCTTTACGGAAGCGGCTGGTGCAACTCGAGGACGTCCACGCGGCGGTGGCCGTCGAACGCCCCGGCGACGAGGTGGACATGGCCTTCCCGACCATCGTGCGGGACAGCGACCGCCGCAGCAGCCTCGAGATCGCCGAAGCGCTGCGCAAGGCCTCCGCCACCGATCCGGAGAACGATCCGACCTGGCGGAAGTTCCGCTTCCTGCTGCGGCACCTGCCCGCGTGGGCCAACCGCAGGCTGATCGGGATGCCGGTGATGCACCCGAAGCTGTGGATGGAACACCACGGCGGCAGCTTTCTGATCACTTCGCCCGCGAAGTACGGCGTCGACAGGATCTTCGTCAAAGTCGCGTGGCCACTGGCGTTCAGCTTTGGCGAAGTAAAGGAGCGCCCCGTGGCGGTGGACGGACGCGTCGAAGCGCGCACGACCACGGACCTTACATTGAGCTGGCAGCGGCGCCTGACCACGGGCGCGGTCGCCGCGCAGTTCTTCAACTCGATCTGCCGAAGGCTGCGCGACCTCGACCTGGACGAGCAACTGCTGTCCGAAACGCCGCACGAAGCCGCCGCGCTGCCGGCCGAACCGGTCGTCCGGGTCTGAGGTCTAGCGCCCCGCCACTTTGCCCGCGTCGGGCACCTTGCCCAGGGAGACGCGTTCTTCGGCGTGGTAGCCCAGCTTCACGCTGACGATGCGCGCGTTTCCGGGATCGGAGACGAAGACGCGGCGGTCGGAGTGCGTACCCACGTAGACGGGGTAGAAGAGGCCCACCTCGTCGCCGCCGATCGATCGCGCGGCCGGTGAACCGCCGCCGGGCACCATCGGCTTGCCGTCGTCGGCGTTGCCGTACTGCCCGAAGCGCAGGATCAGGTTGCCGTTGGTGTCGACGACGGCGATTTTGCAGCGGTCGAACTCCGGTGCAAACGAACGGTTGAAGTAGTCCATCGCGAAACGCGTGTTGTAGCACGCGCAGGTCGCGCCGCCGGCGCGCTCGGATCCGGCGCCGCGTCCCGAGTAGCCCACGCCGCCGTAGAACCAGTCGGCATCCTTGACCCACGCGTTGCCCTGCACCGTTCCGCGAATGCTGGGCGGGCCGTCGGGCCGCACCGTCAGCGGCACGGGCTCGCGGTTGGAGCCCATGGTCAGGACGCGGCCCTTGTTCAGGCTGAACTTCATCAGCGTGCCGGTGAAGTCGCTGAAGTACGTCTTGGCGCCGATCATGCGCGTGCTGCCGGCCATTAGATAGACCGCATCGTCCTGGTCGATGTGCAGGCCGTCGATGATCGCAATGCCGGGTACCTGGTCGGAGTGCAGGGTCTGCCCGTGGCGGTCGAAGATGTGGATCTCGCCGTAGTAGTTGCGCCCCGGGAAAAAGCGCGGGACGAAGATGTTGCCCTTCACGTGCTTCTCGCCCTTGGCGACGTCCGAACCGCCCTGCGTGCGCTTCTCGTCGGTGCGCTTGTCGAAATGCGGCATGTCGTCCTTCGTCGCATAGCAGGAGACGGCGATGTGGCCCTTCGGGTTGATCCAGATCCCGCCCTTGTGCCACAGGGTGCCGGTGTACAGCGGCAGCACGGAGATGGCGCTCGCGGCGTTTCCGCCGCTGTTGTTGGCCGTCATCTTGCCGCGCTCTTCGCCGTAGTCGAAAGGCACTTCGCGCCAGGTCTCCGGATCGTAGCGGGCCACGTCCAGCAGGCTGCGCAGGTAGACCAGGCCGTCCATGTCGAAGGCCATGTCCTCGCTGTCGAACGGCAGCTTCACCTTGCGGATCTTCCCGCTCGTGGGATCGATCTCCATCACCTCGTTGAAGCACTTGCCCAGGTCGGTGACCTGTTCGCCGACGAAGAGTTTTTCGGTCTTCGGATTGACGTACAGGCGCTGGCGCCAGTACATCGGCGGCTTCGGGCGGGCGACCGACGCGGCCACGTCCGCGCCGAAATCGCGCTTGAGTTCCAGCTTGCCGCCCTTCCATGCGTAGAGTCTCAGGTTCCAGCGGTCCCAGTTGTCCTGGCCTTCGACGAAGGTGCCGCCGCCGCTGACGTACGCGGCGGTGCCGTTTCCGCTGACGACCCAGACGGTGGGCGGATCGGCCCACGGGTCCAGCACCGCGTTCTGGTTCAGGCCGCCCCACTTGTCGTTGTACTTGTACTGCCCGCTGTAGCCCTGGAAGGGCAGCTCGACCGAGCGCTCCTTGCCGGGATTGTCGAACGAGCCGAAGACCGTCATCTGGGCCTTGACATGGATGTCGGACTTGCGGTTGTTGGCGCCCATCGTCGCGTCGTTCTGCATCGCCCACGAGCAGACGTAGATCTCGCCGGTCTTCGGGTGCACGTTCATGCGCGCGGGCTTGGGCGTGGCGATGGCCTTCAGGAACTTGCCGTCGGGCGAGAAGACCTGCACGCGGTCGTTCATGAAGTCGGCGACGTACACGCGGCCCTGCGCGTCGCAGTCGACGCCCGTCGCGTCGGCGAACTCGCCGGGCTTCGTGCCCGTCACGCCCTCGTCCAGGCTGCCGGCGAAGCGTTCGGCCTTGCCTTCGCCGTCATAGGGCACGCGCGCGACGCCGGAGAGGCAGCCCTTGGTCAGGTCGATGGCCGCGCGGCCTTCGCGCCACTGATAGCCGGCCAGGTAGACCCATTTGCCGTCGGGCGAGAGCGCGATGCTGGTGGGGCTGACGCCGGACTTCTCGCCGTTGCGGCCGATGCCCTTGATCGCCACTGGCCATTCGGTGGCCGCGCCGGTCAGAGGCAGGCCGCCGGAACTGCCGTCGGTGGCGATGCGGTTGAGCCGGTCGCCGGCCAGCGCGATGCGCCCGCCGCGGACGCTCATCGCCACCGCGCCGCTGCCCCACATCGACGCGCCCTTGCCAAAACTCGAGGTCGCGCCGCTGGTCAGCAGCGTGCCTTGGACGTAGCCGACCTTCAGCGGCAGGTTCAGGCCGTCCTGCGGGAATGTCGCGCGCTTCAGGCCTTCGACCTTGTCGAGTTTGTTCGCGGGGAAGGGGTAGATGGTGCGCAGGTAGTTGCCGTCGTGGTCGAACAGGCGCAGGTGGTCGACGCCGTGGCCTTCGAAGACGTACACGCCTTCCGGCGCGGCGCAGACCAGCGGGACCGGCAGCGTCGTCTTGCTGCTTGCGCCCAGGCCGCCGCCGGCGCCGATGCGTTTCTTAGGCTCCCAGTACAGCGCGCGCTCGAACTGCGGATTCAGGCCCAGGCTGACGCGCACGGTCATCGCGTCCTTGTCGTCGATGTAGTGTCCGCGGTCGTCCTTGCCGTCCCAGACGATCTTCTGGGCCTTGGCGTTCTTCTCGAAGGGCGGCGGCGCGTTCTCGCCCAGGACGCCGGACGCGAGGTGGCGGACGATCCTGCCCTCGGCGTTCTCGATAGCCACCGTCACGTCGCAGTAGCCTTCGCTCTCGAAGGCGATGGCGATGCGGTCGCCGTCGCGCTCGACGGCGGGCGCCCGTTTGAAGGCGAAGACCTCCTCGCGTTTCACCCGCCATTCCTCCAGGGTGCCGGAGTCGGCGGCCTGCGCGGTGGCCCAGAAGGCCAAACCCAGGCTCGCGGCGAAAAGAGGAAGAAGGATGCGGTTCATGGCAGGCTCCTGGATGCGCGTGCTCACTCACACAGTCGTCTGTCCTATATAGCGCGCGGGAGGACCGAATATCGCCCCCTGGTTTTTGGATCTTTCGGTCAAACCCGGAGCCCATGTCCGAATCGGTTAAATCCGGCGCGTTTGTAGATCAATAGCTCTCCGCAGCTCGGCGATTGGGAGAGGACCTGCGCCGAAAACGCCGCTGGAATATGCCAATCGGGCGGTTGCAATCGCCGCCCGGCGGGGTATTCCAAAGGGGCGAAAGTTAAACTATTTCAGGAGGCGGACGATGCGTAACCCCTTGAGCCTGAGCCTGTTCCTGCTTCTCCTTATCCCCGGCGCCGCGCGGGCCGCCGACGCGCCGGCGCTGGCCGCGCTGGAGGCGCCCAAGAGCGAGAACTGGACGCCGGACGGGCGCTGGAAGGACGAGACGCTCGAAGAAAAGAAGGCCGTGCGGGCCGTCGCGGGTACTTGCTATGCCTCGATGCCGGTCCTGGGCGAGATCCCTGCCGAGGGCAACCTGCTGCTGCGGGTGCACTACTACTCGTCGGGCAAGCCGTTCGCCATCGGCATCGGCAGCTGGGGCTCGCCGACGCTGTCGTCCGCGACCCGACCGAAGGGTTGGCAGACCGACGGCTTCGTCTTCGACGCCGCGCGCATCACGCGCCTGACGGCGGACAAGAAGATCCCGCTGATCATCCAGGGCGGGGGACCCGACGGCCCGGCCTTCGCGAAGATAGAACTGCTCAACCCCGATCCCGCCGACGTGCTGAAGCTCTACCGCGCGTGGGTTGCCGACGCGACGGCCGCCGCTTTCGCCGCGACCAGCGGCGCCGGCTTTGCCGAGGTGCCCGAAAAGGACGAGACGCCCGTGGAGCCGTCGGCGGACGACACCGCGCGCGGGGCGATTCCCTTCGTGCGCAGCTACGTGAAGTTCGTCTTTCCCGTCACCGTGCCGGCGAAGGCCGAGCGCGTCACGAAGGGCAAGGTGGTGCTGACGCCCGGCGAGTACGAGCCCTTCCAGTTCGCGATCCGCGCGCTGAAGGACTTTGAGGAACTCAGCGCCGAGTTGGCCGCGCCCGCGCCGAAGGGCCTGGAGGCGGAGATCCGCTGGGTGGAATGCGCGCCGGTGCACAACGGCGGCTCGCGCTCGAAGAAGTTCAAGATCCAGCCCAACCGCCTGTGGCCGAAGGAGATCTTCCCCACCTGCACGGCGAAGAAGGACACCTCGCGCGCCTGGTACCTGACCGTGAAGGCCGCCGACGACCTGGCCGCCGGCAGCTACCCGCTGAAGATCGACGTGAAGGAGAAGGGTCAGCCGGTGGCCGGCTTCGAGGTCGAAGTCGCGGTGCTTCCGTTCAAGCTGCCGAAGGTCACCGAGCGCTGCTTCATGCTCGTCGACGCCGGCATGATCGAGGAAGAGAGCGTGCTCGCGGACCTGGCCGCGCACGGCGTCAGCGCGGTGGGCGCGTTCAACGAGTTCCAGCCGCTGAAGGGCAAGGAGGTGGACTTCGCCGTCTGGGACGCGTACTTCGCGAAGCTGCGCAAGCACGGCCTCGATAACGGCTTCTTCTGGTACCTCGGCAATCCCAACAGCGGCAATGCCGTGAAGGACGGCGCCGGCGCGGAGAACTTCGAGAAGATCATCAAGGAGCTCGACGCGCGCGTGAAGGACGGCCGTTACCCGAAGCTCTTCGCCATGTCCATCGACGAGGCCGTCAACAGCGCCAAGGCCTTCGCCGATTCGAACGCGCTCTTTCAGCAGCTCCGCGACCTGAAGCTGGACATGAAGGTGCTGGGCTGTTCGCTGGACCGCTTCAAGAGCACCGTGCGCTACGAGGGCCACATCGACCTGCTGGCCTGCAACGGCAGCTTCGACGAGAACGCCCAGTGGTGCCGCGAGAAGAACGTCGGCCTGAACATGTACTCGTACGTCTGCGCCGGCGTTCCGGCGGGCTCGACGCGATTGAACTACGGTTTCCATCCCTGGCGCCACGGCGCGGTGGTCGTCAACGGCTGGGCGCTGCGCTGGTACAACGGCCATCCCTTCAACGACCTCGACAACGCCGCCGACTGGGGCATCCTCTTCCCCAACTGGACCGGGCGGCCCGTCGCCACGCCGAGCTGGGAAGGCTTCCGCGAGGGCGTCGACGACCAGCGCTACCTCGACCTGCTCGCTTCGCTCGTCAAGGACGGCAAGGCCGACGGCAAGCTGCTCGACGAGATCCGCGCCAACGGCATCGGCAAGATGACCGAGCAGAAGGAGACCGTCGTCGGCGACTCGGTCTTCGGCGCGCTGATGAACAACGCCGACGACCTGGAAGTCGCGCGCGCCCGCGTGATCCAGGAGATCCTGAAGGCGCTGGCCAAGAAGTAACCCAACGCCGCAGCCCAAATCGTCTTGCCGCCGCGCCTCCCCGTGAGGCGCGGTTTCTTTTGGCCCGCCCCTTGACACGGGGTATACATTTGTATACTATTAGGAGCGAAGAGGACCCTTACATGCCGAGCGATTCGAAGGAACGCGTCTTCGCCTACGTCCGCCGCTGCCTGCTGGACGGCCTGCCGCCCAGCCTGCGCGAGGCCCAGGCCGCCCTGGGCTTCCGTTCGGTGCGCAGCGTGCAGAAGCACCTCGACCGCCTGATCGCCGAGGGCCGCCTTGGCCACCGCCCGGGCCTGGCCCGCGGCCTGCGCCTGCCCGGCCCTATTAAAGGAGGCGCGGCGGTGCGGGTGCCGGTATTGGGGCAGGTCCAGGCCGGCGGCTGGAACCTGGCCGTCGAGGACCTCGAGGCCGAGGAGCACCTTTCGGTGCAGACGCGCTATCCACCCGAGCGGCTCTTCGCGCTGCGGGTGCAGGGCGAGAGCATGACCGGCGCGCACATCCTGCCCGGCGACCGCGTGGTCGCGCTGCGCGGGGGCGGCGCCGAGTCCGGCCAGATCGTCGTCGCGGCGGTGGGCGACGAGGCCACCGTCAAGATCCTGCGCCGCAAGGGCCGGCGCGTGGAGTTGCATCCGGCCAACCCGGCGTTTCCCGTGCTTCGTCCGCCGCCTGAGGAGCTTTCGATCCTCGGACGCGTGATCGAAGTGCGCCGGGAATTCTGATTCCGAAAGGCGACCAGGACGATACTCTACTAAACGCCTGGACGGAGGATTGAAGCATGGGACAGAACTCAAGTATAGAATGGACGGAAGCGACTTGGAACCCAGTCACGGGCTGCACGAAAATAAGTGCTGGCTGCAAGTTTTGTTATGCCGAAAAAATGGCAATGCGACTGTTATCAATGGGAGTCCACCAGTATAGAAATGGCTTTGAGCTGACTTTGCAACCGGAAGCACTCGATTTGCCACGTCGCTGGCGAAAGCCACGAACAATTTTTGTGAATTCAATGAGCGACTTGTTCCATGACGGAGTGCCACTGTCGTACATCCGCAAAGTCTTTGAGGTAATGAATGATTGTCCCCAGCATACATTCCAGGTTCTAACTAAGCGTCCGGATCGAGCATTTGAGTGTGCGGGCAGCCTTAACTGGTCTTCTAACATTTGGATGGGAACTAGTGTAGAGAACGATGCTGTCCTTGATCGCATTAGCGCACTTCGACTTATCAACGCAAAGATTCGGTTTCTTTCGATAGAACCTCTCATAGGGCCACTGCCAAGAATGCAACTCGAGGGGGTTCACTGGGTAATTGTAGGGGGCGAGTCTGGTCCAGGGGCTCGTCCCATGGATCCTAAGTGGGTTAGGTCAATTCGTGATCAATGCCTTTCCGAGCAGATACCATTTTTCTTTAAGCAGTGGGGGGGCATTAACAAGAAAAAGACAGGAAGGGTATTAGACGGTAAGACTTGGGATGCGATGCCTGATCTACGTGGAGTTCCCGTGTATGCCCAAGCATGACGATGTACATTTCGAAATGTATTCTCCTCAAACGCAAGCGAAGCACGAAATACTTGCTTCGTATCTACCCGCTTACTTATCCGCTTTGAAAAACAAAGTTGATCGATTCCACTACATCGACGGATTTGCAGGTCGAGGGACTTATGGGCAGGGGAAGCCAGGATCGCCGTTGGTTGCTCTCCAAAAAATAGATGAGGCAAAAGTTTGCGACAGAACGTCTATAAGCCTTGTTGAGAAAAGGGAGTCCTATTTCCAAGAACTGAAATCATGCGTAGAAGGGCATGCGCTAGTTTCTGGGCTTTTAAACTCACCGTTGATTCGGCAGGGCAAGTTTAGCGAACATTTTCCAGAGATACTGAATCGAGAGGTTTATGGCTCCGGTGCAAGGGTTGCTACATTTGCATTTATTGATCCATGTGGCATCGAAGATGTCCGCATGGCTGATTTGATTAGCCTTTTGAAAATTGAATATTGCGAGCTTCTTCTTTTTTTTAACTACGATGCTGTAAACCGAATAGGAGGTTCTATAGCGGCAGGAACAATGGATATGGGAATTCTGTCGGAGCTTTATGGATCAGAGAGTTCGATAGAATCTCTGGTAAGCGAGCTGAAAACCGCAGGCGCCCCCTCGGATCGAGAGGGCATCATTCGCGATACGTTTATTAGGAGTCTTAAGAGGGGGAGTGGCGCCCGATTTTCTGTTCCGTTTCGATTTTCGGCGAAGCGCCAAGATAGAACGAGTCATTATTTAGTTCATGTGTGCAACAATCCATTAGGATTTAAGATAATGAAGAGCGTTATGTGGGAAGTTGGCCGTGATGACGCAGAGGAATATGGGCGCTTGGAGTTTGATTCAGACCCAGAGCGTGGCCAATTGCTTCTATTCCGTCCAGATATCGAAAATCAGAAAAAGTCTATTCTTGATAGACTGAGGCGGTCAGCATGTAAGGTTAGCGAGTTTTCTGTTAATTGGATGAACAGTCCTAATGACTACTTCTCAGAGCAAGCATATAAGAAAATGCTTTTGGATCTCGAAAAGGAAAATCGGTTAGCCGTTTTCGATAAGGAAAATCAGAAGCCTGCGCCAACTTCAAGTCGAAGGAAAATGAAAGGTAAGCCGACTCTCGGAAATGATTATTGGCTTCGTTTGTCCAATTCGTAGTGATACCAGGAAAGTTCCATGAGATCGGAAAAAAAAGACTACTTCACCGTTTCGCCATCGGCTACCGAACAAACGGTAAACTCAATACTTCATGTCGGCACCAGCGGCTACGTCTACGCCGACTGGGTGGAAGCGGGCTTCTACCCGGCGGGCGCCGCCTCGTCGAAGATGCTGGGCCTGTACGCGCAGTGCTTCGGCGTCACGGAACTGAACTACACGTGGTACCGCATGCCGAAGGCCTCCATGATCGAACGGCAGATGGCGCAGGCGCCCGACGGCTTCCGCTTCGCCGCGAAGCTGACGCGCACCATGACGCACGAGATCCCCGCCAACTGGCGCCGCGAGGCCGCGCTGTACCGCCTGGGCCTGGCGCCGCTGGTGCAGGCGCGGCGGCTGATCGCCGTGCTGCTGCAGTTCCCGCCGCACTTTGCGCGTTCGGTGCGCAACCGCCAGTACCTCGCCGCGCTGCTCGACGCGCTGGAAGGCCTGCCGCTGGCGGTGGAGTTCCGCGACGAATCCTGGGACAACGCGCGCGTCTTCGAGGCGCTCGCGCGGCATAACGTGGCGCTGGTGGCCGTCGACGCGCCGCCGCTGCCGGGGCTCTTTCCCGCGCGCGCCGTCGCGACGCGCAGCGACTGGTTCTACGCGCGCCTGCACGGCCGCAACGTCACCGGCTGGCGCTCGGGGCAGCTCAACCAGAAGTTCCACTACGACTACCGCGACGACGAATTGGCCGCGTGGCTGGATGGCATCATCGTGCCGCTGGCCGAACGCGCCGCGCAGGGCTACGTCTTCTTCAACAACCACTACGGCGCGCTGGCGCCCAAGAACGCGTTGCGCTTCGCCGAGCTGGCCCGCGCGCGGGGCCTGGAGGTGCGCGCGTGACGTTGCGCGAACGCTCCGTCATCCACCTCAACGTCGCCGACTTTGCCGTCGCCGTGGAGCAGGCGCTCGACGCCCGGCTGCGCGGCCGCCCGCTGATCGTCGCTCCCGAACACGCGCCGCGCGCCACGGTCTTCGACATGAGCGAACCCGCCTTCCAGGCCGGCGTGCGCAAGGGCATGCGCCTGGACCGCGCGCGCCGCCGCTGCCGCGACGCCGCCGTGCTGCCGCCGCATCCGGACCGCTACGAGCGCGCCATGCGCGCGCTGCGCGTGCACGCGCGGCCGTATTCGCCGCTGGTCGAGCAGGCCGACGACAACGGGCACCTCTTCGTCGACGTCACCGGCACCGGGCGCCTATTCGGCCCGCCGCAGGACATCGCGTGGCGCATGCGCAGGGCGATCCAGGGCGAGTTGGGCTTCGTGCCCGTCTGGGCCGTCGCGCCCAACAAGCTGCTCGCCAAGGTCGCCACGCGCCTGGCCAAGCCCTGCGGCGAACGCGTCGTGGCCATCGGCGACGAAGCGGCTTTCCTGAAGCCCCACCTGCTGGCGCTGCTGCCGGGCGTCGAGACGGAAGAACTCGCGCGGCTGCACGCCTTTCACCTCACGCGTATCGGCGAGGTCGCCGCGCTCGATTTTCCGCAGCTCGAAGTCGCCGTCGGCCGGCGCGCCCGCGCCTTGCACGAAGCCGTGCGCGGCGTCGACGAGACGCCGGTGCTCACCGAGGACCAGCGTCCGCCCGTCGCTTCGGCGGCGCACGAGTTCGCCGAGGACAGCAACGACGCTTCCCAGGTCCGCAGCGCGCTGCACCGCCTGGCCGAACGCATCGGCGCCGAACTGCGCGAGCGCAAGCTCGGCGCGCGGCGCGTGGGCGTGGTCCTCGATTACGCCGACGGTGCGCGGGTGGTGCGCAGCGCCTCGACGTCGCTCGCGACGGCCGACGACTTCCGGCTCTTCGACCTCGTGCGCCTGGCCCTCGAACGCGCGTGGCTGCGGCGTGTGCGCATCCGCCACGTGAAGGTGGCCGCCGACCGCCTCGCCGCGCCGCCCGCGCAGCTGGACCTTTTCGACCTGCTCGAAGAGCGCGACGCCGAACGCGAAACGCTGCGCCGACGCGACGGCATAGCGGGCGCGCTCGACGCGATACGCCGCCGCTTCGGCCCCGAAGCGGTTTCCGTGGGCCGCACGCTTGCGGGCGGGTCGCGATCGTGATCCCGCTGGTTGTGCGCTCGCATTACTCGCTGATGCACGGGACCGCCGGCGTCGAACGCCTCTGCGCGGGCGCCCGCGCGCGCGGCTACGAGACCCTCGCGCTGACCGACGCCGACAACCTGTATGGCCTGCCCGCGTTTCTCCGACACGCGCGGCGCGCCGGACTGCGACCCATCGTGGGCGCCGAGGTCACGGACCCGCAAAGCGCGCATCGCGCCGTCTGCCTGGTCAAGAACGCCTCCGGGTACCGCAACCTCTGCGGATTGCTCACCGCGCGGCACATGGATGACGGCTTCGCGTTGAAAAGCGCGCTGCCGCCGCGCGCGGAAGGCCTGCTGGTGCTGACCGACGGCGCCGGGTTGCTCGAGGCCTGGCACGCCGCCGGCGCCGACATGGCCGCGATGCAACCGCGCCGCCCGCGCGACGGCTTCGGGACGCTTCGAGAAAAGGCGCGGCGCCTGGGTGTGCCGTTGGCCGCCGTGCCCGACAGCTACTTCCTGGATGCGGACGAATACGACACGCTCCGCGTGCTGCGCGCGATCCAGCGCAACACGTGCCTGTCACGCTTGCCGCCCGGGGACGTTGCGCCGCCCGACGCGTGGCTGGCGCCGCCCGCCGAGTACCGGCGGCGCTTCGAGACGCATCCCGAGACCATCGCCGCGACGGAGGAACTGGCCGAACGCTGCGCCTTCGCCGGGCCGGACACGCAGACGGTCTTCCCGGCATGGCACGATGCCGGGGGGCGTCCGGCGGCCGAGGTCCTGCGGCGGCTGGCGTACGCCGGCGCGCAGCGGCGCTACGCGCGCGAGTTGCCCGAGGAAGTCGTCGAACGCCTCGAGCACGAACTGCGCAGCATCTCGGAGAAGGGCTTCGCCGACTACTTCCTGGTCGTGCGCGAGATCGTGCGGCTGAGCCCGCGCATCTGCGGGCGTGGCAGCGGAGCGGCGTCGATCGTCGCCTACTGCCTGGGCATCACCAACGTCTGCCCGCTGAAGTTCAACCTCTACTTCGAGCGCTTCCTCAATCCCGGGCGCACCGACCCGCCGGACATCGACGTGGACTTCGCGTGGGACGAACGCGACGACGTGCAGTTGAAGGTGCTGGCTCGGCACGACGGCCACGCCGCGATGGTCTGCAACCACGTGCTCTTTCAGCCGCGCCTGGCGCTGCGCGAGGTCGCCAAGGTCTTCGGCTTGCCCGAGCGCGAGATCGCGCGCGTGGTCAAGCGCTTGCCGTACTACTGGCGTGACGACGAGTCCGGCGACGACTTTCAGGCGCGCATCGAGCAGCTGCCCGAGATGCAGGCGGTGGGCTTCGAGGAACCCTGGCCGCAGATCTTGCGGATTGCGCACCGCATCATCGGAACGCCGCGTCATCTTTCGGTCCACGCCGGCGGCATCGTGGTCACGCCGCGGCCGGTGGCCGAGTACGCGCCGGTGCAGCGCGCGGCCAAGGGCGTCCCGATCCTGCACTGGGAGAAGGACGGCACCGAGGAACTGGGTCTCGTCAAGATCGACCTGCTGGGCAACCGCAGCCTGGCCGTGATCCGCGACGCCATCGAGAACCTCAAGCGCGACGGCTGCGGTTTCGACGAGACGAGCTGGGAGCCCGAAGATGACGAGCAGACAAAACAAGCCGTCGCCGAAGGCACGACGATGGGCTGCTTCTATATCGAATCGCCCGCGATGCGCCTGCTGCAGAAGCGCGCGGGCCGGGGCGACTACGAGCACCTGGTGATCCACTCGAGCATGATCCGACCGGCGGCGAACGAGTACATCCGCGAGTACCTGCGGCGCCTGCGCGGCGGAGCGTGGACGCACTTTCATCCGCTGCTGGCCGACGTGCTCGAGGAGACCTACGGGATCATGGTCTACCAGGAGCAGGTCAGCCAGGCGGCGATGGCGCTGGCGGACTTCGACCACGCGAACGCCGACCGTCTGCGCAAGATCCTGAGCAAGAAGGACAAGGAGCACGAACTCGCCGAGCTGAAGGAACGCTTCGCGGCCGGCGCGGCGCGCAAGGGCGTGGAAGCGGCGTGCGTCGAGGACGTCTGGCGCATGATCCTCTCGTTCAGCGGCTACAGCTTCTGTAAGCCGCACAGCGCCAGTTACGCGCGCGTCAGCTTCCAGGCCGCGTACCTGAAGGTGCATTACCCGGCCGAGTTCATGGCCGCGGTGATCTCCAACCAGGGCGGCTTCTACGGCACCTACGCGTACGTCTCCGAGGCCCGGCGCATGGGCGCGCGTGTGCTGCCGCCGGACGTGAACGCCAGCGAACTGCGCTGGCGCGGGGATGGCGCGCACGGCGCGCACGGCGCGATGCGCGTCGGGCTGATGGCATTGAAGGATCTGAGCGGCGAGACGGCGGCACGGATCCTGGCCGAACGCGGGCGCCGGCCGTTTCGCGACCTGTCCGATTTTCTGGCGCGCGTGGCGCCGGACGAGCGCGAAGGCCGCGCGCTGGTCCACGCCGGCGCCTGCGATCGCCTGGAGCCCGGGCGCGACCGCGTGGAGCTGTTGTGGGCGCTGGCCGCGTGGCAGCGCCGCCGCGCGCGCGAACGGAAGAAGAACGCCGCGCCGCTGTTCGAGACGCCGATGGACGCGCGCGCGCCGGAGCTGGAGCCCACGGGCGAACTGGAACGCCTGCGCAACGAGTTCGCCGTGCTGGGCTTCCTCTGCGACCGGCATCCGATGGAGCTCTTTTCGGAGAATCCCGCCGTGCGCGGCGTGGTCAAAGCGCGCGAGCTTCCGGCGCACGTGGGCCGCAACGTGCGCGCGGCCGGCTGGCTGGTCACCGGCAAGGTGGTCTCGACGAAGCACGGCGATCCGATGGAGTTCCTCACCTTCGAGGACGAGACGGGGCTGCTGGAGTCGACCTTCTTCCCACAGGCGTACGCGCGCTACTGCGACCTGCTGGCCGAGGGCGGGCCGTTCGTGCTGGAAGGCCTGGTCGAGGAGGAGTTCGGCGCGCAGACGTTGACGGTGCACGCCGTCGAACGCCTGCGCCGCCGAACCGGAACTTTATCGAATCGGGAGGTGGCCTATGCTGAACGAACGTGAAGTCTCCCACGCGGACGGAGCGCGGACGATCGTGTGCGGGCGATTTGCGCAGACCGGCGCGGCCGAGGACCTGGCGCGCTTCTTCGACATCGGCGAACCCCCGCCGCCGCCGCGCGGCCGGAAGGGGGGCGGGCGCTTCAACATCTCGATCACCGACGCGATCCTGGCCGCGCGCGTGGAGCACGGGCGCCGCGCGTGGGTCTGGACGCACTGGGGCTTCCTGCCGTCGTGGTCGCAGCGGCCGCTCTTCAATGCACGCCGCGACAAGCTCGTGAAGAGTGCAACCTGGAAGTCCGCGTTCCGTCAGAGGCGCTGCCTGATCCCGGCGACGGGCTTCTACGAGTGGCCGAAGGTGAACGGCCGCAAGAGCAAGGAGCCCTTCCACATCCGCCGCAAGGACGGGGCGCTCTTCGCTTTCGCCGGGCTGTGGGAAGAGGGCGCGGATCCGGCGGGCGAAGTCCTGACGTGTTCGTCGATCGTGACGACCGAACCCAACGAGTTGATGCGCCCGATCCACGACCGCATGCCGGTGGTCCTGGCGCCGGACGAGTTTGAGCGCTGGCTCGATGCCGGGAACGAGAAGCCCGACGCGCTGCTACCGCTTCTGGAGCCGCGCGCGTGGCCGGCGTTCGAGGCCTACCGCGTGAGCCCTTACGTCAACCGCGCGGGACAGGAAGGCCCGGAGTGCGTCGCGCCGCTGAAGGCCCCGCCACAACAGCCGACGCTTTTCTGACGGATTAACCGCCGAAAACGCAGAGCGCGCAGAGAACCGAAGCGCTCAACTACGCGCCGATGACCTTAGCGATGGAATCCTTGTACGGCGGGCGCAGCACGCCCTTCTCGGTGATGAGCGCGGTGACGAGATCGGCGGGCGTGACGTCGAAGGCGGGGTTGAAGGTTGCGGCGCCGTCGGGCACAGCCTGCACGCCGTTGGGCTGCGCGATCTCGGCGCGCGCACGTTCCTCGATGGGGATCTGCGAGCCGTCGGCGAGCGAGAGGTCGAAGGTGCTGCTGGGCGCGGCGACGTAGAAGGGCACGCCGTGGTGGCGCGCGAGCACCGCCAGGCCGTAGGTGCCGATCTTGTTGGCGACGTCGCCGTTGGCGGCGATGCGGTCGGCGCCAACAACGACACCGTCGGGCTTCTTCGCGCGCATCACGCTGGCGGCCATGTTGTCGCAGATGACGGTGACGGGAATGCCGGCGCGCGCCAGTTCCCAGGCCGTCAGCCGCGCGCCCTGTAGCAGCGGGCGCGTCTCGTCGGCGAAGACCTCCAGCGCGACGCCCGCCGCCTGCGCGGCGTACATCACCGACAGGGCCGTGCCGCTGCCTCCGGTGGCGAGGGCTCCGGCGTTGCAGTGGGTCATCAGTACGGCCTTGTTTTTAGGCAGCATCGAGGCGCCGTGGCGGCCGATGGCCTCGCACATCGCGCGGTCTTCGTCCTGCACCCGCTTCGCCAGGTCCAGCAGCCCACGTTCGACGGCGGCCTCGTCCGAGCCCTTTTCCGCAAGGGCGTGGGCGTGTTTGCGGCAGCGTTCGACGGCCCACATCAGGTTCACGGCGGTGGGGCGACTGGCAGCCAACTCGTCGCACAGCCTGTCGAAGCGCATGCGCCAGCCCGCGCCCGCGGCGGCGGCTTCGCGCGCGGCCAGCACGGTGCCGTAGGCGGCGGCGCAGCCGATGGCCGGCGCGCCGCGCACGACGAGGCGCTTGATGCAGTCGCAGAGGTGCGCGACGTCCTTCACGGTGACGTACGCCTCCTGTGCGGGCAGGAGCGTCTGGTCGAGCAGGCGCAGGGAGTTGTCTTGCCAGAAGAGCGTGGGCGGAAAGTTCAGCGCGGCGGCCATGGCGATGGGACGGCCTTAGCCCTTGGCGAGCTGCTGCTGGAGCTTGCGGTTCTTCTCTTCGACCTTGGCGGTCATGTCCTTTTTGTGGTCGTGCAGGCGCTTGCGCATGTCTTCATCGCCGAGGGCGATGATCTGGGCGGCCAGGATCGCGGCGTTGGCGGCGCCGAATTCGCCGATGGCGACGGTGGCGACGGGAATGCCCGGCGGCATCTGCACGGTGGAGAGCAGGCTGTCGAGGCCCTGCAGCGAGGTCGAGGCGATGGGCACGCCGATGACCGGCAATATGGTGTGGGCGGCGACGACGCCGGCCAGGTGCGCGGCGCCGCCGGCGGCGGCGATCATGACCTTCAGGCCTCGCTTTTCGGCCTCGCGGGCGTAGCCGCAGGCCTCGTCGGGCGTGCGGTGCGCGCTGCGCACGGCGACCTCGTAGGAGATGCCGAACTTGGCGAGCGTATCCAGGCACTGCTTCATGACGGGAAGATCGGAGTCGGAGCCCATGACGACGCCGACGAGGGGAGCTTTTGCCATGTAGGTGGATTCCTTTATTGCTATTCCTGGAAGACGAGGATCTCGCCGTTCTCCAGGATGAAGATGACCTGCTTCTCCTGTTGCGCGTCTTTCACGATCGGTGCGCCGGCGATGCGGGTGCTCGCATGGTACTCCCACGCCTTGCGCATCTTAGTCTTGCCCGCCTGCATTTCAAAGGCGTACAGCATGCCCTCTTCGGTGCCGAAGTAAAGGTAGGTGATGTCCTTGGTGAATTCCATGAAAGCGATGCCGCCGCAGACGCTGCCCACGAAGCCAGTCTCGGCGTCGTTTTCGTCTTTCAGCGCCGTGCCGATGGCCTGGCCGGCCATGTCGATGCCGGAGACGCTGCCGGTGGTTCCGGTGCCGACCCATAGCGTGTCGCGGCGCATGACCGCGGGCGTCTGGACCAGCCCGCCGAGGGCCGGCGCCTGGATCACCGCGCCGCCCTTGAGTTCGAAGAAGTAGGCCGAGCCTCTGGGGTCCTTGGCAAATGCGATCACCTGGTCGCGGTAGATCAGGGGTTGCCCGATGATGGGTACGTTGGGCGTGCGCCCGGTATAGACGCGGTCGGTCTTCTTGCCGTCCTGCAGGATATCGAGCGTATAGAGATTGCCGTCGTCGCAACCGAGCAGGATCTCGGTGCCGTTGGGCATCAGCACCGGCGTGGTGGTGATGTTGCCCGGGACCTCTCCTTCCAGCTTCAGTTGCGCATCCTTCTCGGTGCCGATGGCCAGGACCTTCCTGCCCACCGGGAGCAGGTAGTAGATCTTGTTGCCGGCGCGCGGAATGCGGGTCACGTTGGCGGGGGCCTGCAGCAGGCGGATGCCGAGTCTCTGCCCTAGGACGACGAGGCGCAGGTTCGTATCGGGCTCGTTCGAAGCCAGGCAGTCGCCGCTCTGGGTCGTGAAGAGGTAGGTCTTCTTGCCGTCGATCTCGAACGAGAAGATGCCGCCGTAGACCCGGCTGTTGATCCCGGCGCCCTGGAGGAAGTGGAGGGGCGGCCCCACCTGCTTCACCTTCCCCTTTTCGTCGATTCCGAAGCGGTACAGGTCGCCGTTGTCGGCGCCGATCAGGAGCGTGGCGCCGTCCAGCAAGGCCTGGCCGCTGACGGCGGGCCCGACGATGCGGGCCTCGCGGTCCTGGGCGATCGGTTCGCGCACGAGTCTGACGGTGAAGGTCTCCCGCAGGCCGGCGATGGAGCGCGTCACGGTCTTGTAGCCGGGCTTGGAGAAGTCGAACTTGCGGTTCTTGTCCGGATCGTAGTGGAAGATGTTGTCGCCCGTGGGGCCGACGCTGTTGATGAACGTGTCGTCCAGCGCGACGCGGACGGCGTCGGTGGCGCAGATGATCTTCAGGGGCAGCTTGACGGCCTTGTAATTCTCGTCGTTCTCCATCCATTTCTTGAATTCGGGCAGGTCCTTGAAGTCGGAACGGAAGCCGACCTTGAAGTTGAACTCTTCATCGACGGTGCGCCAAACGGCGGCCTTGATGCGCGCGATGCCTCCCTCGTAGCGCTTGATGGCTTCTTCGGCCTCGAGGATGGATTTTACGGCTTCTTCTCTGTGCGATTCCTGTGAAAACTTGTTGTCGATAACGTATTTCAGGTCGGCCTGCGCCTTGTAGAAGTTCCCTGCGCGCAGAGCTGCCAGCCCGGAATTCAGCTTTTCCAGGCTGTCGTTCTTGCCTTCCTCGGCCCTGGCTCGAATCTTGTCGTCGATATTGGAGATGCGGCGGTCCACGTCGTCCATGCGCGCCTTGACGGTGGGGCCGATTCGGAGGAAGGGCGACGAGCGCGCTTGCAGTCCGTCGCGGCGCCAGACGGAGGCCGCCTCCTGAAGCCTGTCCTTGGCCCCGTTCAGGTCGTTGGCGTGTTCGAGTTCCTCGGCTTCCTTGATCATCACGCTGGCTTCCTGGCGGGCGGCGTTGTACAGCTGCCAGCCGGCAAATTCGTGCAGGCCGATCAGCAGGCAGATGACGACGACGGCGGCCGCGCCGACGGTGATCATCAGATTGCGCTTGCGCTGGGCGCGGCGGTCTTCGCTGGTCAGCATCACGCCGGCCAGCTTCTCCTTCAGGTGGCCCTGGCTGGGCACCAGCTGCATGGCCTTGCGGTAGCTGTCGGCGGCGGGCTTGACCTGGGCCTGCTTGGCGAGGATGTCGCCCAGGTTCTCGTACTCTCGCGCGGCGGCGGCCTTGTTGTCCTCGGCGATGTACACCTGGATCAGTTCCTGGCGCACCTCGATGTTGGACGGTTCGCACTCCAGCGCGCGAACGCACGCGCTGCGCGCTTCGGCGTACTGCTGGTTGGCCTTGTAGGCGGCGATCAGCTCCTGGTACTGGTAGACGGCATCGCGGCCCTGGCCGCGCCTGGCGTAGATGGCGCCCAGGCGTTCGCGGCTGTGCAGGTGCTGGGGCAGGATCTGAAGGATGCGCTTGTAGAGCGCGACGGCCTTCTCTTCGTTGCCGGCCTGGATGTCGGCCTCGGCCAGCACGCTGAAGTGGATGGCGGCCTTCTCGTTCTGAGCCTCGGCGGAGAGCGCCTCGGCCAGGGCCAGCCGCATCTCGGGGTCGTCGCCTTTTACGGCCAGCAGGCGCTCCAGGACCTTGCAGCGTCGGGGCCGTTCGCCCTCCTGCTCCAGGCGGGTGGCGGCGGCCTGCAGTTCCTCGGCGGAGGCGGGCCGGATCATGGACGACTGCAGGAAGGCGGCGAGCGCCTGCAGGACCTCGAAGCGGAACAGGTACGTGTCGCGGATCAGGTCGTCGACGTCGCGGCTGCCGTCGATCATCATCAGCACGCGCTGCTCGATGACGTCGATCTCCATCTTCCCGCCCTGCACGGCTTCGAGGACGGTGGGCTCGGCGACGTAGATCTCGCGGAACGACGGCACCTGCTGGCGCAGGCGTTCCCATTCGTCGACGCGCCGCGCCGCTTCCATGATCAGGTGCGAGATGGGGAGGTTGGAGCCCTTGCCGGTCAACTGGTCGATGAAGAGGTCCTTCGGCGGCGGGCCCTCGATGAACTCGAACTGGGCGGCTTCCCAGCCGAAGATGTCGTAGATCTCTTCCTCGATCTGGTGCGTGACCAATTCGTCGACTTGGCCCTGCTCCATGTAGCCCAACTGCACGAGGTTCGCGCCAAGAGGCTCCTTGTTCTCGGTCTGGCGCTGCAGGGCCTCGGCGACCTGGTCTTCCTTGACGACGCCGCGCCCGACGAGGATTTCGCCGAGCAGCAGGGGCTTCTGTTTTCCGTGGGAGAGGTACTTCACCTGGCCTGCATCGAAGAAGATGTTGCGTTCCATCTCGGTGTCGCGGACGAAGACGCGCAGCGTCCCCGTCTGCTGGTTCATCGCGAGATTCTGGAAGATGTCCGCGAGTGAGAAG
>JAKLKQ010000047.1:54545-54894 GCA_023150555.1 Planctomycetota bacterium
ACCTCGCGGTCACGGCTTGGCCAACGCCAAGCAGGGCAGGCCCGGTGCTTCCGAACGCCACGATCTCCGATGCGCCACTACAGATTACCATAACGGGCACCCGCCGTGGAGGTAAACGGAACAATTGCGGCGGGTTAGGTTTATTCGGCATGGGCGGAGTGGGTGCCCCCTACGCAGGCTTGGGGCATAGGGCCGGCCCGTGGCGGGCCCGGTCAGCTCTTGTCCGTCCCGAAGAAGTCGTCCAGGGCCTTCTCTGCAGCCTGTTCGTACTCCTGGCTCACGCCGCCCTTCTTATCCTTGTTCCGGTCTATGGAGGCCAGCATCGCTTCGGTCAATTTCTGGGTCAGTT
>JAKLKQ010000048.1 GCA_023150555.1 Planctomycetota bacterium
ACGCGCCGAGCACCTGGCGTGGGTCGAGGCGCGCCGCGCATCTGTAGGCGAGAAGATGCGCGCTCGAAAGGCCCGCGTCACCCGCGCCTTCCGCAACCTCGAGACGCGCCTGCTCTCCGAGCAGCGCGAGCTGGCCGAACGCTGCCGCGTGGAGCTGGAGACCTTTCGCAACAAGATCGTCGAGGAGGAGAAGCGCAAGCGCGGGCTCTTTCAGCAGGAGCACGAAGAGGTCAACGCGATCATCCTGGCCATGCGCGAGAAGAGCACCGCGATGGCCCTGCGCATCGTGCGCCTGGGGCGTTCGGTGGGTCTGCGCCTGGGCCTGGAGGATCCGCCGTCCCAGCACATCGAGCCCGAGATGGGCGACCCGCGGCCGCTCTTTCAGCGCCTCGAGGCCAAGCACGCCGAACTGAGCAAAGCCGTCCACGATCTGGAAGGCGGCTTCTTCGTCACCTTCGGGCGGCGCAGTGCGATCGCGTTGGGGCTGATGGCCATCGCCGGAGGCTTCGGCTTCTGGCTCAAGCTGCTGCTCGACCGCAAAGCGGACTTTCCCGAGCTGGGCCTTTGGGCGGGTTCGCTGGCCGGCGCGTTGATGATCTTCTTCGTGCTGGCGAAGTTCGTGCGCGGCAAGGCCTCCACGGCCGTCTTCGACCTCTTCCAGCGCGCCAACGCCACGGTGCTGCTGCTGGCCAAGCAGGAGGAATCCGAGAAGGAACGCTTCCACAACCAGTCCACCGCGCTGATCGACACGCGCTTCCAGCAGGTCGGGCCGGAGGAAGACCGCATCAAGGAGCGTACCGGCGGCGAGAAGCAGCGCATCGAGCTGGCGCTCAGCGACGTGCAGCAGCGCTACGGCAGCCTGAAGGAGGACGTCGACGCCCGCGGGCGCCGCAACGCGGAGACCGTCGAGCGCGCCATCGCGGAAGCGCAGAAGGACCTCGAACGGCGCCACGCCGAGGAACGCAAGAAGATCGAGGCGGACCATGCGGCGGCGAAGGCCGGCGCCGAGGACGCGCGCCGAAGCACCGTGGTGCTGGCCGAGAAGACCTGGTCCGAGCGCCTGGACGAGTTCAGCGCCTACGCGAAGGCGGCGATGGACGAGGCCTCCGCCGGGCAGCAGAGCTGGCAGGCGCTGAAGACCGAGGACCTGCGCAAGATCGAGCGCTTCCCCGAGCACGTAATGATCGGCAAGGCCGAGCTGCCGCTGCGCAGCCTGCGCATCGGCGAAGAAGAGGCGGCCAAGCTGCCCGAGACGACGCTGACGCTGCCGGTCTGCCTCAGCTCGCCGGGCTGCGGCAGCCTGCTGGTGCAGGCCGAGACCGCGCGTCGCGACGAGGCCCTGCAGATCCTCTTCAATACCGCGCTGCGAGTGCTGACGTCCTTCCCGCCCGGCATGGCCAGGCTGACGATCATCGACCCCGTCGGCCTGGGGCAGGCCTTCAGCGCGCTGATGCAGCTGGCGGACTACGACGAGGCCCTGATCGGCGGGCGCATCTGGACGGACGCCGGGCACATCGAGAAGCGCCTGGCCGAGATGACCGAGCACATGGAGAAGATCATCCAGAAGTACCTGCGCAACCGCTACACGACCATCGGCGAATACAACAAGATCGCCGGCGAGATGAAGGAAGCCTACAACTTCGTGCTGCTGTCCGACTTCCCCACGGGCCTCAGCGACCTGGCCATGGAACGTCTGGACAGCATCGTCAACGCCGGCGCGGCCTGCGGCGTGCACGTGCTGATGCACCACGACTCGCGCCAGAAGTGGCCGGAGAAGGTCAACCGCGCGCAGATGCTGCGCAACGGCGTGGTCCTGAAGGAGACGAAGAAGGGCTTCACCGTCGACCTGGAGGGCCTCAACCGCGGGCGCTTCGTCACCGAGACCGCGCCCGACGCGGCTGCCGCCGGCAAGCTGCTGGAAGTGGTGGGCAAGCGCGCCGTCGAGGCCAAGCGCGTCGAGCTGTCCTTCAAGACCGTCACGCCGAAGGAAGCGGAGATGTGGAGCCGCAACACGGACAAGAGCTTCGCCGTGCCCATCGGCCGCTCGGGTGCCGTGAAGCTGCAGGAGATGGAGCTGGGCAAGGGCACCGCGCAGCACGCGCTGGTCGCCGGGCGCACGGGGTCGGGCAAATCGACGCTCTTTCACGTCATCATCTCCAACACCGCGCTCTGGTACAGCCCCGACGAGATCGAGCTGTACCTGATCGACTTCAAGAAGGGCGTCGAGTTCAAGACCTTCGCCACGCACCGCCTGCCGCACGCGCGCGTGATCGCCGTGGAGAGCGACCGCGAGTTCGGCCTGAGCGTGCTGAAGCGCATCGACCGGGAGCTCAACGAGCGCGGCGAACGCTTCCGCGCGGCGGGCGTGCAGGACGTGGCCGGCTTCCGCAAGGCCGAGGCCGGCGTGAAGATGCCGCGTACGTTGCTATTGATCGACGAGTTCCAGGAGTTCTTCACCGAAGACGACACGGTGGCGCAGGAGGCCACCCTGCTGCTGGACCGCTTCGTGCGCCAGGGCCGCGCCTTCGGCCTGCACCTGATCCTCGGCAGCCAGACGCTCAGCGGCGTCTACACGCTCGCCAAGAGCACTCTCGGCCAGATGGGCGTGCGCATCGCGCTGCAGTGCAACGAGTCGGACTCGTACCTGATCCTCAGCGAAGACAACGCCGCCGCGCGACTGCTCAGCCGCCCCGGCGAGGCCATCTACAACGACATGTCGGGCCTGGTGGAAGGCAACAACCCGTTCCAGATCGTCTGGCTGCCGGACGACGAGGAATCGAAGCACCTCAAGAACGTCGCCGCGCGCGCCGACCGCGAGGGCCGCGATTCGTCGCGCACGACGGTGGTCTTCGAAGGCAACGCGCCCGCGCACCTGGAGGAGAACCAGGAACTGGCCGAGCAACTGGACAGCGAGCGCCCCGAGCACGGCGCGGTGCTGCCGGTCTGGCTGGGCGAGCCCAACGCCATCAAGGGCCCCACGCAGATCCAATTCAACGCCAGCGGCGGCAGCCACGTCCTGATGATCGGGCCGCGCAAGGACGCCGCCTTCGGCATGATGTACAGCACCATCCTGAGCTTGGCCTCGTACCTGCCCGCCGACGCGATGCGGGTGCTGGTCTTCGACGGCAGCGCCGCCGAGGGCGAGTACGACGGGCCGCTGGCGCGCCTGGCCGAGGCGATCCCGCACGAGATGAAGGTCGTGCCGTACCGCGAGATCCCCGAATGCGTCGAGGAACTCGACAAGCAGATCAAGTCGGCGCAGGAAGCGGGGGAGGCGCCCAAGCAGCACACCTTCCTCTTCGTCTTCGGCCTGCAGCGCTTCCGCATGCTGCGCAACGAGGACGACTTCGGGGTCAGCAGCGGCGACGCCGCGAGCGTTGGCGAGCGCTTCGGGAACATCGTCAAGGAAGGGCCCGAACAGCAGGTGCACGCGATCGTCTGGAGCGACACGCTGGCCAACACCAGCAAGGCGATCTCGCGCCGCGCCATGCGCGAGTTCGACAACCGCATCCTCTTCCAGATGAGCGCCAGCGACAGCAGCGAACTGATCGACGCGCCGGCGGCCAACACGCTGGGCCTGCACAACGCGCTGCTGTTCGTGGAAAGCGACGGGCTGCTCGAGAAGTTCCGCCCCTACGCGCTGCCCGGCGAGCACTGGCTGGACGGCGTGAAGGAGAAGCTGCAAGCGCGCTTCCCCAGCAAGGCCCGCCGCGTGCGCTTCGACGCGTAAGCGGGCAACCGGAATTATCCTCCGTACAAGCGCCGAAGGCGCGCAATAATGTAGCCTGGGGCAAGGGGCGCCGTAGGCGGCCCGCCGCCCCAGGCTACATTATTGCGCCCTTTCAGGGCGCTTGCAGAGCGAAGCTTTCCCTTTTCAGAAGCCGATGAGTTGGCGTTTTGTCGGTAAAATTGGCATAGGAGTCGTATAGCGAGTCTATTTTCGCGCCTCGCTCAGCAGCCGCGCGCGCTGCTTCTCCCACCAGAGCACGAACGAAGGCCACTCGTCGCGCTTGTGCGCGTCCTTGAGGCGGTCCTTGAGCTTCTTGTCCGGCACGCCCAGCACGGTCAGCAGGCCGTACATGGCGATCTCGCGCTGGCTGCCGGAGTCCGAGCGCAGGTGCGGGACCAGGCGCTCGGCGATCATCGCGCGTTCCAGTGGCCCGAGCATCGACGCCCAGGTCTCGGGCTTGTCGTCCTCAAAGTCGTCCTTCACGCCGCCGCAGGCGTAGACCATGCGCCCGCGGTCGCGGCTCTTGTCGCGCATGGGCGCCTCGTCGGCCTCGTAGCGCGCCGCGTACACGTCCACGAGGTAGCTGACGGCGCGCACGCCGCTGGCCTGGCTGATGGCCTTCTCCAGGTCCAGGGCGATCTCGCGCAGCTCGCGGCTCTCGTAGAACTTCTCGCGCGGCTGTTCCTTGCCCTTCTCGCGGCGGAAGACGATCCCGCCGGCGTCCTTGTCGTAGGGGATCAGCATGGGGTTGCCTTTGTGCATCACCAGCGTGTGGGTCCCGGCGACGTAGCCGGCCGCGCGCGGGTTGGCGCGGTTGGCGACGACGTGCCAGAGATCGGTCTTCACATCCAGGTCCACGGGATCGGTGAACTGCGCGGCGATCAGCGTGTTGGCCGCAGGGCCAGCGTCCTTCAGCTCGCGCAGCAGGTTGGCGCGTTCGCCCAGGCCCAGGCGGCGGTAGTTCTTCACGCCTTCGCCTAGGCGCGCGCGTTCGGCCTCGCTCATGGCCGGCAGCGGCTGGCGGTCGAGCCCGCGGATGTAGGCCAGCACGTCCAGGCGCCCGTTGCGGTCCATCGGCAGGGCGCCGTGATAGTGCTCGGGCGGCGGCTGGTCGCTGCCGGCGTGCGGGGCGGGCTGCGCGGCCGTGGGCGCGGGCGTCCCGATGTACTGCTCGGGCAGCGCCAGCACGCCGTCGGCGCCGACGTGCTTAGAGACGACGTTGGCCTGCTCGGTGCTCAGCCGCCCGCCGTCGAGGAAGATCTTGATCATCTCGGGCGTGAGGGGCTTGATGCGCTGGAGCTGCTCGACGGTCTCGCGCGGGATCAAGACGTCGTCGTCGGCGGCGCGCAAAGCGGGCGCGGCCAGCAGCGCGGCGGCGAGGATGGGGATGGTCAGGGCGTTTCGCATGGCGGGGCCTCCTGTAAACGGTCCACTCAGGTCTTGTGCTACCCAATGGGCCGGTGCATGGCAATTGCTTACTTACGGAGGACGGGCAGGAAGCCGGTTTCTTCAACCGCGCGACGTTGCTTCAAGGCCGCAATCTGTTATCCTGTTTCGTCTTCGCTGCCGGGCCCGGCGAAGCATGCTACTAAATCCATAACCCGAAAGGCGGCAGGACGATGAGTGCGCGCGCAGGAAAAGGTAAGACGCTCTTCCACAAGGTCTGGGACGCCCACAGCGTCCGCACCCTGCCCAACGGTCAGGTGCAGCTGTTCATAGGGCTCCACCTCATTCACGAGGTCACCAGCCCGCAGGCCTTCGGGATGCTCCGCGAGCGCGGCCTCGCCGTCGCCTACCCCAATCGCACCTTCGCGACCGTCGACCACATCGTGCCGACGACCAGCCACGCCGAGCCCTACGCCGACAAGCTCGCGCAGGACATGATCGTCGCGCTGCGCAGTGCGTGCAAGGAGTTCGGCATCGAGTTCTTCGACACGAACACCGGGCGGCAGGGCATCGTGCACGTCATCGGCCCCGAGTTGGGCCTTACGCAGCCCGGCACCACCATCGCCTGCGGCGACAGCCACACCTCGACGCACGGCGCCTTCGGCGCGATCGCCTTCGGCATCGGCACCAGCCAGGTCCGCGACGTGCTCGCGACGCAGACCATGGCGCTCGAGCCGTTGAAGGTGCGGCGCATCGAGGTCAACGGCACACTGGCGCCTGGCGTCTACGCGAAGGACGTTGTGCTGCACATCATCCGCATCCTGGGCGTCAATGGCGGCACGGGCTTCGCCTACGAGTACGCCGGCAGCGTCTTCGACAAGTTCTCGATGGAAGAGCGCATGACCGTCTGCAACATGTCCATCGAAGGCGGCGCCCGCGTCGGCTACGTCAACCCCGACGCGACCACCTTCGCATACCTGAAGGGCCGCCCCTACGCGCCCAAGGGCGCCGCGTGGGACCAGGCCGTCGCGCGCTGGAAGTCCTTCGCCAGCGACGCCGACGCCGCCTACGACGACGTCGTCAAGATCAACGCCGAGGACATCCGCCCGACGGTGACGTGGGGCATCAACCCCGGCCAGGCGATCTTCATCGACGAGAAGGTCCCGACCGTCGATGGCGCGCCCGCCGACCAGAAGGCCGGCATTAAGGAGGCGCTCGAGCACATGAAGCTCAAGCCTGGCGCGCCGATCAAGGGGACCAAGGTCGACGTCTGCTTCCTGGGCAGCTGCACGAACAGCCGCATCAGCGACCTGAAGGAAGTCGCCGCGTACATCAAGGGCCGCAAGGTCGCGCCGGGCGTCAAGGCCATCGTCGTGCCCGGCAGCCAACTGGTGCGCGCCGAGGCCCAGAAGCTGGGGCTCGACAAGGTTTACGCCGACGCGGGCTTCGAGTGGCGCGAGGCGGGCTGTTCGATGTGCCTGGGTATGAACCCCGACAAGCTCGTCGGCGAGCAACTGTGCGCCAGCAGCAGCAACCGCAACTTCAAGGGCCGCCAGGGCAGTCCCACGGGCCGCACGATCCTGATGAGCCCCCTTATGGTCGCCGCTGCGGCGGTGACGGGGCAGGTGAGCGACTGCCGCGAGGTCTTCGCGCCGGCGGGCGTGGGCGCGTGACGGGCCGTTTCGCATAGTAGCCGGAAAGCAGGCAAAGATCGATGGGCAAGCCGAGCGAGAAGAGCCTGGAGCGCGTCGAGCGCATGGTGACGAACTTCTGCGAGAAGTCCGGCACCTTCCGGCATCCCGATCCGAAGATCACCGAGGGCGTGGTGCTGGGCTTGGCCGCCAACCTCGACGAACTGGGCCGCCCGCTGTGCCCATGCCGCTTCTACCCGGACAAGAAGGAAGAAGTGAAGCACCGCACCTGGATCTGCCCCTGCGACGACATGAACGTGTACAAGTATTGCCATTGCCTGCTCTTCTGCACGCCGGAGGGATTGCCGGTGACCGAGCACCTGCCCGCCGACCACGAAGGGCGAGGAACCTGGGGCGAGGTCAAGGACCCCACGCCGGAGAAGGGCCGCGCGCTGAAACACAAGGCCGAAGAGCGCGAAGCCGAACGCATCGCGCGGAAGTCGTAAGCGAAAAAGGGGAAGGCGGTGCCATCGTGACCCGCATTCCGATTAAGGAAGGATTGTTCGATTTTCGTTCGAAGAGCATTTCGGGAAAGATTTTTTGGCTTTTTCTCATCATTAGTTACGTTCTAAACGGGATGTTTCTGATTTTGTTTGCGGCATCGGAGGCCGATCCGAGCGGGGAACTGTACTTCTGGGATCATGGGCACAAGACGTACTTGATGGGCTTACGGCAAGACAATGCGGGGATCCTTGTTTTCATGTCGGCATCCGTCTTTGTTGTTCAAGTTGGAATACTGATTTTGCTGGTGATGCGCAACCGAATGAAGTTCAAGGCGGAGTACTAGTCATCCGAACAGGAACGAAAGGAAGCACCTCATGGCCCTGGCCAAGATCACGAAGATAACCGGAACCGCGGTCGCCGTACCCGGCGACGATGTGGATACCGACCGCATCATCCCCGCGCGCTTCATGAAGTGCGTCACCTTCGACGGGCTGGGCGAGTACCTCTTCTACGACGTGCGCTTCGGCGCCGGCGGCAAGAAGCTCGGCCACCCGCTCGACAGGCCCGAGCACAAGGGTGCGACGATCCTGGTCGTGGGGCGCAACTTCGGCTGCGGTTCCTCGCGCGAGCACGCCCCGCAGGCGCTCCAGAAGTTCGGGATCAAGGCCCTGGTCGGCGCTAACTATGCCGAGATCTTCTTCGGCAACTGCACGACGCTGGGCATCCCCTGCGTCTCGCTGGAGGAGGCCGACCTGCGCGCGCTCGAGGCCGCCATCGCCAAGGACCCCAAGCTCCCGGTGACCGTCGATCTGGCCGGGAAAACCGTGAACTATGGGACGGCTCGTTCGTCCATCCGCATGAAGGAGGGCGCGCGCTCGGCGCTGGTCGAGGGCCAGTGGGATGCCCTTGGGCAGTTGCTGGAAGCCAAGCCGGAGGTCGAAAAACTGGCTGCGAAGCTACCCTAACTCATGTCGCAGAATGGGGTTGTGAGGTGTGCATGCGGCCGGAAGGTGGACCGAAAACCGGTGTCGCGCGCCAGGATTTTTCGGTAGACTCGCACGCGCCTTATGAGTCTAACGATAGTGCCCGGAATGAGATAGCCCCAAGACCTTGGATTAGATTTCTGGAGACCGATCCATGCGCATTTCGCACGTAGCCCGGTTGCTGGCCGTCCTGGCCCTGGCCGGAGGACTCGGGAACGCGCGGGCCGGACAGGCCCCCAGCGACGCCGGCGAGCAAAAGCCCGGCGCGGCGCCCGGCGGGTTCTTCCAGATGTGGAGCGGCGGGTCGTTCGTGATCATGACGGACGTCTCGCAGTCGTACCTCAGCTCGCTGACCCAGGAAGTCTTCAAGGCCGAGAAGCAGTTCCACCAGCTCTTCCGCCTTGCGCCGGGCTTCCTGAAGGGCAACGACCCCAAGCAGAAACTCAGCAAGAAGCACAGCTGGATCAAGGGCGACCAGCTCAGCAAGTGGGGCTACGTGCCGTGGATCGAAGTCCGCGTCTTCAACTCGTACGACGCCTACGCCGACGACTACTTCGAGATGGATGCGCGCCTGCGCTCGATTATCGACAAGACGCCCATCCCCAAGCTCACGCCCGAACAGCAGACCATGCGGCGCCTGACCAAGGGCGTGCCCGGCGCGTACTACATGCGCATCTCGGACTACGACAACAAGTACAACAACCGCCTGATCCGCTGCTTCCGCGGCAACAAGACGCCCGAGGAAGTCGCCAGCGACATGCTGCACGAGATGGGACACCTGTTCCTGGAGACGTTCCTCTTCGAGTACGCCGGCGCGTCGAAGACCGGCAACGAGAGCGAGAAGCGCGGCACGCCCGCCTGGATCGGCGAAGGCGTCGCGCAGCTGTTCCAGGTCAACTGGGGCAACAGCCGCAATAGCATCAAGATGAAGAACCAGTACCGCGGGTACATGTACGAGGCCGTGAAGACCAGCCAGCACTTCCCGTTCCCCGATTTCATCAACATCACCAACGCCCACAACCTGTCTTTCGTCGACAAGGATCCGACCAAGTCGATGGTCAACTACGCCCAGTCCTACTCGGTGATGCAGTTCATGGTCGACACGCGCTGGGAGCTGTTCATGCAGTTCCTCGAGAACCTGCGCGACATGCACCTGGAACGCCTTGCCAAGGGCCAGGTCAAGATCCCCGAGCTGTACTCGATCCAGAACGCCGCCTTCAAGGAAGCCTTCACCATCGACATCGCCGCGATGGAGGAGTACTGGAAGAAGCACGTGCTCGAGAAAACCGAGCAGCACCTGAAGGCGCACCCCGGCGACTGGTACTACAACGGCGAGTACCACCTCGTGCGCAAGGAGATTCCTGCGGCGAAGGAGTGCTTCCAGAAGGCCGTCGACGGCGCGCCCAACTTGCCCGAAGGCAATTTGGGGCTCGGCCGCGTCGCACTTTCCGAGGGCGACCGCGACGGTGCGCTGAAGTTCCTCGCCAAGGCCGCCGAACTCAGCAAGGACAACGAGGAAGCCTTCTACTACTACGGCTATGCCCTGGTCCTGGCGGGCAAGTACAAGGAAGCCATCGAGAACCTCGAGAAGGCCGTCAAGATCTACCCGCTCTTCCACCAGGCGCAGTTCCGCCTCGGCGACGCCTACTACGCCGCCCAGAAGTACAAGGAAGCGCACATGGCGTACGACGCCGCCTTCCAGGCCTCGCACCTGCCCACCTACCTGCTCAGCGTCGGGCGCGCCGCCTTCTACGACGGCCAGTACGATGAGGCGCAGAAGAACTTCGCCGCCTACTGCAACGTCTTCACCCAGCAGCCCGACGGCCACTTCTGGTACGGCATGGCCGCCCTGCGCCTGGGCGACAAGGAGTTCGCGATGAAGAAGTTCGAAGAAGCGATCAAGTTCGCCGGCAACGCGCCCAACGCCGCGACCTTCAAGCAAGTGCTCGCCACCGTGCAGAAGGGCGAGGAGTTCTACTTCCCGGGCGAGAAGACCAAGGAGCAGAAGGCCAAGGAAGACGGCGGCAAGCTGCCCTTCAAGACCGCCGGCGGCGCCAAGCCCGACGAACCGCCGCCCGAACCCGAGAAGAAGAATCCCTTCGATGTCGGGGGGAAGCCCGAGAAGGAGTCCAAGACCGGCGTCACGGTGGAAGAGTAGCCGGCGGCGGACATGGTTGCATTCGCGTCTCGTGGCGGGGCGGGCGGTGACGCCGGCCCCGTTTTTGTCTTAAGGAGTCAGATCCCATCCGCGCGCCGCTCATGATCCGCAGCCTGCCCGTCATTCGCGCCGCGATCCTTCTTGCGGCGTTCCTTCTGGCCTGCGCACCCGCCGCGCGGTCCGGCGAGGAAGGCGCTCCGCCGCCGCTGAAGTTCCACGCCGCGCCGCAGGGCATGCTGACGCACTGGCTGGTCGCGCCGCCCGGCGCCGAAGCCGTTGCGAAACTTGACGGCCCCCCCGCCGAGGCGCGCTTGGGCGATCCAGCCCCCGGCGGCGAGTGGACGCTGCACGTCTCGCGCTCCGGCGAGATCAATCTCAAGCCCCTGCTCGGCGGCGCTCCGAAAGGCCACGTTTGGTGCACGCTGCGCGTCAACAGCCTCACCGGCGGCCGCCGCCGCCTGACCGTGATGGGCTTCAGCGGCATCCGCGCGTTCTTGGGCGGCGCGAAGGTACTCGACAAGCCCGCACCCGAAGTGCCCAAGGCCGACCAGGGCAGCGCGCGCATCGAACTGCAGAAGGGCGAGACGCTCCTTCAAGTCGCCGTCGGCATCCGCTGGGGCCACTGCCGATTCCTAGTGCAGATCGCCGAGGAAGACGGAAAGAAGGCCGCCCCGGGCGACGACCTGCTGCTGCGCGTGGCGCCCGGCGCGAAGAACGTGCCGGACGCCGGCGAACTGCTGGCGCGCTCGATCAGCTTCCTTCCGCAGAAATACTTCATCGAAGCGGGGCAGCCGGCGAAGTTCGGCGTCGGTCTGGAGAGCGGCTGGCCCCTGGGCGTCGGGCGCATCAAGCCCGTCGTGCGCGGGCCGGACGGCCATGCCTACGCGCTGGGCCGCAACCTGGTGCCCAAGGCGCCGGACGAACTGAACGCCGCGCCGTGGATCTTCGAATTGCCCGCGCCCGCCGTGGCGAGCGCCAAGCTGGACCTCGCCTGCGATCTGGTCGAAGCCGAGGGCGAGAAGGTGCTCGGCTCGGCCCAACTGCGCCTCTATTCGCTCGCCGGCATCGAGACCGAACGCGCGGCCTGCGCGGCGCTGCTGCAGAAGACCGCCGCTGACGCGAAGAAGCCGCTGAGCGCCTTCCCCGACACGGCCCTCGCGCTGGAGAAACTCGCCAACTCGCTGCGCGACCTCGCGCCGCCCGCCGCCGATGGGCCGGCGGCCCTGCCGACGCGCATGGACCCGGCCACCGGCGAGACGCTGCTGGGGCTGCTCGACGAAGTCTCGCGCTGCCTGCCACTGGAAAAGGAAGGGCGCGATCCGCACGAGGGGCGCACGGGCTACTTCGAACGCGCCCTGTGGAGCCCCATCGAAGAGTCGCCGCAGCCCTACTTCATGCTTGCGCCGAGCGCCTGGAAGAAAGCCCGGGATGCCAAGGAAACCAAGCGCTTCCCGCTGGTGGTCTTCCTGCACGGCTACGTGCCCGACTACCACAAGCACCGCTGGTGGACCGAGATGCCCGCCTTCAACGCGCTCTTCGAGAAGCACGATTGCTTCCTGGCGATTCCCTTCGGGCGCTCGAACGCCGACTTCCTGGGCGCCGGCGAGGTTGACGTGCTGGATGCCGTCGCCGAGATGCAGAAGCACTACCCGATCGACGCCGACCGCATCTACCTGTACGGCTACTCGATGGGCGGCATGGCCGTCTACACGCTGGGCGGGCATTATCCGGGGCGCTTTGCGGCGGGCGTGGTGCTGGCCGGGCGCGCGGACAGCCCGCTGCTGATGGGCACCGGCGGCCTCGCGACGCTGCACCCGTTCAAGCAGTTCCTCGTCCGCACCGACACGCCGATCGAACTCTGCGAGAACTTCGTCAACACGCCGCTGCGCATCTACCACGGCGCCGACGACACGGTCGTGAAGCCTTCGGAGGCCGAGCGCATGGCCGCGCGGCTGAAGGAGATAGGCTGCGACGTGCAGCTGAACCTGCCGCCCGGCGACCACTGGTCGCTCTTCGACGTGATGCAGGACGAGGAGCCCGTGGCGTGGCTGCTGAAGCAGAAGCGCGAGGCGAATCCGAAGATGGGATGGCTGCGGAATTTTTCGCTGACGTTCGGGAGACGCGACGGCCTTGAGGTGAATCACCTGACGGGTGAACTTCAGGCCTTTGAGGTGGCCTGGACAAACGGCGACAAGTTGGAAATCAACAAGGTGTCGAAGAATGTTGCCGAGATATTCCTGGGCCTTCGAGAGATTACCAACGTGGTTCAAGAGGCCGGTAACGATGGCATGACCTTGAATGCCGCATCGGGCCAAGGAGGCATCGCCCCCGTTTTCCTGTCCCGCCTGCCGGATTTCAAGGTTGTGCGGTCCAAGGATATTCAGGGCAATTTCATCGAATGGAATTGGAAGTCGGCCCTGCGCTGTGGCCCCATCAAGGAAGCCACGTACAGCGGCTTTGTCGTTGTCTACGGAACTTCCGGCGGCGCGGAGGCCACCGCGCGCCTGAAGGCGCAGGCGCTGAAGTTCGCCGACGAGTGGTACGCCTTCGCCAAGTCCCGTCCGCCGGTGAAGGCGGACATCGAAGTCACCGATGTCGAAAAGTCGGCAAAGAACCTCTTCCTCTTCGGCGAAGAACAGGAGAACACGCTGCACGCCGCCTGCGCCGCGACGAAGAAGTTGCCTTTTGCCGTGAAGGACGGGAAGGTGACCATCGGCGAGAAGACCGTGGCGCTGAAGGACCGCGGTCTGATGTACATCTTCCCGAGTCCCCTCGAAGGCGCCAACCAGAGCAGCTCTGTCGTGATCTGCGCGGGCTTGAGCTACGGCGAGCACCTGCCCGGCAACCACAAGCTGGATCTGTTGCCCGACTTCCTCCTTTATACCGCCGATCCCGACCTGGACGGCACGCGCACCAACCGGCCCGTATGCGCCGGCTTCTTCGACGGCAAGTGGCAGCTGAGCAAGGAGACGACGTGGTGGTTCGGCCCGGACGCCGTACTTGTAAAGGAGCCGTCTCCCGTGCCTCCGCCGAAGCAGCAAGCCGCGCCGGAGCCGGAGAAGAAGACCGAAGGGCTGGGCGGGGGCGAAGAGCAGAAGACCGCGCCGCGCAAGCTCGGTCCGAAGGTCGCGCCCAGCCAGCCGTGAGCGTACGGCTGCCACGGGATGCGGGATTCAAAAATCGAAAAACGCAGTGGGAAGGGTAGACTGACTGCATGCCTCCGCCGCGCCGTTCCAGCCGCATCGACCTGCGTCCGCCGACGCCCCAGGGCTCGGCCACCCCGGCGCTCGACACGGCCCCCGACCTCGCCGCCGACGACCTGCGCCGTTCGGGCAGCGCGGGGCTGCTGCTTCTGGCCGTCGGCGCGGCCGTCTTCGGGCTCGGCGTGGGGCTGCTTGGCATTCCCGTCCTGATGGGCGGCGGCAAGAAGGCCGAGCGCAAACGCAGCGCGAAGGAATCCGAAGCTCCGGCGAACGGCAACGAATCCAATCCCGCCAACGGTAGCGCGGGCGAAGCGAAGGAACCGCCCGAGGCGCCGGGGTCGCTGGACGCGAGCAAACTCTATCCGCACAAGAACCTGCTGCCCGCAGGGCTCTTGGTTCCGCCGCCGGAAGCCAAGACGCCGGATGCGGCCGACGTCGCCAAGACGGAAGCGCCGCAGGTCGCCGAGGCCAAGACGCCGGCAGTCGGTGCGGCCGAGTCCAAGAATGCGCCGGCGGTTCAAACGCCCGATCCCGCCGCCCAATCGCCGGTAGCCGCGGGGCCGTTCCGTCTCGTGACCTTCAACGGGTTCGACGAACGAAAAGCGCAGGGCTGGAAAAGCGGTTCGTTCACCAGCGATCCCACCTTCCGCAAGTCGCCTGCGGCCTGGGCGCCCGAGAAACTCGGCCCGGCCAACTTCAGCACGCTGCTGCGCGCAGCGGACATCCCCACGGAATCTGCGTCGGGCCAGGCCGTGCCGAATTTCGGCAAGCGCGGCGACGGCTACCTGCTCAACCTGCAGGTCTACACGAAGGACATCGAGGCTATCCGCCTGGACCTGATGGACGGTGCCTCCGGCGTGCTCGGCGATCTGAAAGTCGGCGCCTCGCAACTCAAGGATGGCGACTGGACGGAGTTGCATCTGGAACTCGACAAGACCAAGCCGGCCAAGGACGCGAAGCTCGACGCGCCGGTGGTCGGCCTGCGCCTGACCTTCCTGGGCGACAAGAGCAAGAAGGGCGCGACCACGGCGGCGATCGACGATGCCTCCGTCACTGTCGGCGGCTCGTCGGCCGAGGCGGCCAAGGCGGCGGCAGCGGCGCGCGAGAAGGCGCTGGCCGACGCCGAGAAGGCGGCCCAGGCCGAGGCGTTGAAGCAGGCGTTGACCGGCGATCCCGGTAAGGACGGCTTCCTGCTCGGCCCGGAGATCCTCGACACGTACAAGCGCCTGGCGGCCGAAGGCGGCAACGGCGCGGCGAAGCGGCAGACGAAGGCCAAGGAGATCGCGCGGCTGGTCTCGGGCGGCGCGGGCTCGGCGAGTTTTCTGGTGCCGCTGGGCGCCAAGGACGGGGATTTGAAGGAAGCCGACGGCTACACCTGGCGCGCGGCGGGCCCGGCGGTGTGGCGCGATCCGGCGGGCGCGGCGCGCGAGGTGGAACGCTACCTGGCCGACGGAAACCCGGAGATTCTGGTGCTGGCGGCCGATCCCGAGGAAGTCCTCACGCGGCGCAAGCATCCCTACGAATACTTCGCGGAGCTCAGCTGCGCCGTCGACGCGGCCATGAAGCGCGGCGTCCTGCCGGTGCTGGTCTCGCCGATGGAGGACCTCGAGAGCGCGCCCGAGAAGAGCGAGAAACGCGCGCGCATCGCCAGCGTGCGCAAACTGGTCGCCGAACTGGGCGAGGCGCGCCGCATCCCGGTGCTCGACGCAGGCGCGCTGCTGGACGAGAAGGCTTTCGCGAACGGGCGCGTGCAGCCCGCCGGCTACCAGAAGCTCAACGAAGCATTCCTGAAGCTCTACCGCAAACTCGAACAGTACGTGCTGCCGCGCGAAGGCGTCGACCGCAGCGCCGCGCCCAAGGCCGGCCTGCCGGGCCTGCCCGGACTTCCAGCCGGGCCTGCGCCACGCGATCCGAAGGAAAGCAAGCCGGTGATCGGCGTCGAGGACTGAACGGAAAGAATGGAGGGCGCAGGGAATCGGCGCACGCGGGACGTTCGGCCCGCGTCCTGCGGCTTACAGGTCCTGCGGGCGGACGGTGGAGCGCTTGTTGGCCTTGGCGCGCTGGCAGGCGCGGTCCAGCACGTCGGCGACGACCTTGCTCAGCGCGTCGACCAGTTCCCCGCTGCTCTTCATGCCTTTGGCCTTGACGTAGTTCTTGGCCTTGGTGCCCACCACCAGACCTTCGCTGGCGACCTTCTTCCTGGCCATGGCCGGCTCCTTCTTGAGCGGAGAAATGCATTTCGCTGCGGAGTCTATGTTTTCCGCCGCGCGCGTCAAGGATCGCTTTGCAGTTTCGGGCGCCAGCGCAATTCGATCGCCGCGGCTTCGCCGGAATGTTCGGGCGGGCGCACCTCCAGCGCGAAGGCGCCGCCGAAGCGCGCGAGGTTCTGGAACATGCGCACCTCCGCCGCCTCGTCGGGATGGCGTTCCAGGAAGTCCGCGGCCTTGAACTTCGCGCTGTCGCGCTCGTCTTCCAGCTTCATCTGGTACAGCGCGCCGAAGGCGTGCGCCATGCGGGCCCCGTCCAGGTGCAGGTACCACGCCGGCTTGGCGGCCGCCTCCCGCCATGCCTTTGAACGCAGGAAGTCCGCGTTCTGCGCGGGCGCGGGGGCGGTGGGGAAGATCGCGTCCGGCCCGCCGTCGCTCAGCACCGCGAAGCCGGCGTCAGTGACGGTCCACATCGGGTGCGTGAACTTGCCCTCGCGGTTGAGCACGAAGCGTTCGTTCGCGCCGTCGGGAAAGCGCAGCACGTATTCCTTTTCCGCGCCCGGCCCCGGGCGGCCGTCGAAGAGGTCGTTCCAGCGCGCGCGGGCCAGCGAACGCAACGCGGCGCGCGGCGGATCCTGCGCGTCGAGCGGCAGCGCCAGCAGCAGCAGTTCCTGCTTCGCCGGCCAGCCGTCCGGCGGCGGCGCCACCGCCAAGCGCACCGTGCCGCCCGCATACGGGAAAAGGTCGCGCTCCAGGTTTACGCCGTCTTCGCTCATTCGTCCCATGCGCTCCAGCCAGCGCCGGGTGTTCTTTTCCGAGCCGTTGATCTCCCCGAAGAGGTAGTGCCAGAACCAGGCGCCGGCGTCGACGGGCAGTTCCGCGTCGAGCAGCGGCTCGGTGCCGGGCGGCAGGGCAGGATCCAGCAGCGCCGCGCTGCCGTGATTCGCCGGCAGCGCGCCGGCCCACGCCCCGTGTCCGGCCAGGCCGCCGTGCCCGTCGGGCTCCAGGACAAGGCGCAGTTCGTCCGGCGACGGGCGCAGGCGCAGGATGTCCAGCCAATCCGGCGGCTTTATCAGCTTCTGCGCGACCTGTTCCTCGAAACGCTCGGCCTTCTCCGCAGACATCTGCTCCGCGCGCAGCAGCAGGTCCCTGGGGCGGATGGAGAGTTCGGCGGCGGCGGTGGGCGAAACGATGTCCCGCGCCGCGGCTGCTTCGCGGGGTCCGGAAAGTTCCACGTCCTCGGGCGCGAAGGCGATCAGCCCGCCGCCCAGGTCGTGAAAGACGGGCTCGCGGCGCCGATCCTCTTCTGACTTGTCCTTGCGTGCGAGGTTGGCCATGGCGCCGACCATGCGCAGCAGCGTGCCGCGACCGCCCTGCACGCGTAGAAAGATCACGCCGGGCGGCTTGGCTTCCTCCTCGCCCGGCAATTTGCGCGGCGGAAGGAGGTAGACTGCGTTCTCGCGGCCGACCAGGTCGCGGAGGTTCCCGCGGTCGAGTTCATTGCCGAAGATGCGGCGCACCAGGCCCGGAAGCTTCCGGTACTTCGCACGCGCCTTGGTGAGGCCTTCGCCCATCTTCGACCAGCGCTGAAACTCCGGGTCGCGCCAGAGTTCCATCACGTCGGGGTGAGATTCGAGCGCGCGCCAACTCTTGTCCACGTCCCATATGCGCAGGGACAGAACCGCATCTTCGGGCGAGTAGGCGTGCACGGGCAGGCCGCCTTCGGTGGCATGCCGGGCGATCCAGAGGCTGAGCCAGGTGGCGAGGAGGATGTAGAGCGCCACGGCCAGGCGCCTGAAGACCGTCCATATAAAGGAGGCGGGGCGTTGGGGCGGCCTACCGCCGGGCGACGACGGCTGCTGCGGCGGGTGCGCTTCGACGGCCGACGCGCCAGAGGGCGGCGCGGGCGGCTGCGGCGGCGGGGCGTTGGGATCGTCGGGCGGCATGCAGGCAGGCTCGGCCCAGAGTCGATTCGGCGAAACGCTGCAAAACGGTAACGCTAATCGGACTGCGAGTTTCCGTAAACTGGAAGGCGGGCGGCGCTTAACCTTCTGGGGCGGCGTAGCCGTGGTCGCCGATGAGCTTCACGAAGACGCATGCGATGCCCTTCTGAACATCGATCCTTCCGCCGCGTTTGACGGCCACGGTCAGGTCCTGGTGGTCGCCCACGCCGACGGGCGCGGCCAGCAGCCCGTCCTCGCCGAGCTGCTCGAGCAGCGGCTGCGGGAGGTTGGGGCAGGCGGCGGAGACGACGATGCGGTCGTAGGGCGCGCCCTCGGGCCAGCCGTTGGAGCCGTCGCCGAGCTTGAAGCGGATGTTGCGGTAGCCGAGGTCCAGCAGGCGGTCCTCGGCGGTGGTGGCGAGGTACTCGATGCGCTCCACCGTCCAGACCTCGGCGCAGATTTCCGCCAGGAGCGCCGTCTGGTAGCCGCTGCCGGTGCCGATCTCGAGAACCTTCTCGCCGCCGCGCAGTTGCAAGGCCTCGAGCATCAGCGCGACCATGTACGGCTGGCTGATGGTCTGCCCGTGAGTGAGTTGCAAGGCCCGGTCGTCGTAGGCCTTGTCGCGTTCGATGCTGGGGACAAAGCGCGCGCGGTCGACCCTCTCGAACGCCGCGAGCACGCGCTCGTCGCGAATCCCGCGCCCCCGCAGGTCGCGGTCGACCATGAAGGCGAGGTCCTCGCGGGCGCGTTCGTCGAGGGGAGCCAAGTCGTTGCCCAATTAGGCGTTGCGGCAGCGCCAGAGCAGGTGGAAGAAGCGCAGCGCGTCGATGACGGGGTGGATCTTGCTAGTCTCGGTTCCGTTGTAGATCGTGCGGATGGGCACCTGGGCCATGCGCGCGCCCTGGCGCCCGGCCTTGATGAGAACTTCGGACTCCAGGTCGAAGCGCTGGCACTGCAACTGCAGCGACTGCCAGGTGTCGAGCCGGATCAGGCGGAAGCCGACCTGCGAGTCGTGGATCGGCAGGCCGGTGATGCGCTGCACGCACCACGAGGTGAACTTGTTGGTCTGGCGGCGCGCGAAGGGCATCGACGCGGTGTCGTTCATGCGGTCGCCGAGCACGATGTCGATGTCGCCCTGTTCGAAGGCGTTCAGGAAGCGCGGGATCTCCTCGGGGTCGTGCTGCCCATCGCCGTCCAGCGTCACCGCGGCGCGGAAGCCGCTGGCCGCGGCCAGCGCGAAGCCGTTGCGCAAGGCCATGCCCTTGCCCAGGTTGCGTTCGTGGCGCAGCACCCGCGCACCGGCGCGCGCGGCGGCTTCGTGGGTGCCGTCGGTCGAGTGGTCGTCGATGACGATGCAGACCTGCACGTGGCGGCGCGTGGCCGTGACGAGGCGCTCGATGGTCTGGGCCTCGTTGTAGCACGGCACGATGGCGCAGATGTCGGTGGCTGCGGCGCGGGGGCTCATTCGCGGCCCTCCGTGCGCACGGGGTCCTTCGGCGCGGGCTTGGGCTGGGGCAGGGCGATGCGCGGCGCGGCTTCGCTTGGGTTCGCTGCGGGCGCCGCATCTTCGTCCGGCCAAACGGGATAGAAGACCGTCCACTGCGACGGATCGGTTCGGATGCGCGCCTCGAGGTGCTTCGCCCAGGCCTGCGCGAGCGCCGCGGCCTTCTCGCCGCGCGTGCCCGTCCTGGCCGCGTACAGCGGCGCGCCGACGTGCACGACGTAGCTGAAGTTCGCCCGGCGGTGCATGAAGGTCGGCAGCACGGGCGCGCCGGTCTCGGCGGCGATGTACCACGGGCCCTGCGGCAGCGGCGTGCGGCGGCCGAAGAGCTCCACCTCCACCGTCGGGCCGCCGGTGGTGCGGTCGGCCAGGATCGCGACGGGGCGGTTCTCCCGCAGGCCGCGCAGGGCCGCGCGCGCGCCGCCCTTGGTGTGGCGCACGGTCACGCCGTGGCGCTCGCGCTGCGAGACGAAGAGTTCGTTCACGCGCGGGTCGTCGTGCTCCTGGGTGACGATGACGATCGGGTAGCCCAGGTGCGCCATTTTGGAAGCGGCGATCTCCCAGTTCGAGTAGTGCCCGCTGACGAACAGCGCGCCGCGCCCGCCGACCAGCGCCGCGTCAAGGTGTTCGCGGCCTTGGACTTCGATGCACGCGTCCATGTAGCGCGGGCCGAACTGGCGATACCCGAAGAACTCGCACAGGTACACGCCGAAGCTGCGGAAGACCCAGCGCGCCTCGCGGCGCACCGCGGCCTCGGGAACCTCGGAGCCCAGCACGGCGCGCATGTTGGCCTGGACGGCGCGGCGTTTCGGACCGCCCAGCAGGTACCAAGCGTCGGCGAAACGGTAGGCACACCAGTACTGCAGCGAGCGCGGGAGGCTCGAGGCCAGGGCGGTGAGGCTTCGGTAGGTCCAGTAGAACATGCTGGTCCGCTTCGTCTCGGAGCGCCGTAAGCTGTCGCAAAGCCCTCTTTTATGGCTTTTTGGCCGAGGCCGCAAGTGCTTTGGCACCATATATTAAGACGTTGCCGGAGCGCCCTTTGCGGGGCGAAAAGCCTGCAGATGCAGCTCGACGGAGGTGGTCCCGCGGAAGGTGTTCAGCTCAGGGCGGAAGACCAGGTCCAGCGCGCCGGCCTCGGCCTGGGCGCAGAGCTGGTTGAAACGCTCGCCCATCCCGAAGCCCACCGCGCGCAGCACGGTCTCGTCCTGCTTGGCGAAGAACGTGACGTGGCGCTCTTCCTGGCCCAGCGGCTTGGGACGCCCCGCGACACCGATGCCCAACGCCGCGACCAGCGCGCGCGGGTTGCCTGCGCCGCACGGTTCCAGCCGCCGCAGCTCCGCGCAGAAGCTTTCGGTCACGTCCTTCAGCGGCAGCGCAAGTTCTGCCGAGACCAGCGGTTGCAGGTCTTCGTCGCACAGGTGTTGCGCGGCCTTGCGTTCAAGGGCTTCGCGGAAGGCGGGCAGGTCGCCGAGCTTCACTGTCAACCCGGCGGCCATGGCGTGCCCGCCGTGCGACGGCAGCCACTCCGCGCAGGCCTCGAAGGCCTCGGCCAGGTGGAAGCCGCGGATCGAACGCCCCGAACCCCGCGCTACGGCGCCCTCGGGCTCGTGCGCCAGCAGCACCGTCGGGCGGTGGAACTCCTCGACGATCCGCGAGGCCACGATGCCGATCACGCCGGGATGCCAGTCGGCGGCGTCGAGCACCAGAGCGCGCGGCGAGGGCTCGGCCGCCAGGCGCGCCATGGCATCGGCGCGCGCCTGCGTCCAGATGCGCGTCTCGATGGCTTGGCGCTCGCGGTTGAGCGCGTCGAGTTTCGCGGCGAGGTCCCGCGCGCGGGCAACGTCTTGCGTGAGAAGAAGTTCCAGCGCGTCGGCGGCCTGCCCGCAGCGCCCGGCGGCGTTGATGCGCGGGGCGAGGCGAAAGGCCACGTCGTAGGCGTTCAGCGCGCCGTCGATCTGGCAGACGTCCAGCAGCGCGCTCAAGCCCGGCGCGGCCGGCCGCGCGAGCGTCTTCAGGCCCTGCGCCGCGAGAATGCGGTTCTCCCCCGTCAGCGGCACGACGTCGGCGAGCGTGCCGAGCGCCGCAAGCGCCAGCGCGTCCTTCAGGAACGCGCGGAACTCGGGCGTCACCTTCGCGTTATGACTGAAGGCCTGCGCCGCGGCCCAGGCCAGCTTGAAGGCGAGCCCCGCGCCGCAGAGTTCGTCGTAGGGGTACGCGTTGTCCGCGCGCTTGGGGTTGATGACCGCCAGCGCCGGCGGTAGCGCCTCGCCGACGTGGTGGTGGTCGACGACGATCGCATCGATGCCCGCTTCGCGGATCTGCGCCAACGCGGCGTGCGCGGCGATGCCGTTGTCCAAAGTGATGACGAGGTCAGGCTTTAGCGCGAGCAAGCGCTGCACCGCCTGCGCGCTGAGGCCGTAGCCGCCCTGATCGCGTTCGGGCACGAGCGCCTCGACGGGGAAGCGCAGCACGCGGAAGAAGCCCGCCATCAGCGCGGTCGCGCTGACGCCGTCGACGTCGTAGTCGCCGAAGAGCGCCACGCGCTGCTTCCCGGCGACGGCCTCCTCGATGCGCGCCACGGCGGAGGCCATGTCGGGCAGCAGGGCGGGATCGTGCAGCGCGTCGAGCTTCGCAAGGAGGAACGCCTCGGCCGAGCTTGGATCTGCAAGTCCGCGCCGAGCCAGGATTTGCGCGAACGGCGCGCTGACGTTCAAGGCGCTGCGCAGCGCGGAGATCGCTTCGGGTGCGGCGGGTTCGTGGACCAGCCAGCGGGTGGGGAAGGCCTTTCGGCGCGTGCTACTGGAGGTGGCCGAACGCGGCGACTCGACGCGGCGGAGGATCTTGGTGGAGCCGGGTCGGGCCATGGCGCGGGCATCCGGAGAAAGGGCCGGTGCGGCGAGCCCCCCGGCGCCGCGGAACGAAAAAGACGACGTTACCACTTCGCGCGCTGCGGACCAGAAGGAAAACGGGAAAGCGGCCGTGCACGCCGGGCTGCGCGACGTGCCGGAGTGCACATAGCGATTTGTATCGATTTGATTACGACTTTAACATGGTGCATTTTACGGTGAATAAGGACTTACGTGAAAATTGCACGTTGTAGATGTGTTACGTTGCGCGACGTACTGCGCCAGGTGTAATATACGCTTTGTGTATCAAAATGGGTGAGGGGTCAGGGGCGACGGGTGAGAACCGAGAAACGGCAAACGGAATACGGCAAGATCCAAAAAAACTGAAAAACAGCAAAAGGAAAAACGGCGGCGAAGCCTGAGGTGGCGAACGCTGCGCAACGCAAGACGCGACAGCGCGTGGCGCGGGTTGCCAACCCGCGCCTATGGGCAAGGTGCTACTCCTGGACTGCAATCGTTCTTGGTTCACGAGCAGCCGGTGCCGCCCCTTCAGGGCGGCATCGTTGTGGCCGCGACCCAGGGTTGCGGACCGCTTCGCGGTCCTTACCCTGGGCTTCCACCTTCAACCCCTTCGGGGTTGCTCAGGAATGATCATTTACGGTACTTAGGCCGATGCATAAATACGCAATGCGTACTATGATTCCTGATTCCTGACGCCTACTCCTCGGTCTTCGCCTCGGACGGGTCGGCGTCGAAGATCTCGACGAGGTGGATCTTCCAGCCTTCGTCGGTCTTGCGCAGGTGGCAGCGGAACCAGGTCTGGCTGGAGAGGAACTGCTGGTTGAAGTCCATGAACTCGCTCTGCGCGTCGGGCTTGCCGCGCGCGCGCAGCTGGAAGGTGGCGACGGCGGTGGTGCCGTTGGCGGCGACCGTGACGGGAAATGTCGAAGGCACGTAGGCGACTTCGACGGGCCCGCGGTACATCACCATCAAGAGCTGCACCATCGCGCCGTGGATCGTGTCGAGGTCGGCGCTCACGGGCCCCGTGCCGATCTTGAAGGTCTTGTCGAAGTTGTCCGTCACGCCGGCGGGGCTGTGGTCGCGCGCGGCCTGCGCGCAGGCGGCCAGCACTTTGCGGATCTTGGTCTCGTCGCTCTCGAGGAAGCGGTGGTAGGCCCACGAGCCGAGGATGTAGAGAGCCAGCAGCCCGACGAGCGCCAGCAGCACGGCGCGGCGGTCGAGCGCGAAGCGGGGTTCGCTGCCGGGCAGGCGGCGTTCGGAAGCGAGGTCGTTCTTCACGCAGGAAGGTGTAACGCGGCGTACCGGTTTCCGCCAGGGGGTAGCGCGACACGGTGTTGCGCCTTCGCGGACGTCGTTCGTTTACCGGCCCCCTTATCCGCACGCGCTTCGCGCGTGCCGGCCTCTCCCGCGGAGGGGAGCGGCAACCGGCCGCGTGCTTCGCGCCCGCAATCCCTAGCCCGAATTTTCCCTTCTCTGCGTGCTCTGTGATCTCTGTGTTTAAAGCTGTTAATCCGCAATCCGCAATCGAGATCAGTCGCCCTGTGCGTGGACCAAGCCGGCGAATTCGCGGTGCGCGGGTTCGACCAGTTCGCGCGTGGGCCAGGTGCCGTGGCGCAGCCAGGAGAGCGCGCGGCGCACGTCGTTCAGCGCCACGTACAGGCAGGGAATGATGAAGAGCGTCACGAAAGTTGAGAAGATCAGGCCGCCGGCCAGCGAGATCGCCATGGGGATCAGGAACTGCGCCTGGAAGCTGCGTTCGAGCATGATCGGGGCGATGCCGGCGACGGTGGTCAGCGAGGTCAGCATGATGGCGCGGAAGCGCGCGGGCCCGGCGGCGTAGACGGCTTCCATCACGCCGGCGCCTTCGCGCTGGCGCCCGTTGATGTAGTCGATGAAGACCAGCGAGTCGTTGACGACGACGCCGGTCAGCGCGACGAGGCCGAAGAGGCTCATCATGGTCAGCGGTTCGCCCAGCACCAGGTGCCCGGCGACGGCGCCGATGAGGCCGAACGGAATCACGAGCATGATCAGGATGGGCTGCAGGTAGCTGCGGAAGATGACGGCGAGGATGAAGAAGATGCCCAGCAGAGCGAAGACGAAGTTGCGCTTCAGGCTGGTGATGCTGTCGGCGCGTTCCTGTTCGGCGCCCTCGAAGCTGATCGCCATCTGCGGGTATCGTGCGCGCAGTTCGTCCAGGTAGCCGGCGTCGAGGTCCTTGCGGATGTCGCCGCTGTTGCCCAGCTTGGGGTCCACCATGGCGGTCACGGCCACGCGGCGCTTGCCGTTGCGGCGGCGGATCTCGGCCATGCTGCGCACCAGCTTCACGTCGCCGACTTCGACGAAGGGAACTTCCATGCCTGTCGGGGTGCGCACGCGGATGCGGTAGAGGTCCTCCATCTGCGCGCGTTCTTCCTTCGGGTAGCGCACCTGGACCTTGACTTCGTCGCGGCCGCGCTGCACGCGCATGGCCTCGGCGCCGTAGAAGCCCTGGCGCAGCTGGGTGGCGAGGTCGCCCAGGGTGATGCCGAGGGCGCGGCCCTGGGGTTTCAGCGCGACGCGCAGTTCGCGCTTGCCGGGCTGGAAGTCGTCCTGGACCTCGTAGGCGCCGTTGTAGGTGGCGAGCTTCTCCTGCAGTTCGACGCTGGCGCGGCGCAGATCCTGCAGGTCGCTGCCGCGCAGGTGGACCTCGATGTCGTGCCCGCCGACGCCGGGGCCGCGCATGTCGCCGTAGGTGAGGCTGACGGCGTCGGGGAAGGCGCCGGCAGCCTCGCGCCATGCGCGCAGCACCTGTTCGCTGTGCAGTTCGCGCTTCTCGGGGCCGGCCAGCACGATGAAGACCATGCCGGCGTTGGTCTTTCCGCCGCTGCCGAGGTCGGCGTAGATCTTCTGCACCAGCGGGCCGTCCTTGGAAGAGGCGGCGAACTTCGCGTTTAGCGACTCGGCGGCGTCCTCGATGCGGCGCAGGTTGGCCTCGGTGACTGCGGCGGGCGTGCCTTCGGGGAAGGTGATGAACGCCTGCACGTACTGGTTGTCGAAGCGCGGGAAGAAGAGGAAGGGCACCAGCCCGCCTGCGACCATGCCGGCGGCCAGCAGCAGCACGGCGATGGAGCAGGCAATGGTGACGTAGCGGTGCTTCAGGGCCAAGCGGTTGATGGGCGCGTAGAGGCCGTGGATGACGAATTCGAGGAAGGCCTCGACGCGCGCGCGCATGCGGTGTGCGCCGGGGCGCTTGCTGTGGCTGAGGTGCGCGGGCAGGCAGAAGTAGCTTTCCAGCAGCGAGCCGGTGAGCACGGCGATGACGACCACCGGCAGCACGGCGAAGAACTTGCCCATGATTCCCGAGACGAACATCAGCGGCAGGAAGGCCGCGATGGTGGTCGAGACGGCGCCGAAGACCGGCAGGGCCATCTCGGCGACGCCGCGCTTGGCGGCCTCCAGGGGCGGCATGCCGGACTGCCGGTAGGTGTGGATGTGCTCGCCGATGACGATGGCGTCGTCGACGACCATGCCCAGGACCATGATCATGCCGAAGAGGTTGATCATGTTGATGCTCTGGCCCATCGCGAACATCACGAAGCCCGCGAAGGCGAAGGCGACGGGGATGCCCATGGCGACCCAGAACGAGAGGCGCAGGTTGAGGAACAGCCACAGCGTCAGGAAGACGAGAATCAGGCCCTGCTGGCCGTTGCTGATCAGAAGGTTGGCGCGGTCGATGATCATCTCGCTGAAGTCGCAGTAGATCTCCATCTGGATGCCCTGCGGCGCGGTGGCGCGGTGCCGGTCCAGCACCGCGTGCACGGCCTTGGAGATCTTCAGGGCGTCTTCCTGGGCGGTGTGGTCGATCTGGATCATCACGGCGCGCTTGCCGTTGTAGCGCCCGCGCACCTCGTCCTCGCTGAATCCGTCGCGGATCTCGGCGATCTGGTGCAGCCGCACGACGGTGCCGTCGGCGCGCGCGACCACCACCAGGTCGCGGTAGGCCAGGCCGGTGTAGCGCCGCCCGGTGATCTCGATCTTGAAGTCCTCGTTGCGCGTGCGCAGGGTGCCGCCGGGCAGGTTCAGGCTGCCGCGGCGCACGGCGTCGGAGACTTCCTGCAGGGTCAGGCCGTAGGTGCGCAGCGCGGCCTCGCTGACCTCGATGGATATCTCGTACTCGCGAACGCCCTTGAGGGTGATCTGGCTGACATCGTCGGTGGCGACCAGGTCGTCGCGGACCTCGTAGGCCAGCTCGCGCAGGGTGCGTTCGGGCGCGTCTCCGTAGATGGTCAGGAGCATGACGGGATTCTTGAGCAGGATCTCGGTGACGACGGGTTCCTCGGCGTCCTCCGGGAACGTGTCGATGGCGTCGACGCGGTCGCGGATGTCGTTCTGGACGCGCTGGACGTCCTTGATCCACTCTTCGAGTTCGATGTTGACCGACGCGAGGCTCTCGCGGGACGTCGATTCGACGTTGCGGATGCCTTCGATGCCCTCGACGGCGTCCTCGATCTTCTGGCAGATGCCTTCCTCGACCTCGCTGCTGCTGGCGCCGGGGTAGGCGACGGTGACGAGGATGCGGTTGGCGCTGAACTCCGGCATCACCTCGACGGGCATCTGCATGTAACAGATGCCGCCGCCAACCAGGGTCAGGGTCATCAGGAGGTTGGCCAGGACCGGGTGAGTCGCGGCCGCTTCCAGCAGCTTCCTCACGGCCGGGCGCCTCCGGCGGCTTCGCTCTTGCTCTGCGGCTTCAGCACCAGGGTCGGCGCTTCGCCGTTGGTCGAGGCCGGGGGATCGGCGGCCACGGCTTTGGGCGCGGGCGCGTCGTCCTTCACTTCGGCCAGGGCCATGCCGGGGGTGGGGAAGGCGATGGGCGAGGTCACCACGCAGTCGCCGGCGTTCAGGCCCGAGCCGACGACGACGAGGTCGTCCTGGCGATAGCGCACGGTGACGGTGCGGATCTCGAGCTTGCCGTCCTTGAGCAGGTAGACCTGCTGGTCTTCGTGGAGCGCGCGATCGGGGATCGCGAGGGCATCCTCGATGGCTCGGCCTTCGATGCGCACCTGGCAGTACGCGCCGATGATCAGGGGCGGGTGTTCGCCGGGCTTCAGGCTCGTCCAGGGTTCCTCGACCTCGACGTACAGCGGGATGGTGCTGGTGCCTTCGTCCATCATGCCGATGCGCGCCAGGCGGCCCTTCCAGGTGAACTTGCCGCCGTGCGCCAGCCAGCGGATCTCGGCGAGCGCTCCCTGCGCGGCGGCAGGCGGCAGCTTCACGTCCGGCGGCAGGACCTGCTCGGGCACGGCGCCGAGCTTGGTCATCTGCTCGGGCTCGACCATCACGGGGATCTCGTAGCGCTGCGTGTCGGCCAGGGTGGCGACGCCGGTGAGCGGGAAGGTGGTGACGAACTGCCCGACCTCGACGTCGCGGGCCATCACGCGCGCGTCGAAGGGCGCGACGATGCGCGTGCGGTCCAGGTCCAGCTTGGACTGCTCCCATTCGGCCTGGCGCTGGGCCAGCTGCGCTTCGGCCTGCTGGAGTTGCTGCGGGATCAGGGCGAGCTGGTTCTCCAGGTCGATCAGCGTGGCGCGCAGGCGCAGGTACGCGATGCGCGCGGCGTCGCGGACGTTGAGCGTGACGGCGGCCTTGTTCTCGTGGTAAGCCTCCTCGGTGCGGTTGCTCTCGGCGAGCGCCAGGTCGACCATCTTGCCCTGGACCTCGATCTCGTGCTGCAGGTTCTCCTTGGTCTGCGCCAGGCGTTCGACCTCGGCCTTGGCCTGGTCGATGCGGGCCTTGGCGGTGGTGACGCGGATCTGGTAGTCCTCGGGCTCGATCTCCGCCAGCACCGTGCCCTTGCGCACGAAGCGCCCGACCTCGAAGGCCGGGTTCACCCGCGCCACGCGGCCGCTGATCTGCGGCGCCAGCGAGACCTTGTGCTTGGCCTTCACCGCGCCGTAGCCGACCAGCTGCAGCGGCAGGCGCTGCGGCGACAGGGTCACCACCCGCACCTGCGGGACCGCCGGCGGGTGGAGGTGGCTTTCGGGCGGTTTCAGCATGGCACTGAGCGCGAAGAACACGCCGGCCCCGGCGCCCAGGATCAGCGCCGGCAAGCCTACGCTCAGCAGGAACTTGCGCAGGCCGGGCTTGTACGCATCTGTTTCAGCGGCCGTGGCGGTCTTGGGGCGTGTATCGGCGTCGGGCGGCGAAGGCTGCATGGTGCGGGATCCACGGGCTGGCGGAACGTGAAAAGTACGTGCCGGTTGGAGGACGTCGATCGCAGCCCTCTCTATATAACGCACAACGCGCAGAAATCAAATCGCTCGCCTCGGCCCCCGGACCCGAAAAACAGATGCGACCGCGCGGGACAACTTGCGTCTTAAGTACAGGCGGTTAATATGCTTGGCTCTTGCCTGGAAGGTATTTCCAAGCGCCGGGGTGTGGCCCAACGCAGGACGGGACACGCCGTCCCAAAGGAGCGGATCTTGACGATGGCCGTACATGAAGCCGTGCCGACGATGGAACAGACCGAACAGCCCGGAAAAGTGGCGCAGTGGTCCGGCGTGATCGCGCTGGCCGTCTACGCGGTGCTGGGGCTGGTGGTCGTCGCAGTGGTGGTGCTCTTCGCCACGCACCACGTCGAAGAGAGCAAGGTCAACGAACTGCGCGGCTACTGGGACGACTACTACCTCGCCACGAAGGACGCCAAGGACCCGCAGCAGACGATCGAGGCCCTGGAAGGCGTCTGGGACAAGGTCGCCGGCACGCCCGTGCAGCCGTACATCGCGATGCAGCTCGCGCAGCTGCATTACAACCAGGCCGCCGCCAGCGAAGCCAGCCCCGCCAACCGCAAAGCGGCGCTCGACAAGTCGCAGAAGCTCTACGACCTGGCCCTCGAGAAGTGGGGCGACCACCTGGTGCTGGGCGGCCTGGCCCTGGAAGGCGCCGCGATGTGCCGCGAACAGAGCGAAGACTACGACGGCGCCGCCGAACTGATCGCCAAGAACGCCGACGCCTACAAGACCCACTTCCGCTACTACAAGCTCTGCTACGACGGCGCGCGCTACGAATGGCTGCGCAGCATGAAGGCCAAGGCCGAGAACAAGAGCCCCGACGAGGCCCAGAAGAACGCCCGCGAGTGGCTGAAGAAGTGCTTCAGCGACCCCGGCGCCACCGCCGCCGACACCAACCCCAACAGTTGGCGCCGCGAAGCCGAGTACCTGCGCGTGATGGTCTCCGAACCCGGTCTGCTGCTGAAGGACGGCAAGATCCCGCCCCAGCTGCCCAACGCCGAAATCGATGCCCTGAACGCCGGCGAGGCCGTGCCCAAGGCCGCTCCCGCCAAGACCGACGCGCCCGCCAAGACCGAAGGCGATGCCAAGACCGAAGGTGCGGCCAAGACCGAAGGTGCGGCGAAGACCGATACCCCGACGAAGTTGCCCACGCCGTAAAGCCGTAGAAGACCGGGACTGCGGAAGGGCCTGCCGGACGCCGCGCCCGCGACCTCATAGATGGAGGAGACCGCCGTGGACTGGGAAAGCCTCGCGCAGACCGTCATCCGTGGCAAAGCACCCTCGCCGTTCGCCATCCTCTGGGTGGAGAAGGACGGCCAGGTGATGTACATGAACGAACACGCCATGCACAACAAGAAGGCCGAGACCGACTACGGCATCCTGCCCGTCGTCACCGAGAAGGGCGCCGACGGCCGCAAAGTCAACAAGTACGTGGGCTTTCACATCGGGCAGATCCACCCCGAAGCCGACCGCGCCGCCGCGGTCGCCGAATGGACCAAGGAGCGCCCCGAAGGCGCCGGGATGTGGACCTTCAAGACCAAGGCCATCGTGAAGAAGACCGGCGAGGCCCAGCCCGTCGAAGTGCGCCTGATCACCATCTACTGCAACGGCAAATCCATCGGCAACTTCGCCGGCATCAAGCCCGACGACGGAAAGCCCTGGGAGAGCTTCGATGCCGAGACCCTCACCGCCAGCAGCATCCTGGAGGCCTTCGAGCCCCCCGCGATCCTGGACGAAGGCCTGATCTGCGGCATGGCCGTCGTGGGCGACCGCTTCAAGCGCAACGAGGTCTACGTGCCGGAAGTGCTGATCAGCGCGCGCGCCATGAAGGCCGGTATGGCCTTCATCGAGCCCATGATCGTGCGCAGCGGTATGCAGCCCATCGGCAAGGTCGTGATGGGCACCGTGAAGGGCGACCTGCACGACATCGGCAAGAACCTGGTCTGCATGATGCTGCAGGGCGCGGGTTTCGAGATCTTCGACCTGGGCGTCGACACCGGCCACGACAAGTTCCTGAAGGCCGCGCAGGACACCGGCGCGAAGATAGTCGGCTGCAGCGCGCTCTTGACCACCACCATGCCGCAGATGTCGCGCGTGGTGAAGACCTTCCAGGAGAACGCCGCCCTGGGCGTGAAGGTGATGATCGGCGGCGCGCCCGTCACGCAGGCCTACGCCGACGAGATCCACGCCAACGGCTACGCCCCCGACGCCGCCAGCGCCGTCGAACTCGCCAAGAAACTCTACGGCGTGGGCGTGGAAAGCTGAGTTCCCTTACCTGAAACCGCAATGCGTAAGCAAGGGCGGGGCTGATTGCCCCGCTCTTCTTGTTTGTGGCGGCCTCGGACGAAAAGCTGACCTTCAGTCACAGCCGAATGAGGATTGTTCCGGCCGCATCCATAACGGAATCAATCTGTGCCGACTGGAGTGCGGATACCAAAACTTGAGTGTGGTCAACTTTGCGATCGGGTACCAACCTGCCGACCCATCTGATTTCAATTGGGTTGATCTCGACAGCGGCAACGTCTGCCAATCGAAATGGACCATACTTTCCAGTTTCACCGTAACCTTGGGTGGGTAAGAAAAGGGATTTTGACCATTCGGTTTTGGTCCCGTCCCGAAAGGCAATGCGAACGGTACAAGGGATTCCTTTGAGAATTTCGGTTAGCTTAGTCCACATCGGAAGACTCCTTTAAGTAGATGCAAACCATACTCGCAGGTGCAAATTCCATCCAGACCCCCGATAATGTGCCCATGCCCGACGCGCCCAAAACGCCGCACGCCGATGCCGCCGCCTTCGACGCCGAGCAGGAGTTCGCGCTCGACGCGGCTGCCGCCGGCAAGCGCCTCGACGTGGCTCTGCACGACTGCCTGCCGGGCCGCTCGCGCTCCTTTTTAGCCAAGCTCCTCAAGGAGGGCGCGATCCTGCTGGACGGCAAGAGCGCCAAGCCCAACAAGAAGGTGAAGGGCGGGGAACGCGTCGCCATCGACTGGCCCGAGCCCGAAGTCATCGAGGCCAAGCCCGAAGCGATCCCGCTCGCGATCCTCTACGAGGACGGCGACATCGCCGTGGTCAACAAGCCCTTTGGCATGCCTTCGCACCCCGGCCCCGGGCATTCGACGGGCACGCTGGTCAATGCGCTGCTGGCGCACTGCAAGGATCTGAGTTCCATCAACGGCGCGCTGCGCCCCGGCATCGTGCACCGCCTCGACATGGATACCTCCGGCGTGATCGTCACCGCCAAGAACGACCGCGCGCACCAGTCGCTGCAGGAGCAGTTTGCCGAACGCAAGGTCGCGAAGCAGTACGTGGCGCTCTGCCACGGCGACCCGAAGCTCGACACGTTCGCCAACAGCGGGCGCATCGGGCGGCATCCCGTGCGCCGCACCGAGATGACCGTCATGAAAGGCGCGGACGAAGGCCGCGACGCGCACACCGACTTCCAGGTGTTGCAGCGCATGCCCAAGAGCGAATGCGGGCCGGTCTTCCTCGTGCTGGCCAAGCCCCGGACCGGGCGCACCCACCAGATCCGCGTGCACCTGGCCAAGCTCGGGTATCCGATCCTGGCCGACGCCCAGTACGGCAAACTAAAGGAGGAGGCCGGCCTCGCCCGCCACGCCCTGCACGCCTGGAAGATCGCCTTCACGCACCCGGGCACCCAAGAAAAGCTGAATTGCACGGCTCCGCTGGCCGATGACATGGTGCGGGCCCTGGCGCGCCTGGGTGGCAAGCCGTTGGCTTGACGCTCCGCCCCGGGCCCCGCGCGGAACCTTTTGGGGGGCTCCGCGCACGCCTTCGGTAAGGTGGGGGGAGCCAAGGCCATGATCGCATTAGCCAAGCCGGTGCTGGTCGAGGAATACGACGGGCTGGGCGTCTTCGAGGAATCCCATCCGGCGAAGCCCGCCCCGCGGCTGCTTCGCGACGAAACGCCCGCGCTGCCGCGCCCGTCCCGCATCCCGGACCTCGAGAAGACCCTCATCGAACTTAAGGAGCGCATGGCCGCCTTCGCCGCGCTGGCCGAGGAAGCCGTTCAACAGTCTTGAGTCTGCTTCTTCGAAGCAGCCTTCCCATCGAGCATTTTCAATTGAGCGCCGAAGGCGCGTATTAATGTAGCCCGGGGCAAGGGACGCGATTAGCGGCCCGCCGCCCCGGGAATGCAGGTCCGCAAGGCTCTGCCGCGGCACGGCGCACGCCAAGGCGTGCGCCGATTTCGTCCCGAAGTCCACCTTTCAAACCGGCCATGTACCTCGGGACGAAATCCCAAGCGGTTCCGGCCGGAACCGCTTGGGTGCCGCGGCGGATACCTGGCCCACTGTTCCAGGGGCGGCGCGCGGCTGAGGGCCGCGCTTGCCACTGGCTACAATAATTCGCCCTTTCAGGGCGTAAGGCCGCGAACGTTCAATGCATCGCCGCCTGGATGCCGCGCTTCGTGAAATCGGCTATCCTGCGCGTGCATGAACCATGCCGCCGCCCTTGATCGCGCTCGGCCTTCCCGCTGGGAGTTCCCCGCCGTCTTCGCGGTGGCCTTCGGGCTGCTGTACGTCTTTCTGATCGACGACGGCTGGATCGACCAGTACACCTTCCTGCGTTTCGGCCAGCGCGTGGCCGAAGGGCAGGTGCCCTACCGCGACTTCCACATGCATCTGTGGCCGGGCTACGCGTGGCTGGCCGCGTTGTGGTTTTCGTGCGTCGGGATGAGCATGGCTGGCCTGCATGTCCTGCAAGCGCTGGCGGGCGCGGCGGCGGCCGCGGCCGCGCTGGGCATCGCGCGCGCGCTCGACCTGCGCGAACTTCGCTGGGCGGCTCCGGCCGGCGCGCTGGCGGTGCTGGTGGCGGGCAACGAAGGCCTGATCCATCCGGTCTTCGCCGTGCCGTGCAGCCTCTTCGCGCTCTGGGCGGCGCTCCACGCGGACGGTAGCGAAGGGCGGCGCGCCTGGGCGCTGTGGCTGCTGGCGGGCGCGTGCGCGGCCGCGTCGGGTCTCTTCACGCAGAACATCGGCACGTGGACCGGCTTCGGCCTGCTCTCCGCGGCGGTAAGCGCTCCGTGCGAACGGCGCTGGCGCGGCACCGCGGCGCTCTGCGCGGGCGCGCTGCTGGGCCTGGCGCCGATGCTGCTGTGGCTGACGGTGCAGGGGCTGTGGCCGCAGTTCCTCGACTGCACGTTCGTGTGGCTGATGGAACGCTACCGGCCGTTCCTGGGCGGCGTGAGCTGGGGCCGCGGGCTGCCGGGACTCGAGGAACTGCGCGGCCGGCCGCTCGCCGAGTGGCTTTCGTTCGGCCCGTACGTGGCGCTGATGTGGCTGGCCGTGTACGGTCTGCCGGTGGCGATCGCGGCGTCGGCGGTGCGCTGGTGGCGCACGCGCGGCCGGGCGGGCGGCGCGGGCGAACGCCGCGTGCTGTGGATGACGGCGGCGATGCTGTACCTGGTGGCGTGGCCGCTGTGCGGCGCGCACCACATCGTCCGCACGGTGATTCCCGGCCTGATCGTCCTGGCTGCGGAAGCCGGCGCCTGGCTGCCGGCGGCGTGGAAGCGCCGCGCGGGCGCGGCGCTGGCCGCGGCGCTGCTGCTGGTGATGCCCATCCAGTGGCTGCGGCGCGGGGAGTTCGCCACGGTGCAGACCGAACGCGGGCCCGCGCGCATGCTGCGCGGCGCGGCCGTGAACCTGGAGCGCATCCGCGCGCAGATCGAACCGGGCTCAATGGCCCTGTGCCTGCCGATCAACGGCACCCCGGCGTTCCTGTTCGGCTACCGAAACCCGACGGCCTTCGAGGAGCTGCAGCTGGTCTACAACACGTCCGCGCACTTCGAACGGGCCATGGCGCAGCTGGAGGCCGCCGGCTGGCCGCCGGTGGTCGCGCTGGGCCTGGAGCTGGACCCGGCGCGCGAACGCCAACGCCTGCAGAGCACCTACGGGCCCTCCGCGTTCATGGACGAAGTCGCGGAAAGCCCCCTGTACCGCACGCTGGCCGCGCACTACGAGGTGGCCTGGCGCGACGGCGGCGTGGCGGTGCTGCGCACGAAAGCGCCGGCACAGGCTGCGGGCGAGTGACCGGACGGACGATACTCTTTCGAGCGCGCGCCGTATTGTTCCGCCGCGTGGAAGCGGGTAAGCTGCGCGCCGTCTGGTGCAGGACCAGAACAACGGAGGCCACCCCTTGGCGAAGCGCCGCCCCCTGATCGGAATAAACCTCGCGGTCCGCGACCTGCACAAGGGTCCGGAGGGCATGTACATCCTCAATGCCGGCTACGCCAAGTCGATCATGAACGCCGGCGCGGTGCCGGTGGGCCTGCCCGCGTACGACGACCTGGGGATGATCGACGAGGTGATCGGGCTCTTCGACGGCTTCATCTTCATGGGCGGGCCGGATTACTTTCCCGAGCACTACGGCGGGCGGCGGCAGCGCGTCGAGGAACTGATGGACCCGCGCCGCGACCGCTTCGACATTGCACTGGCCAAGCGCGTGCTGCACGACACGAATCGCCCGGTGCTGGGCATCTGCGGCGGGCAGCAGCTGATCAACCTCGCCTTCGGAGGCCGCCTGGTGCAGGACCTGGCCGACGAATGGCCCGCCTTCGGCAAGGGCATCCTGGCGCCGCATGCGCATCCCGAGGTGCGCGGCTCGCACGAGTACGAGAACCACCAGACGAAGATCGAGAAGGGTTCGCTGCTGGCCAAGACGCTGGGCGCCGACGGGCTGGTGCCCACCAACAGCTACCACCACCAGGCCGTGCACCCCGACGGCGTGGGCAAGGGGCTGCGCGCCAGCGCCTTCGCCACCGACGGCGTGATCGAGGCCGTCGAGCCGGCGCCCAACGGGAATAACGCAAAGCGTTTCCTGCTGGGCGTGCAGTGGCACCCCGAGCGCATGCCCAACGACGAGCGCCAGCGGCGCTTGTTCAGCGCGCTGGTGGAAGCGGCGCGGAAGAAGAAGGGGTGAGGGGCGAGGAACAGATAATAGATAAGAGATGAAGGATGACATTCCGTACGGAGACTGAGTTTTGAGATGTTAATGGGACTTTGATTATATTTTTGTCTTGCGCCGTTTTCTATTTGTCGCTCCCTATCTCTTTTCTCTTATCTCGCCCCTAACCCCTGTTTTTCGATGAACCGCGCGTCGGCGACGGCGTCGGCCAGCGCGGCGTCGAAGTCCAGGTCCTGCCCGGCGGTGGGGAATCCGTTGGGCACGAATTCGATCGAGGGCAGGATCCTGGGGTTGGCCTCGGCCAGCGCCGGGACGATCTTCGTGTAGTCGACGTCGGCCTCTTCGAGCCGGCAGAAGGCCTTGCCGTTGCGGCGGCCCTGGAAGTGCGCGTGGACGATGCGCGGGCCCAGTTCGTCGATCAGTTCCAGGGAGGGCTCGGTCTTCTCGAAGTCGTACGGCTGGAAGCAGATCTTCACGCCGAACTCGGGGTGCTCGGCGAGGTAGCGGCGGCCGAAGTCGTAGGGGTCGAAGAGCGTCCCGCCGTGAAGTTCGGCGCAGAAGTCCAGGCCGAAGCCGTGCCCGCGGTCGATCCACGCGGCGGCGTGCGCGGTGGTGCGCTCGAGCTGCTCGGGCGTGATCGCGCTGCCTTTCACGCGCCCGAAGAAGAACTTGATCCAGCGCACGCCCAGCGCGGCGGCGCGGTCGAGCAGCCCGTCCAGGGCCTTCGCTTCGGCCTCGGCCGCCTCGCCTTCCAGGTGGAACTGCGGGTAGGCGCCCAGCACGGGGAATTTAAGGCCGAGCTTGCGGGCCAGCGCGGCGGTCTCGTCCACCTCCGCCGCCGTGAGCGTACTGAGGTGGTACTGCCACAGCTCCACCTGCGTGAAGCCGGCCCTGGCGATGCGCGGCAGCAGGTCGCGCACCAGGTGGTAGCGCGGGGCCTTGTCCTTGGACCAGCGGTGCGGTTCGAGGGCGATGGTGTTCAGAAGGACGCGCACGGGGTTCACTCGGCTTTGAAGTTCCGGAAGTAGACGCGTCCCGTGATGCCGATCAGCGAGACGGTGTCGCCCAGGGCGGTGCCCTGGACCTCGCCGACATTTTCCAGGCTGGGACGGATCTCGCCGCCGATCTCCAGCGACGGCACGCCGGCGCCAATGTGGAGTTTCAGGGTCTGCCAGTCGTTGCCGGGCGGCAGGACGAAACGGTGGTTGCCGAAGGCGAAGCCGGCGGCGCTGCAGTTGCCCTTGAACTCGACGCTGAGTTCGGTGGCCTTGTTGTAAGCGCGGTCGATACGCGCGACGTCGCCCCCGGCCTCGCCTCGCAGTTCGTTGCCGTCGGCGCTCCATGTACCGGCGGCGGCCTTCCAGCCCAGGGCGGCGACGGGGTCGCCGGCGGGGGCCTTCTCGGGCGCTTCGGGTGCGTCGGTTTTCGCGGCCTGCTCGCCTTCGCCGGACTTTTCGATCTTTTCGGGCGCGTCGGTCTTGGCGGCCTGCTCGCCTTCACCCGTTTTTGCGGCGGCCTCGCCTTCGCCTTCGGGCTGCGCGGCGACCACGGGTTCGGGCGGGGCCTCGGGCGGCAGGGGCTTGGGCGGCGGCGGCGGGATGGACTGGCTGGGCACGGCGCCTTCGGCGCGCTTAGCCTCGATCTGCTTGCGCAGGTCGGCGGTGAAGGAGACGGTGGCGGCGCTGCCCCAGGTCTTCTCCCATGTGTCGATCTGCAGCTCGGCGTGGTTGACGCGGTTGGCCTCGATCTCGCCCTTGATGTAGGCGAGCATCTCGTCCTTGGTCTTGGTGACGCCGTCGGCTGCGAACTTGTCACGCATGGCCACGACGCCGGGCATCACTTCGGATTTCTCGGCGATGTCCTGGTACTTGTTCAGGAACTGGGTCAGGCGGCTGACCTTGAACATCAGCGTCAGGCTGCGGGTCTCGAACTCCTTCAGGATCGTCTTCAGTTCCTTCTGCGCGTCTTCTTCGCGGGCCTTGAGCTTGCTGGCCTCCATCTCCTCGGGGCTGAGCGCCGGCTTCTTCTCGAGGTTCTTCGTCTCGAGGTACTGGTCGTTGGGCCGGATGTTGCCGGTCTTGGGATCGGCGCTCAGCAGCACCAGCGCGAAGATGAACGCGCCGGCGGCGGTGATGACGATGCAGGCGACGGCGACGTCGCTGAGTTCCTTCTTGGGCTTCTCCTCGGTCTCGCCCATGCGGCGGCGGCGGCGTTCGGCGAGTTCTTCTTCCTCGCGCATCTGCTGGCGCAGGGTGCGGCTGCCGCCGGGGGCACGGCCGCCGCTGAAATCGGGCACGGCCGGCGGCGCGTCGGGCTCGGGATCCGGCAGTCCCTGCAGGGCGCGCAGGGCTTCGTCGGGGCTCATGGGCTGCGCGAACAGGTCCTCGCCCAGGACCGGCACCGGCAGGGGCGCGGGGGGCGGCGGCGGCGCGGGCAGCGGTTCGGGTTCGACGGCGACCTTGCGCAGGCCGCTGCGGGTGGCGCGGCGCATGCCGCTGGTGCGCTTGCTGCCGCGCGTGCGGTAGGTCTTGAACTGGCGGCGCGGCTGGTACTTCTCGCGCGGGCGCGGCGGCGCGGCGCGGCGGCCGGGCTGGATCTCGTCGGCGATCTCGGGGATCTCGTTGACGCCGGCCAAAAGCCCCGCGCGGGCCTTGCGCAGGTCGGCGATGAAGGCTTCCATCGTCTCGTAGCGGTCGGCGGGCTCGGACTGCAGGGCCTTCATCAGCAGGCGGTTGAGGTATGGGGCGACGCGGGTGACGATCGCGCTGGGCGGCAGCACGTCCTGCAGCGCGGCCTTGAAGCCGGCCTGCAGCAGGTCGCTGCCCGACTGCGGCGCGACGCCGGTGATCAGGTGGTAGCCGATGGCGGCGAGGTTGTAGATGTCGGTGCGTTCGTCGGCGTCGGCTTCGTCGATCAGGATCTCGGGCGGCGCGTACAGCGGGATGCTGGTGGTGCCGGCCTCGCTGGCCATCAGCCGCAGGTCCTGGTGGATCTTCTTCGGCGTGCCGAGTTCGGATACGCGCACGCGGCGGTCCATGCCGATCAGGATGTGGCTGGGGCGCAGGTTGCCGTGGATCAGGTCGCGGGCGTGGCCGTAGGCGAGCGCCTCGCCGCACTGGATCAGGATCTCCACCGCCTCCATCTGCTGGAAGCGCCCGCGCCGTTCGATCTGCTGGCGCAGGCTGTGGCCTTCGATGAACTCCTTCACCAGGTACGGCCGGTCGCCGTCGGTGCCCATCGAGAGGATGCGCTGCAGGTTGGGGTGGTCGAGTTCGGTGGCGGCCTTGCCGGCCATCATCCAGCGGTCGCAGTCCTCCTGGCCCTGCATGATCGCCGGCGAGAACAGGCGCAGCACGACGACGTTGCCCGTCTGCGGGTGCAGGGCCTTGAAGAGCGACCCGGCGTAATCGCTGCCCAGCGGCTGCAGGATCTGGTAGGGGCCGACGGTCTTCTTGGCGGCGTCCTCGGCGGCGGTCTCTTCGGGCAGCTTCACCGCGGGCAGTTCGACGGTGATGTCCGCGCGGACTTCCTCGCGCACGCGCGGCATGGTGTCGGGTGCGGGCGTCAGTTCGGGCTGGGGCGGCTCGTAGGCGTCGGTGCTGGGCACGGGCACGAACTGGTTTCGGCAGCGCGGGCAAGTGATGCGCGTGCCGGCGCTGACTTTGACCATGTTGTAGCGCGCGTTGCAGTTGGGGCAGCAGACCATCTGCTTGCCCTGGGCCTGCAGGATCGCGCGGATCTGGTGCGCCTTGATCTTCCCGCGCGTCAGCAGCACCTGGCCGATGCGCATGGGCGCCTCGCCGGCGCCTTTCAACTCGCGCTGCGTGCTCAGTGCCGCCTCGATGTCCGCCTTGGTGAAGATCTGCCAGCGGATGCCGATCTCGCCGAAGAGCCCCTTCGCCTGCGGGCCCTGGCCCTGCAGCACCGCGCGGACCTGCTCGGGCGTCATGTAGCCCAGGTGCGAGAGCAACTCGCCCAGGCGCGGCACGCGTTGGCCGTTCGACTCGTACTGCTTCTGGAGCTTCAGGGCCTCGTCTACCTGCTCGGGCAGTACGAAATGCCCGCGCACGGCGAGGGTCCCGAAGAGATTGTCTCGAATATCAGCCATATTCGGTCTTGATTCTAACCTCGCTTCGTATGCGTAGACTCCTGTCGTAAAGAGCAGCCCGGATTTTACCTCAAATCCTGGAATTGCCAGATAATCCGAATCCGTTGCGAGACCTTGACTTGTACGTGCCGGTTTACGGGGTAAGAGGGGGCGAACGGCCCCTGCGGCGGGGCCCGCTTGCCCGCAACCGAAGAGGCCCGAATGTCCGAGACCGTCTTTCCCGTGATCCTGGCCGGCGGCGCTTCTTCGCGCCTGTGGCCGGCCTCCGGCCGCACCCGCCCCAAGTGGGACCTGCCGCTCTTCGGCGGACGCACGCTGCTGGCGCGGGCTTGGGCGCGCGCGCGCGCGGTCGCGCCGGCCGAAGACTGCTTCGTGGTCGCGGGCAAGGAGCACCGCGAGACCATCGCGCGGCGGCTGCCCGACCTGCCCGCCGCGAACCTGCTGGTCGAACCGATGCCGCGCGACACCTCCGGAGCGGTGGCCTTCGCCGCCGGGCACCTGCTGGCCCGCGACGCCAACGCCGTGATGCTGGTGCTGCCCGGCGACCACCTGATCGAGCCCGTCGAACGCTTCGCCGCCTGCGCCCGCGCCGCCGTGCAAGCCGCCGCGCAGCAGGGCGTGCTGGTGACCTTCGGCATCGTGCCGCGTGCGCCGGCGACCTGCTACGGCTACGTGCACCGCGGCCAGAAGCTAGCGCTCAAGGACGCCGAAAGCAGCGCGCCGCCGCTCTTCCGCGTGCAAAGTTTCAAGGAGAAGCCCGACCGCGCCACGGCCGAAGGCTACCTTAAGGCCGGCGACTACTACTGGAACGGCGGGATCTTCGCCTGGACGCTCAAGACGCTCGCCGGCGAGTTCCAACAGCACCTGCCCGGCCACGCCGAACTGGCCGCCGCGCTGGCCGCCGCGCCCGACGCCGAGGCCCGCAGGAAGGCCGCGCGCGAACGCTTCGAGGCGCTGAAAAAGACGAGCATCGACTACGGCATCATGGAGCACGCCGCGAAGGCCGGGAAGGTCGCCACCGTCGCGGCGGACTTCGAATGGGACGACGTCGGCTCGTGGACGGCCGTCGCCGCGCAGCTGCCCGAAGAGGCCGGCAACCGCGCCGGCCCCGGCACGCGCGTGGAGGCCGTGGAGGCGGCGGGCAACCTGGTGCTCGCGCCCGGGCGGCGCGTGGGATTGGTGGGCGTCGACGGACTGGCGGTCGTCGACGACGGCGAGGGCCTGCTGGTCTGCAAACTGGAGAAGGACCAGGAGGTGAAGCTGATCGCGCAGCGCGAAAGCGCGGTGAAAGCCTTCGACATCGAGGTCCCCACGCAGGGACGCACGATCGTCGCCGCCATCGCCGAGCCCCCCGAGGTGACGGCGAAGACGGGCTTCCTGCTGATCATGCACGGCTTCGGGAACTCGCGCTTCCAGTACGCCGAGACGATGAAGCGCTGGGCGCTGCGCTACGATTGCGTCTGCGTCTCGCCCGAATACCGGCACGCCGGCTACGACGCCGATCCGGTGAAGGGCAGCGGCGCGACCGACGACTACGATTTCAGTCACCTGCAACTGATCGACTGCCTGAACGCCTACCGCGCAGCGCGCGTGAAGTACCCGCACGCCGACGCCGGGCGGCGCTACGTTTGGGGCGGCTCCCAGGGCGGGCACCTGGCGCTACTGATCTCCGCCTTCGCGCCGCGCACCTTCGCGCTGTGCGTCGACGCGTGCGGCGTGACGCATCTGTGGAAGAAGCACTTCGACAAGATCCAGAAGCGCTTCGACGAGGCCGACCAGGCGATCCGCGACGCGCGGCGCTGGGTGGGCCGCATCCGCAGCCCGATGGTGCTCTTTCACGGCACCGCTGACGAGACCGTGCCCGTCGAACAGACCCGCGAGATCGCCGGCCTGCTGGCCGCTGCGGGAAAGGACTTCGCGCTGCGCTTCATCGAAGGCGGCGACCACTTCAACCGCCCGGTCACCACGCGCGAGGCCGTCACCGAAGAGATGGCCGACGGCGCGCTGCGCACCCTGCGCCTTGACGGGACCGACGACTTCGAGGCCAAGTCCGTCGAGCGTTTCGAATGCCCCGGCGCGGTCTTCACGCTCGACTTCTCCGGCCCCGTCGCCACCTTCAAGCGCAAGGACGCCGGCGCATGAGCGACGGGCTGCTGCCCGCGCTGGGCGTCGACTACGGCACCAAGCGCGTCGGGATCGCCGTCGCCGATGCCCTGGGCTTCGTGCACCCGCTGGGGTTCCTCGACGCCGAGCCAAGGGATGCGCTGGTGAAGGACGTCGCGGCGCTCGCCGACGACCGCCAATGTACGCGCATTATCGTCGGCCTGCCGCTGAACATGGACGGTTCCGACAGCCCCAGCGCTCGGGCCGCGCGCGCCCTGGGCGAGGAGATCGCGAAGGCGTCCGGTCTGCCGGTCGAGTTCTACGACGAGCAGCTGACCAGCTTCGACGCCGAGCAGAAACTCGGCGCGCTGGAACTGACCCGCGGTGGCAAGAAGCGCAAGATCGACGCCGCCGCCGCCGCGACGATCCTCACGACGTGGCTCGCCGACCGCCGGAAGCCGCCGACCAAGACCCCGCCGCCCGATGCCCCGAACGAAGCGTAAAGCGCGTACGAAGAAAGCGCCCGCGAAGCGAAAGGCCCGCGCAAAGAAGCCGGACCCCGCGCGCGAACTGCCGCGTTACTACGAGACGCTTTTCAAGCACTGGGGCACGCAGCATTGGTGGCCGGGCGAGTCGCCCTTCGAGGTCATGGTCGGCGCGATCCTGACCCAGAACACGTCGTGGAAGAACGTCGAGAAGGCCATCGCGAACCTGAAGGCCGCGAACGCGCTGACCCCGCAGTCCCTGCATTACGCGCCCATCGAACAACTGGCCGAATGGCTGCGCCCGTCGGGCTACTTCAACGTGAAGGCGCGGCGGCTGAGGAACTTCCTCGACTTCTACTTCTGCGAGGCCGGGGGCAGCGAGGCCCGCCTGCGCGCCCTCGGCACCGCCGACCTGCGCGCCAAGCTGCTGGCCGTCAACGGCCTGGGCCCCGAGACCGTCGACAGCATCCTGCTGTACGCGCTGGACCGCCCGGTCTTCGTGATCGACGCCTACACGCGGCGGGTGCTGCGCCGGCACCACCTGATCCGGGGCGACGAAGACTACGAAGAGATCCGCGCGCTCTTCGAGAAGCACCTGCCCAAGCAGCGGCGGCTTTACAACGAGTACCACGCGCTGATCGTTAGGGCGGGGCACCACCACTGCAAGCCCACGGCCCAATGCGCCGGCTGCCCGCTGGAAGGCTTTCCGAAAAACGAGGCCCTCTGATCCGGCCTCTGGGAGGGAGGGGGTAAACCGGAGTTTTTTGAGGCCCTTTTTGAGGGCTTCCGGGCACTGGTTGCCGGGCGGCCGGAGCGGGGTAGGCTCTGGGGTCTAAAGCCCGGATTGGAGCTCCGCATGGACATTCTCGACGTCAAGACCACTCAGCACAGCGAGTTTCAGGAGATCACCAAGTCGGTCCAGGCCGTGGTGGCCCGGTCCGGGGCCAAGCGGGGCCACGTGATCGTCTACGTGCCCCATACCACCGCCGGGGTGACCATCAACGAGAACGCCGATCCGGACGTCCGGGCCGACATGCAGGCCGACCTGGAGCGCCTGGTGCCCTGGAAACAGGGTTATTACCGCCACGGGGAGGGCAACAGCGCGGCCCATACCAAGGCCGCCCTGATGGGCCACTCGGTGCTCCTGCCCATCGAGCAGGGGAAGCTGGTCTTGGGCACCTGGCAGGGGGTCTACTTCTGCGAGTTCGACGGCCCCCGCAGCCGAAAGGTCTACGTCCAGATCAGCAAGGAATGAAGCCATTGAATCATTTTTGATTGATTCACTTGAGGCTCGAAAGCAAGAAGTTTGAAGTGGTCGAAACCGGGCGATTTTACAGTTAGGTACCTGGGTTGACGACCGCGTAACTCCTTTGCTTAAAGGCTAATACGATGCGTTTTGACTAAGGTGGATGGCGGAACGTTCCAGTGGCATTGGCGTGCGAACCTGAGGGTCGGCGAATGATCCATGCGGTGCGAGGCCTGGCGGATGCCGCGCTGGACCTCCTCTATCCGCCTCACTGTTTGGCCTGCGGTACGGCCTTGCAGGCGGGGGGCTGGGGGGTCTGCTGCCCGGCCTGCGAGGAGCGCATCGTCTGGATCGGGGCGGACCGCTGCCGGCGCTGCGGAGGGCCAGTCGCGGAGGGCGTCGGGGCAGCCGACGGCTGTCCGGCCTGCCATAGCCATCCGCCGGCCTACGTCGAGCAGGCCTGTGCGCTGGCGCCTTACGAAGAGCCCCTGCGGGACGTGCTGCTGGCGCTCAAGTTCGGGGCCGGTCTGCGGGCTTCGGACTGGCTGGGCGAACGTCTCGCGATGCGGATCTTCGAGACGGAGCTGCTGCAGGGCATCGAGGGCCCCGTGGCGCTGGTTCCGGTGCCGCTGGTCCGCCGCGACCTGGGACGGCGCGGCTTCAACCAGGCCGAAGCCATCGCGCGGGCGGCGGCCGGGTACCTGAAGGCCGGGCGGCGGCGGATCTCCGTTGAGCCGGGGCTGTTGCGCAAGATCCGGGCTACCGCGCCGCAGGCGCTGCTGAACCGGGAAGCTCGGCGCGCCAACCTGGCGGGGGCCTTTGCTGCGGACTTGAAGCGGGCCGAAGCCTTCCTGAAGGGCGGCGGGGGTGGGGTGGTGCTGGTGGACGACGTGATGACGACGGGCTCGACGGTGGGCGAGTGCGCCCGGACCCTGCACGGTGTGGGGCTGAAGGCGATCCGGGCGGCGGTGGTTGCGCGTGGTTGACGCTCCACGTGAGTTTTGATATGCCCGTTGTGCTTAATGGCGGGGTGGGTGGCCAACAGTAGGTGGGGAACGCCTTTCTATGCCGATGGACAGTTCTTCCGGCGCCCTGGACCTGTGCCTGATCCCGCAGCCCCAGCATGTCCGCTTTTTGGGCGCGCCGCTTCGTTCGCCGCCCAGCTGCTACCTGCACCTTCCGGCCTCGACGCTGGGCACCATGCGCCGCCGCGCGCAGGTGGTCGCGCAACAGCTGACCGACTCCGGCGTGCGCACCACGTTGGGTTCCTCGACGAGCCTCAACGGCTATTCGGCGGTCTGGAGTTCCTCGCCGTCGGTGCAGCGTTCGGAGATGCTCACGCGCCCGCTGCGCGGCCCGGTGGCCCAGCCGGGCGGCTACTTCATGTCGGTGAGCGAGGACGGCGTCTTCATCCGGGGCTCGGACGAGACGGGCTTCCTGCACGGCGGCCAGACGCTGGTGCAGCTGATGGAGGACGGCCGCGAGATTCCCGGCCTGGAGATCGAGGACTTCCCGCTGCTGGCGAACCGCGCGATCCATCTGGACATGCGCGGCTGGGCGCCCAGCAAGGCGTACCTCGAGTTCGTCATCAACCAGATGGTGCGGTACAAGGTCAACATGCTGGTCCTGGAGTACGAGCGGTACTTCAATTACCACTCGCAGCCGGGCCTGGGGGCCGAGGGCGCGCTGACCCAGGCGGACCTCTACGACCTGGACCTGTACGCGCAGGACCGCGGCGTGCAGCTGATTCCGCTGCTGCAGTCGATCGGCAACGTCGGGCACATGCTGCAGCTGGAGCCCTACCGCGAGCTGCGCGAGGACCCGCGCTACCTGCAGCAGTTGTGCCCGTGCCACCCGAACACGCTCGAGATCTACACGGCGATGGCCGAGGACCTGATCGGGTCGCACTCGGCGTCCTACTTCCACATCGGCGGCGACGGGGCGCGCTTTTTGGGCGTCTGCCCGGCCTGCCAGAGCCGCGCGCAGCAGATCGGCGGGCGCAGCAGCCTCTACCTCGAGTACGTCGGGAAGCTCGCCAAGTACCTCGTCAGCCGCAAGCGCACCGTCATGCTGTGGGACGAGCGCGTGCGCGGCATGACCGAGGACCAGATCAAGTGGCTGCCCAGCGACGTGATCTCCGTGATGAACTACTACGGCGGCCTGAGCGGCCGCGCCAGCGAGGCCATCCTGGTGCCGCTGGACCGCTACAAGCAGCTCAACCGCCGCGTCTGGGGCGGCGCGTCCTGGCTGCCCGTGCAGCGCTACGAGAACTTCGACAATCTCGACGCATGGGCCGAGGCCGCGGAACTCCGGTACGTGGAGGGCATCCTGACGGCGGCCTGGACGCGCGAGTTCAGCCTGGGGCCCCTGGGCGCGCCGGCGGAGGTCGCCTGGCCGGTGGCGCTGTACGCGGCCGAGCGTTCCTGGGGCGGGCGCAAGAACTGCACGCGCGAGCAGTTCATGCGGCGCTTCGGCGGGCGCTTCCACGGGCTGGCCGAGCACGCCCACCAGGACCTGCTCTGGGGCGTCTACGACCTGATGTTCCGCGACTATCCGCGCGAGGCGCGCGAGTACCTCTCCCAGGTCTACCCCTACTGCAGCCGCAACAAGAACACGCTCAAGGTCGTCGACAGCTGGTGCGCCGCGCAGGCCTTCCAGTACTACACGCGCCTGTTCGAACGCAGCGTGGCCGGCGAGTACGAGCAGATGCAGAAGGGCACCGCCGACCCCTTCGGCGCGGGGCGCCTGCGCTGGCGCGTGCAGGACCTGAAGAGCAAATTCCCCGAACTCGCCAAGGCCTTCACCGACCGCATGGCCCGCGTCAGCGCCGGCAAGAGCAGTGAGGAGTATCTCAACTGCAACATCGCCTACTGCATGCAGCGCCTGGACGACCTCTCCGGCCTGCTGGGCGACTATCCGATGCCCGATAAGGAACAGCAGCAGCCCGTGCGCGTTTAGTGCCGTCTCGCGCGCGCCTTACGCAACCAGCCGGGAGCCGAAATGACGCCGCGCGAACGCATGGACCTCGTGTTTGCCTGCAAGCCCGCCGACCGCGTGCCCTTCGCCCCCGCCGTCTACGAGCACAAGGCCTTCCTGATCGGCAAGACCCCCAGCGAGGTCGGCCGCAACGAGGACCTGATCGTCGACGCCATCCTGAAGGAATACGAGCTCTACCGCCCCGACCTGCTGACCGTCGGCCTGGACGTCTACAACGTCGAGTGCGAGGCCGCAGGTTGCGAGATCAAGTACTACGACGACTCGCCCGACGTGCCCGGCGTCGCGCACTTCCTTTGTGAGGACATCGACGAAGTCCGCGCGGTCAGGCGCGTAGACCCCGAATCCGCCGGGCGCATGCCCATCTTCCTGCGCGCCGCCGAGCGCGTGCACAAGAAGCTCGGGCAGGAAGTCTACGTCCGCGGCGCCGTCAGCGGGCCCTTCAGCATGGCCAGCGAACTGATCGGCTTCGAGAACCTGCTGGTGGCGACTTCCGAGGACCCCGAGATCGTCGATGCGGCCATGGCCGCCGCCGTGCGGGCCATCGGCGACTACGCCGAGGCCTTTCTCAAGCGCGGCATCGGCGTGATCATCTTCGACAGCCGCGCCATGCCGCCGCTGACCAGCCCCGACGTTTTCGAGGGGCAGATCCTGCCCCACTACCAGGCCCTGACTGGACGCCTGAAGAAGGCCGGCGCCAGGCACCTGCCCGTGATAATCGGCGGCGACACGACCTCCATCGCCGAACTGCTCACCAAGACCGGCGCCACCCAGTTCCTCTGCGACTTCGACAGCGACTTCGAGACCTGGAAGAACGCCTGCGCCGCGGTGAACGCGCCCTTTCGCGCGAATATCGACGCCCGCGTCGTCCACCGAGGCAAGGCTGCCGAGGTCGTCGAGCTGGCCAAGGGGATCCTCGCGAAGGGCAAGGACGTGCCCGGCTTCATTCTTGGCACCGGCGTCGTCGGCTACGATACGCCCACGCAGAACATTACCGAAGTCCGTAAACTCGTCGCTACCGACTGACGCACCGCCCGCAATTATAGGGAGTGCTGATTTCTTATGAGTTCGAGAGTCGGCGGCTTGGCCGCCATCGTAGTCATCGCCGCCCTGTGGCTTGCCGGACTGGGCTGGTGGGCTTATCGCGAGACGGCGCCCGCCGAAGCCCCCGCGCCGCGCAAGCCTTCCGCACCGTCGAAGGACGATGCTGCGCCGCCGGGCGATACGCCTGCCGCGATGCCGCCCGCCGCACCCGGCAAGACGGGGTCGCAGCGCTACGAGGACCTCTTCAAGAACGAGATCGCCGCGCAGACCCACGAGGACGTCTTCGTGAAGCTCTGGGACGCCGTGCGCGCCGCGCCCGCCGGCCGGAAGCACCTGCCGCTGCGCGATTTCGCCTTTACCCAGCTGCGCGCGCCCGCGTTTCAGCCGGCGAAGGCGCTGGAGCACGGCATCGCGGAAGCGGTGCTGGGACCCAACGCCGAGGAGCTGGGGCCGGAAGCCTGGCGCGGGCTCGTCGACGCCTGGATTGCGCAGGGCTACGAACTGGCCGAGTGCGAGTTCCACCATCCGGCCTTCGATGCCGCGGCCGGCGGGGGCTTCCAGTCGACGGTCAATTTCCTCCTGCATCTGGCCAACGCGAAGACGAACGAGCGCCTCGTCGTGAAGGGCGAACTCTCCGTGCGCTGGCAGCTGCAGGCTCCGGACGCCGCCCCGTCGGCGGGCGTCGTCGAGGTCGCTTCCGCCACGCTGCTGAGGCGGACTGGGGCGCCGGTCTTCCGCGAAGTCCACGCCGTGGGCGGCGAAGGGTCCTTCATCCAGCCGCTCCTGGCGCACGACCTGGACGGCGACGGCCGCGACGATGTGCTGATGCCATCGCAGAACGCCGCGCTGCTCAACCGGGGCGGGATGAAGTTCGAAGAGCGGCCGCTCTTCAAGCACGAGCCGGGTTTCCTGATCCGTGCCGCCGCGATTGCCGACTTCGACGGCGACGGGCACGACGACCTGCTGGCCGCCGGGCCCCCCGGTCTGCCGGCGCTCTTTCCCGGCGACGGCAAGGGCGGGTTTTCGGAAGCGGGCCGTCCCGCCGGGGGCGTGGCCGAGCCCCTGGTGAACCCGCTGGTGCTGGCGACCGGCGACGTGGACGGCGACGGCGACCTGGACGTCTGGCTGACGCAATACCGCCAGCCCAACCGGGAGCAGGATCTGCCGAAGGTCTACTTCGACGCCAACGACGGCTACCCTTCGTACCTGCTGCTCAACGACGGGAAGGGGACGTTCAGCGAAGGCACACAGGGCGCGGGGCTGGCGGCCAAGCGCCTGCGCCGCACCTTCAGCGCCTCGTTCGTGGACCTGGACGACGACGGCGACCTGGACCTGGTGGTGGTCAGCGACTTCGCGGGCGTGGACCTGTACACCAACGACGGCAAGGGGTATTTCAGGGAAGTCTCGCGCGAGATCCTGGAGGAGCGCAGCAACTTCGGCATGTCGCACGCGCTCTCCGATTTCGACAACGACGGGAAGCTGGACCTGTACGTGATCGGGATGAGTTCCACGACGGCGCGGCGCCTGGAGCGCATGGGCGTGGGGCGCGCGGAATATCCCGAGTACCAGAAGCTGCGCCCGCTGATGGGCTACGGCAACCGCATGTACCTCGGCCAGGGCGGCCTCGCGTTCCGCCAGCCCGAGTTCCGCGGCAGCGTCGCGCGCACCGGCTGGTCGTGGGGCACGGTGGCCTTCGACTTCGACAACGACGGCGACCGCGACCTGTACGTCGCCAACGGATTCTCCAGCGGCGCGTCGGCCAAGGACTACTGCACGCAGTTCTGGAGCCACGACATCTACCCGAAGAAGCTCGCGACCGAAGTCATGGACTTCGGCGGCTTCCGCAAGTCGATGGAGGAAGGGCGCATCAGCTGGAACGGATTCGAGCACAACAACCTGCTCCAGAACCTGGGCGGGCGGGAATTCTGTAACACCGCGTGGCTCTTCGGCGTCGCCTTCGAGTTCGATTCGCGCCTGGTGCTCGACGAGGACCTGGACGGCGACGGCCGACGGGACCTGCTGCTGACCGAGCAACTGCGCAACGGCACGCGCCTGCGGGTGTACCGCAACGAGTTCCCCGAAGCCGGGCGCTGGATCGGCGCGCGGCTGCTGACGCCCGCGCCGGGCGCTACGCCCATCGGCGCGCGCGTAAGCGTCTCGGCCGGCGGCAAGGTCCAGGTGCTGCGCTGCGTGCAGGGCGACGGCCTGGCGATCCAGCATTCGCGGACCAAGCATTTCGGCCTGGGCGCGGCGGAGCAGGTGGACTGGCTGGAAGTGCGCTGGCCGGACGGCAAGGTGCAGCGCCTCGACGCGCCGGCCGCCGGGCAGGTGCACGTCTTCAATTGCACGAAGGCGAAGTGACGACCGGCTACTGGTTGGGCTTTTCCTTGTAGCCGTCCTTCTCCCACTCGGCGGCGCGCTTCTGGGTCGCCTTGTCGTCGAAGATCAGCTCCTTGCCCGTGAAGTTCTTGTCGAAGAGGGGGCGCGAGGGCCGGAAGTAGATCTCCGGCACGCCGCCGGTGTGGAAGACCGGCAGCGTCGTGTTCGTGCCGCTCTCTTTCACGTGCTCGACGATGTTGTGCCCGCCCATCTCGCCGCGCAGCAGTTCAAGCATCACCTCTTCGTTCTCGAGGAAGTTGCCGCCGAAGTTGTCGAGGTTCGACGAGGAGAAGTCGATCAGGTCGAACGTGCGCGTGCCCGCGCCCATCCCGCGGTAGCGGTAGTACTGGCGGAAGCGCAGCGGCGCGTAGGACTCGAAGGTCAGCTTCACGCGGAAGTCCTTCATCATGTCCTGGAAGATCGGCTTCAGGTCGCGGTAGATCTGCAGGTTCGCGGGGCTGGGGCCGGGCGGCGGCGGCTCGCCTTCCTTGCGCTGCGGCGGCTGGGGCGGCTTGGTGGTAAGCTTCACCGCCACGGCCATCTGCCCGGCGTGCCGCCCGTACCACGTCGATTGGTAGATGGGGAAGAGTTCGAAGGTGATGCGGTTGTTCTTCTCGTACTGCATCGTGTTCAGGAACGGCGAGACGTACTGGAGCTTGTTGATGTCGCCGATCCTGTACACGCTGACGCTCTCGCGCGAACCGCCCTCGGCGTCCTGGACCTTGTGGCTTTCCAGCGCCGCGCCTTCGCCCATCTGCGCCACGCGCGCCTCGGCGCCGCTCTTCTCTAGCAGCCGCGTGAAGATCTTCTCCGCGCCCGCGTCGCTCTCCAGGTCCAGCAGTTTGCCGCTGATGCGCAGCCGCTCGGTGATCACGGCGCTGCCGTCCTGCTCGAGCCGGATGTTGGTCTCCAGCTGCATGCACCCGCCCAGCGCAAGCGTCAGGGCGGTCACGGCCAGCAGGGAAAGGACACGGCGTCGGGCATCTCGCACGGGTTGGAGCCTCCGGGTATCGGTTCAACCTTTGACTACACCGGCACGTCCTGAAATCCGGCGGAACTCCAGCAGCCCGTTGAAAAAGGGCCCGGCCGCGCAGCCTTGGATTGTGATTCGGACCAAGGCGCGCGAAGTCAAGGCGTACCGAGGAGGTACGCCGCAGCGAAGCGGAACGCAGGTCCGGATCACAAGACTAGGCTGCCCAAAGGGTTGTGGGTCTTTTCGTGTTGAACTTCGTTCCGCTACGCTCGCCGTAGCCTCCGGCTACGGCTCTGCTTCGCGGTCCTCGTTCAGTTCGAAAATCCCTCGCAACGCGGCCTGGACCCTCTTTCAACGGGCTGCCAGGCGATTCGGCTTGTGGTTCTATCTTGGTGCTTTGTCCTTGGCCCCCGGTATCCGTCAGGGCGGCGGCATGCCGGGCGCCGGCTCCGCGCCGGGCGGCATGCCCTCGGGCGGCGGGCCGCGCGGATCTTCGGTGGCTGGGGCGCCCTCGAGCGGCGGAGGCGGCGGTACGTCGAGCTGGCTCTTGGGCGGATCGAACTGCTTGCGCGCGTGCCAGATGGCGCCCAGGATGCGGGCGGGCGAATTCTCCTCGGTGCCGTCCGCGTCGATCAGGAAGACCGGCAGCAGTTCGGCCTTTTCGCTGTAATCCGTGGTCATCTTGTCCTGGATCTTGTAGGCGAGGATGTTCTTGCCGTTCTGCGGGTAGCTGCCCTTGAAGGCCGTCCACACCAGCACCTCGCCCTGGAACGTCAGGTCCGGCTCGCCCAGCAGCGCCTTGAAATCGCCCAGGGTCTTCGCGCTCTTCAGCCGCTCGCCGATGACCTGGAGGTCCTTGGGATCGAACGGCCGGTTGTTCTTGATCCGTTCGACGGCATCGTTGACGGCTTCCTCGGTGCTGCGCTCCGCCGCGACGCGTTCGCGCCAGGCCCGCCAGTACGGTGCCGCCAGGATGCCCACGCCCGCCAGCACCAGCAGCGCGACCATGCCGATGATCCCGAACCAGGTCATGCGCATCGGCGCACCGACCAGTTCCTGGCCGGGCTTCTTGCGGATCGAGGCCTTCATCGCCTCGGCCGCCGCGCGCGCGTACTCCGAACTGGTCCGCACCGAAGTCGAATTCGGATTGCCGCCGGCGTTCAGATTGATCGCCGGCTGCCGCGTCGAACTGCCGCCCGGTGCCTTCACGTTCGCCGCCGGCTGGCGCGACGAACTGCCGCCGGGCTTCGTCGCAGTCGCGGTGGGGGCCCCCGGGGCCGCCGGCTGGTGCGACGAACTGCCGCCGGGCTTCGCCGGGGCCGCCGGAGCGCTCTTGCCCGACGGCGACTTGCGCGGGTCCAGGTAATTGCCGTCCAGCTTGATCTTGACCGTCTTCTGCTGCGTGCTGCCGGGTTCGACCTTGCCGGCCTCCGGCTGCGCGGGCAGGCGTCCGCTGGGCCGCAGGACCTCCTGGCGCCCGCTGATGCGCGACGGCGGAGCGGGGCTGCTTCCCTTCGAGGCCGAGGTCCCTATGGCGGCTGCGGCGGCGGGCGCCTTGGCCGAGGTCTTCTTCTCCGGCGGCGGATCGGGCTTGTCGTCCTCGTCGTAGACCAGGCGGTTGCCACCGAGTTCGATCAGGTCGCCCTTCTTGAGCGCGCGGCGCAGGATCTTCTTGCCGTTGACGAAGGTGCCGTTCTTGGTCTCGAGGTCCTCGATGAAGACGTGGTCGCCGACGAGCGAGATCTTGGCGTGGCGGGGTTCGATGTAGCTGCCGTCGAGTTTCACCGCGCTGGCCGCATCGGTGCCGAGGACGATCCCGTTCCTGACGTGGACTTCCAGCGGCGGGTTGGCCTCTTTGATGACCAGCTTGCGCATGAGCGGCTTTCCGAAACGCGATTGGGGCAACGCGCCCGTCGCCGCGGGCGCACCTGGGGCATTATACGCGTTCCGCCCCGCGCCGAAAGCCCCGCAAGGCAGGAAAAGCAGGCCTCCCGATTGCGGGTTGCGGACTGCGGATTTCGGATTGAACGTCCGGACACGCGCTCCGCGCTATGACCAGGACGAGGACGCCGTACCCGCCGAACCCTTGGAACCGTCGAGTCTACGATGCGATGGATGGGCGTCAACCTGGGGCAGGGGCTTCGCGGACGATGGACGAGCGTGTTGGATTGGGAAAGAGCACCGTCGTACTGCTGAGGACAAACTGCAACTACTGGCGTTTAGGTTCTTCGGTTTGTTGCGGCTTTTCATCGTCCTTATCGTCACTATCCTTCGTTGTCACTCCCTGGGTCGCCTCACCTCAGTTGTTTCACTTTTCCTGCTTCTTTTCCTCGTCTTTAGGCGTCACGGGTTCCTGTGCTGCCTCAGGCGCTACACCTTTTCGGCCTTCTCACCCAATTCTTAATCCTCCAAAGCCATAAAATTGCGAGTACAATAGAAAACCAAATCTCAGGACGGAAAAAGTGTCCCCACCACCACTCTGGGTGATTTCTCTTGAAGATTTCAATCTCATTCCCATTGACAACTGCAATCTCTTCATCGGACCCCATAAATATTCCAATTGGCACCTCACTTTTACTAAATGCGATCGTATTAAGGATTGTCCCTGTTCTTGAGTCAATAACCGCAATATAATTATCCCAAGATTCTGCCAATATACGGCAATCGTCAGACGCGAGACTTGCACGGAGCATAGGGCCTGTACAGTCAATAGCAGAGACTAGATCACCCGTATCTGCGTTCGTTAACACTATTTTCTTATCTACACCAGCAGTGACTAGAAGTTTGCCCGAACCGGAGATTTCTCCAATAAAAAGTGGCTCCACATGCAAGTCTTTCGTCCATTTCAACCGCTCGGATTGTAGATCGAATGCAAGAACCCTACCCGTTAACGTAGTGGCAATAATCCATTTTCCGTTCTGGGTAAAAGATACGCTCGATACAACATCTCCTTCAACTAGATTGACAGTTTTCAGGGGATGCATCCTTGTATCCAGTAATTCGACCTGCCCCTTGCTTGGAATTGCGACAAGGCTGCTATCTTTTGAAATGTCAGGTGCCCCAACCACGCCGTTATATTCTGCGGAGAACAAGCCAACCTGGCTCCCATCCCTGCAATTAAACAATTGGTGCTCTGTTGAAAAGTTCTTAAGTCCCTTGGGCACCC
>JAKLKQ010000049.1 GCA_023150555.1 Planctomycetota bacterium
AGGCGTGTCATGGGGATGTTGCGCCCGCCTTCGAAGTAAGAATGTCTGAAGCGCCTTTCCAGCGCGTCCAGCTGGCTGTGAACGTCCGATTCCTTCAGGGAGGTTGCGTGAAGACGCATGCCGCAGTTGATGTCGTTACCAATTGCGGCGGGGAGTACAAACCCGCGTGTCGCCAGGACCGTGCCGATTGGAATCCCCGCGCCCTTGTGGAAATCTGGGGTCAAAGCAGCGCGTTCGATTCCCGACTCGGCCGGAAGGAATCCGTGTGCCACCGCCTGCCGTACGAAGGTTTGCGCCTCCAGGAAATCGAGAAACTCCTGCAGGGCGTTCGTCTCCACGGTGACCCCAGGCCCTGCAAAGAGCAGGGCTTCAATGGCGTGGTCGTTTGGGACGCGGTATTTAACCGTATCCAACTGCTGAAGTCTGCTGTCCAAAAAGGTCCTTTCTCCGCGGGTGCGCGGGTTTCACAAAGTATTGTATTGGGTAAACGAGGGCAGAGTTTCCCTGGAGCAGGAAACAACCTCGCAGGATGTTGGTTTCCGCTCATCCCTGAGCGGCAGCAGCTTGGGAACAATACCCTGCGGAAGTAGGCGAAAGCAAGGCCTATCTACTTCCCCACCGCGACGAATTCGCCTTCGAACTCCGCGCAGACCTTGCCTTCGGCCTCGATCACGCTCGTGGCGGCGATGCGCCCGATGCCGCGGCGCGTGAGGCCCTTCAGGAAAGCCTCGCGGACCTCCGGCGTGGGGAACTTCGTCACCGCCGAGAAGTCGCATTCGACGGCGTGCAGGAAGCGCATTGAGCAGCGGCGGATCACCAACTCGGGCGAATGTCCCCCGCGCTTGAGGTCCACGTAGATCGTCGCCCAGCAGGTGATCGTGGCGAGGGATTCCAGGCTGCCGCCGAAGGCCGTGCGTTTGTGGTTGAGGTTCAATGCCAGCGGCACACCCAGGCGCAGGTGGGCGTCGGTCATCTCCTGGATCTTCACGCCCATCGCCTTCGTCAGCGGCAGGTTCTCGTGGATGTATTTCTCGAGTGCGGCGATTTCCATGGCGCCTCCGGTGCGGTTCTGCCATTTGCGGATCGAAATGTAGGCGACGATGAGCGAAAAGTGCAGTGCTAAAAGCCCGGTACGGCGGTGTATGCAGCAGGAAGGCCCTTCGGGTGTCCCTTCACTTGCCCCGGGCATTGACCGGAGGATGATGGATGGAGTCGCTTAACCTTTAAAAAGGAGCATGACATGCGCGTCGGCATGATTTCCAACCGGGACGAGCGGGACATCAAGTTCGCCTCGGAAGCCCAGATCCCGTGGGCCGAGTTCATCCCGTGGTGTCCGATGAGCGAGTTCCTGGGCCTGCGCAAGGACCTGGAAGGCTGGCTCTCGAAGCACAAGGTCGGCGTCTCGGCGATGGGTTTCTTCAACCGCGACATCATCAACGCCGACGCCGCCAAGCGCGAGAGCGACCTGAAGGACGTGCGCGAGATGATCGCGCTGTGCAAGGACTGGAAGGTCCCCGTCTTCATGATCGGCGCCGGGAAACTCGAAAAGGACCAGGACGAGCGCGCCGCGCTGAAGCAGAGCATCGAGCAGCTCAAGCGCATCGTCGACGACGCCGGCAAGCACAACATCACCGTCGCCGTCTACAACTGCCACTGCTGGAACTACTGCACCACGCCGCGCCACTGGGAAGCCCTGCTGGCCACCATCCCGCAGATCCGCTTCAAGTACGACTGCAGCCACAGCTACTACGACGGCCGCGACTACCTGTCCGAGCTGCGCGACTTCGGCAAGTACCTTGCGCACTTCCACGTGAAGGGCTGCATCAAGGCCGAGGGCAGGCAGGTCTACGATCCGCCGGCGGGCCTGGACCAGATCGCCTGGCGCAGCGTCATCGGACTGCTGTACCGCGCCGAGTACCAGGGCGTGCTCTCGCTCGAACCGCATAGCAAGCTCTGGACCGACCCCGAGAAGCTGCGCTATCCGGGCCTGCGCCACGCGGCCAAGTACATCAAGAGCCTGCTGGTCGAGGAATGAGCACTTCGCGCGTTCTCAGCGAACGACCTCGGCGACGAGGTCGTAGTCGAGCGTGCGCGTGACCTTCGCCGTCACGCGGGTGCCGGGCGCGAGTTTGCGGGTGCCGGGGCCGCTCAGGAAGACCGTTCCGTCTACTTCGAACGCCTCGAGTTGGCTGCGGCCGGCGGCCTTGGCGCCCTTCGGCACGCCGCTGTTCTTCTCCAGCGCTCCGTCGACGAGCACCTCGATCGTCGCGCCTTTGCGCTCCTTCAGCCGCTTCTTCGCCACCTCGCGCTGGGTGAGCATGATGGCCTCGCGGCGGCGCTGCTTCTCGGCCAGCGAGACGGTCTCGGCCAGCTTCGCGGCGGGCGTCAGGGGCTCGGTGGAGTAGAGGAAGACGCCGGCGTGTGTGAAGCGCCCTTCCTCGACGAACGCGAGCAGTTCCGCGAAGTCCTTCTCGCTCTCGCCCGGGAATCCGACGATGAACGTCGTGCGGATCGCGCCGTGCGGGAGCTTCTTCGCGACCAGGTCCAGCAGCTTCTCGGTCTGCGCTTTCGTCACGCCGCGGCCCATGGCGCTGAGCATCGGATCGCTGATCTGCTGCAGCGGCATGTCGATGTATGGGCAGAAGCGCGTGTCGCTGGCGAGCACGTCGAGCATCTCGGCGTCGAGGTGCTTCGGGTACGCGTACATCAGGCGGAGCCAGACGTCGGCGGCCACGCCGTCGCGGATCGCGCGCAACAGATCGGCCAGGCGGTGCTTGCCGTAGATATCCTGGCCGTAACTTGTGGTGTCTTGCGCGACCAGGCTGATCTCGGCGGCGCCGCCTTCGACGAGCGCGTTGGCTTCCACGACCAGGTCTTCGATCGGGCGGCTGACCTGCAGGCCGCGCATGCGCGGGATCGCGCAAAACTTGCACGGATTGTTGCAGCCTTCGCTGATCTTCAGGTAGGCGTGGTGCGGCGAGCCGATGCGCATTCGCGGTGCGACCAGGAAATCGTTGTAGCTGCTGGGCACCTTCTTCTTCGCGGCCGACTGCGTGGGGCCTTCGGCGTAGCTGCGCGTCGCGCCGGCGTAGCGCCCGGCTTCGTTGGCCGCATGGATCTCCTGCAGGATGCGCGGCAGCTCGACGAAGTCCTTGAAGCCCAGCCGCGCGTCGGCGTGTTCGAGAAAGCGGTTGAGTTCCGGCGCGTCGGCGACGCGTTCGACCAGGCAGCCCAGCGCGACGAGCGTCTTCAGCGAGCCGCCGCTTTTCAGCTCGCTCAGTTCGCGCAGCACGCCGGCGGTCTCCTCGCGCGCCTCCTGGATGAAACCGCAGGTGTTGACCAGGCACAGGTCGGCGACGGCCGGATCCTGCGCGATCAGAAAGCCCTGCTCGGCCAGGCGCCCGAGGATGCGCTCGCTGTCGACGAGGTTCTTCGCGCAGCCCAGGTTGACCATGCTCACGACGGGGCGTTCGGCCTCTTTCGGAGCGGGGCGGGGATTGGGCTTGGGTTTGCTGCGGCTTGCCATGCGCGGCAGATTAGCAGAGCGGGCGCGCTCAGTCCAATCCGAGCCACTTCTTGAAGAAGGCGATGGCCTCTTCGACGCGGAACTCGTGCCCGCCTTCGTGCATGTCCAGGCCGATGCGCTCGCCGATGCCCAGGGCCTCGTACGGTTCGCGCGCGCGCTGGTACTCGGCTTCCATGTCCGGCCACCACGAGACGTTGTCGGCCTTGCCTTGCTGGATCAGGAACGGACGCGGGCAGATCAGCGCGCAGAGTTCCGAGTCGCTGTGGCGTTCCAGCCAGCCGCGCAGGAACATGTACTCGCTGTCGCCGCTGAGGAAGCTTCCGCACAGCCGGTCGTCGAAGGCCATCTTGCGCACGCGCTGGTTGAAGAACGCCGAGCAGACGCCGCATTTCAGGCGAAGCTCCAGCGGCAGCGTGACGATGGTGTACGTCCCGCCCAGGCTCAGGCCGCACATGCCCATGCGCGCGCCGTCGACTTCCGGCTGCGTCTGCGCCCAGTCGAGCAGCCGACTCAGCTTGCCTACTTCGAGGCCGATCAGCGAATGGCCCAGGATCTCGCACAGGCGGTGCAGCCGCCCGCGCGGTTCGCCGCCTTCGGTCACGTTCAGCGGCGCCAGCACCGCGAAGCCGGCCTTGGCCAGTTCGCGCGCCAGCCCGCCGTACATGCCTTCGTGCTCGCCGAAGCCGAAGACGCGCTCGGGCCCCGAGATGTTCTTCGAGTTCGAGCCCACACCGTGCTGGCAGACCACCAGCGGGCGCTTGCCTTTCGCCTTCTTCGGGAAGGCGTAGACGGCGTATGCGCGCATCGTTCCTTCCAGCGGCAGGCGCACCCAGCGCGCGAGCACTTGGTCGTCCTCGTAGAACGGGTCCAGGTCAGGCTTCGGCACCTTCGAACCCGAGAAGTCGAACGGCGCGACGACCTGCTTCCAGAGTTCGCGGTTGGGTGCCACCGACTTCAGGTACGCGGCTTCGCTGGACGTGTCGAGCTTCCAAAGCGCCTTGCGTCGTTCGGGGTAGGCCTCCAGGCGTCCGCGCAGGAAGGACTCGATCTCCTTGCGCAGCAGCAGCTGGCGTTCGGCCTGCGCGCGGTGGATCTGCGCCTCGCCGACTTCCAGGGCGTTCTTGTAGAGGGTCATAACAGCCTCCCAATGAAAAGCGGGCTGCTAGGCTGACCCGCTTTGCGTCCGCGTCAAGTGGCTTGGTGCCGCCGCTATTCGGCCACGACCCAGGTCTCGTCGGGGTCGTACTCGGTCATGGCCTTGACGATATCCGGCGTCTCCGGGCCCAGGTCCTTCTGGTACACGGTGCCCGTGTTGTTGATGATGAAGGTATTGCGCCCGGAGCCGTCGTAATCGGCCGGGCACGCGACCAGCGCATAGCCCAGCGTCATGCTGTTGGCGCTGGCGCCATGGCCTGCCACTACATACGACTTGCGCCCGCCCGGTGCCTTGGGGCCTTGTCCTTTGAGTACCTTGAAGACGTAGCCGGCCTTCGGCGGCGTCTGGCCGGGATCGCCTTCGGCGTTGGCGAAAGCGCTGTCGACCAGCGTCAGGTCGCCCTTCCCGGCGTTCTTCTCGTAGAGGCTGTTGTCGCCTTTTATCGATTGAGCGTACTCCAGCACGCCGTCGCCGTCCCAGTCTGTGCGGCGGTAGATGTCTTCCGCCTCCGCGAAAGTCTTGCAGGCCGCTATCGCGGCGGACTCGTTGGCGACCATGCGGCTGCGCAGCAGGTTGGGGATTGCGATGGCCGCGATGACGGCTACCAAGGCGGTCGTCGTCATCATGTCCATGCTGCCGGGGTTGGAGGAGCCGGGCGGCGGGAGGTCCGTGCGCCAGTACAGCCCGTCGGCGTCGAAGAAACTCGCCGCGGCGGCCGGCCGGCGGAATCTGGCGAAGAACCCGGCATCGGGCCACAGGCCCAGATCCACGGCCTGCAGGACTTCCATCGCGGCCTTGCCGCCCGGGGAATCGAAGAAGGTAGCCAGCGACGGCGCGGGCGTGGGCTCGAATTCCTCATTGGCGATCGCCCAGCCTTCGCCGGGGCTGTACTCGGTCATCGCCTTGTAGATCTCGAGGGTGTTCTCGCCCAGGTCCTTCTTGTAGACGGTGCCGGTGTTGTTGATGATGTACGTGTTCAGTCCGGTTTTGTCGTACACGGCGGGGCACGCGACCAGCGCGTAGCCCAGCGTCATGCTGTTGGCGCTATTGCCTGCGCCGGCGACGACGTAGGACTTCTTGCCGCCGGGGACGTTGTCGCCCTGGCCCTTCAGCACCTTGAAGACGTAGCCGTTCTTCGGCTCCGCCGTGCCGGGGACGCCCTCTGCCTTCGCCATCGCCGCATCGATCAGAGTCAGGTCGCCTTTGTCCTTGTTCTTCTCGAAGAGGCTGTTGTCGCCGTTGAAGGCCTGAGCGTACTCCAGCACGCCGTCGCCGTCCCAGTCGGTGCGGCGGTAGATGTCCTGCGCCTCGGCGTAGACCATGCACGCGGCGATGGCGGCCGACTCGTTGGCCGCCATGCGCGCCGACATGCCGCTCTTGCCGGCGGCGGCGCCGCCGAATCCGCCGGCCTGCGCGACCGCACCCAGGCCCGTAGTGCCGGCGGCGATGCCCGCCACGGCCAGCACCAGCGTGCCGGTGCCCGAGCCGCGGTCCACCGCGTATGCGAAGCAAGGCGGCAGCGCATTCTTGTCGAAGGCTTTTCCGCCCGCGCGCGCGACGGCCGCCTGGAAGTCCGGGTTGTCGAGGATCGTCTCGTTCCTGCCGAGTTGGTCCAGGGCGTGCCGCAGGGCATTGACCGAGGTACCGACCAGCAGGTGCTGCCCGTGCACCGCCAGCGCCGCCGGGCCGGGCAGGACGATCCCGCGCAGGTAGTGGATCGCGGTGCCCCGGTGATCGAGCTTCTTGATCCCGTAGCTGCCGTAGGTCTGCGGAACCTTGGCAAGCGCCTCGTCGAGTTTCGCCAGGCACTGCCCGATCTTGGCCGGATCCTTCAGCGGCAGCGCGTAGACCATGCCGGCGGAGAAGGACAACGGCGCGCCGGTGTCCACCGACGTCTGCGCGACGACGAAGTCCGGGCCCAGGTTGGCGAGGAAATCGTTCTGTACGTCGAAACCGACGGTCTCATTCACCTTGCCGAGGAAGGCTTCCAACTTGCCCCAGGCCTCAACGTCCACCGCGTTGGCGGCCTCGCGCACCAGCGGCAGCACGGCCGCGAAGTCAAAGCGCCCAGTGGCGACGTACGGTGCGTCTTTCTCGGCGATCTTGAAGGCCTCGGCCGTGGGCGGCTTGGCGCCGTGGAAGAGCGCGAGCAGGCCCTTTGGAGTGCCACTGTAAGCGAGGTAGCCTTCCATCACGGGCGCTTCGCGCGTGAAACCTAGGCCCACGCCAAGGGCCTCGACGTTGTTCAGCCCCACCACCGTCAGCAGGCGGATGGCCGCGGCGGTCTCGCGGCCGACTTTCGGCCCGCCCTGCGGCAGCAGCAAGGCGGCGGCCTGACGCGGGCGCACGAAGAACCAGGCTGAACTGTTCGGCAGCCTGCCGCGCACCTTCTGGAAGACGCTGTCGCCGGCCAAGCTGCCTTCGGCGGCGGGCGCCTTCAGGGCGGCCAGCTGCGCATCGAGGTCGTTCTTGCTGAGGCAGAAGGCCAGGCGCCCGCCGGCGTAAGCCACCGCGGGAACGTCCTGGTTTGGGATCGGGACCATCGGTACGGCTTGTCCGCTTTCCAGGGCCTTCAGGAACGGAGGTGGAAGCATGCGCTTGAAGGCCGCCTCGTCCTTGGGCCGGAGCAGGAAAAGCAGGCCCAGGGGCTGGCGGCTGCCGGCGGGCCGCGCGTAGGCAGCCAGTGCGATCTCGCCGGCGAAGAGTCCCGCGTCGACGTCGGCCAGCGTGGGCATCAGCGGATTGCCGGCCTGGAGCTTGCCGTACAGGTCCTTCATCGCGGCCAGGACGGGCTGGCAGAACGCCTGCATCTCCGGCTGCGCGAACATCTCGGCGAGATTCGTCTTGCCGGCTTCCGCGCGCGCCTGGGCCAGGTCGGGGATCAGCAGCGCAGCGACGACGTTGGCCGGCAGCGACGCTTCCATCTTCGCGGCCGGCGCCGCGCCGCCTTCTTCGGCCTGCCCAGGCAGGACCAGCAGTATGCTCGCGAGCACGAGCGCGATCCCAAACATGCGCTTCATCGGCAGGACCTCCGTCTCATTTGTTTAAAGATAGAACACCATTTGATCGGTTACGCATTTCAGGATAACCCTTTTGCGGAATTATACACCTGTAACTGACGTAGCCGGCTCAGCGTTCGCGGCGCGAGGCCTTGTGGTGGCAGAAGCCGCGCGGGCTGGGGTTGGCGAAGAACTCGACCCAGTGCGCCACGGCGGGGCTGTCGAACTCCTGCTTGAGGCGCTCGAGGGCCTCGGGGAGTTCCAGGCCGCTGCGGTAGAGCACCTTGTAGGCGTCCTTGATCTGCCGGCGGTCCGCGTCGCTCAGGTCCTTGTTCCGGCGCAGGCCCACGGCGTTCAGGCTGGTGACGGCGTTGGTGCCATCGCCGATCAGAAACGGCGGCACGTCCATGCCGAAGCGCGAGCCACCCGACAGGATCGCCAGGCGCCCGACGCGCACGAACTGGTGGATCACCACGTTGCCGCTGACGATGGCCGCGTCGCCGATGGTCACGTGCCCGGCCAGCAGCGCGCCGTTGGCCAGCAGCACGCCCTTGCCCAGCGCGCAGTTGTGCGCGACGTGGCTGTTGACCATCAGGTAGCAGCGGTCGCCGACGGTCGTCTGCGTGCCTTCGCCCGAACTGCGGTGGATCGTGACGTTCTCGCGCACGACGACCTTCTCGCCCAGCACCGCCTTGGTGGGCTCGTTCTTGTAGCTGAAGTCCTGCGGCGCGTGGCCGACCACCGCGCCAATGTGGACCTCGCAGCCGGGGCCCAGTTCCGTGCCGGTGCACAGCGTCGCGCGCGCCAGCAGCCGGCAGCCGGCGCCGACGCGCACGCCCGCCTCGACGATCGCGTACGGTCCGACCTCGACGTCCGGGCCGAGTTCGGCCTTGGGGTCGACGAGCGCCGTGGGGTGGATCTTGGAAGCCATATTTGAGCTAGTGCATAACCATTTGCACGGGTAAGAGCAAGTGGCATGGACGATCACCGCACGCCGTTCCTCACCGCCGAGTGGCGCTACCTGGCGATGCTCAATTACCCGGTCGACGCGAAGGCGCTCGCGCCGATGCTGCCGGCGGGCACCGAGTTGGACCTGAGACAGGGCCGCGCCTACGTGAGCATGGTCGGCTTTCTTTTCCTCAATACGCGCGTGCTGGGCGTGCCGATCCCGTTCCACCGCAACTTCGAGGAAGTGAACCTGCGCTTCTACGTGCGCCGCAAGGCCGAGGCTGAGGCCGGCTGGCGCCGCGCGGTCGTTTTCGTGAAGGAACTCGTCCCGCGCCGCGCGATCGCGTGGGTCGCGCGCACGGTCTACGGCGAGAATTACCAGGCGCTGCCGATGCGCCACGAACTCGAGCGTGACGGCGAGGCGCCGCGCCGCGTGATGTACGCGTGGACCTTCGGCGGGCGCGAGCACCGCATTGAGATGAAGGTGCAGGGTTTATCGCAGCCGCTGGCGCCGGGGAGCGAGCCGGAGTTCATCGCCGAGCACTACTGGGGCTACACGAAGGGCCGTGACGGGTGCACCACCGAGTATCGCGTCGAGCATCCGCCGTGGCGCGCCTGGACGGCCACGGAGGCGAAGCTCGATTGCGACGCCGGGGCGCTCTACGGGCCGGCCATTGCCGAGGCGCTCGCCGCGCCGCCGGCTTCGGCCTTCCTCGCGGACGGTTCGGCGGTGACCGTATATAAAGGAGTCGTGCTCGATACGGCGCCGTAGCAAAAGCGCCTTCGCAGGTGCGGGCGCCTCCCTTCCATGGTACAGTCGTGCGGCGCATCGGTCCGAGGAAGCTTCCGTGAGCGACTGGTTGAACGAATTCCGCAAGGCCGGGGCGATCTGGCTCCACGACGGCGAGCCCAAGCGCCCGCACGCGCTGCTGACCAGCGGCCTGCACAGCGACGGCTTCGTGAACTGCACCTACGTGACGCAGCACCCGGGCCTGCTGAAGCGCATCGTCAACGAACCGGACGCGCTGGCGGGCAAGCTCCCGTCCGGCCGCATCGATTGGGTGATCGGCTCGCCGATGGGCGCGATCACGCTCGCGCACGAGATCGCCGAGCGCCTCGGCTGCCGCGCGGGCTTCACCGAGAAGGACGGCGACGCGATGTCGCACAAGCGCTTCGAACTGGAACCCGGCGCGAGGGTGCTGGTCTGCGAGGACGTCGTTTCGACCGGCGGCAGCACACGCAAGACGATCGAGGCCATCCAGGCGGCGGGCGGGGGGAGCGGAAAAGTCGAGATCCTTCCCGTCGTCATCGCGCTGGTGAACCGCAGCGGCGCGGCGGATCTGGACGGGCGCAAGATCGAGGCCGTCGTCACGCCCGCGATCCACACCTGGAAGCCCGAGGCCTGCCCGCTGTGCGCGAAGGGCAGCGAGGCCGTGCGCCCCAAGAGCCACTGGAAGGCGCTGACCGGCACCTGACATGCGCCACAACGCGATCCTCTGGACCCCCCGCCGCGCGACGCTGAAGGAAATGGAGCGCACGCTGGCGCTGGCGCTGAACGCCACGCTGCTGCGGCAGACGGCGGTGATCTCGCCGCTCTTCCATTCCTCGCCGAAGTACCGCAAGACGACGCCGTCCGCGATGCGCCTGCGCGTGATCACGCTTGAGAACGGCGACTACCAGATGGTCCACAACCCCGGCGACTCGAACTTCGACGAGATCTTCGACGAGTGGCCGCGCGTGATCGTCTACTACGCGATGCAGTCGCGGGGTCTTGACGCGCCCGCGCAGGAGCGCCACGCGGTGCTTGAATGCCACGACTGCGACCGCAACTGGGAGAAGGCGGGCTGGACCAGCGGCACCACGATGACCTTCACCGACAACCCGCAGGACAAGCACAAGATCCTCTTCGGCCTCACGCCGTGGGGCTGGGACGACGGCGCGAAGCTGGAAGCCGCGCTGGCCGCCGGCGGCGGGGCCCTGGCTAAGTTCCTCGGCGGCACCTGCGCGCTGGAGGAGGACGCCAGCGGCGGGCTGCGCAAGGCGCTGCGCGGCATCATCGAGAACCAGGGCAAGGCCCACGACCAGCCCCGCGATCCGATGGAAGAGATGCGCAACATCGACGATGCGGAGATCGGCCACCTTTAGCGCCTTGCGGGAACCGGACGCCGGGAACGGCACTGAGAAGAGGAGAGGGCGGGGCGTTTCATTCCGGATACCGGTCGCCGGCTCCCGCTTGGAATCCACATGCCATACGACGTGATCATCGAGACGCACTTCTGCGCGGCGCACGCTTTGCGCGAATACAAGGGCGCGACCGAGCCCACCCACGGACACAACTTCCAGGTCGTCGTCACCGTCACCGGCGATAAGGTCGACGCGGCGGGTATGGCCGTAGACTTCCTGGACCTCAAGCCGCTCGTCGACGAGGAAGTCGGGCGCCTCCATTACCGCGACCTGAACGCCGACGTGCCGGAGTTCGCCGAGAAGAGATTATCGCCCAGCGCCGAGAACATCGCGCGGGTGCTCTACGAGCGCCTCGCCGCGCGGCTGCCTTCGGGCGTGCGTATGGCCAGCGTGCGGGTGGGCGAGTCCCCGGGCTGCTGGGCGCAGTACCGCGCCTGAGCAGAGGGTAGCGGGTCTTTTCGTCCTGAACTTCGTTCCGCTGCGCTTGCCTTAGTCTCCGGCTACGGCTCCGCTTCGCGGGCCTCCTTCAGGTCGAAATTCCCTCGCAACCTCGCCAAGTCCCTTGTTCAATGGGCTGCTTGCAGCAAGTACCCGTGCCTGAGGGGTTTCCCAAAATGGTTTTGCGATTTGCGAAGCGCGTTCCGGTTGCTACGCTTGGTTGATACGAACCATTCGAGCGGACCCGGAGCCAGCGAACCTTGTCCAAGACCCTGATCATTGCCTTCCGAGGCGCCTCGCAGACGGCGCCCGAGAACACCGTACCTGCCATCCAGAAGGCGCTGAAAGCCGGCGCCGACGCCATCGCCCTGGACGTGCAGGGCAGCAAGGATGACGTGCCGCTCGTCATCGCCGACCAGAAGCTCGAACGCACCACCAACGGCACCGGCCGCGTGAGCCAGTTCGAGGCGAAGGACATCCAGGCTCTGGATGCCGGCGCGTGGTTCGGCGAGGAGTTCGCGGGCACGAAAGTCCCCACGCTCGAAGAGGCGGTGAAGGAGGTCGGCAAAGCGAAGCTGATCCTGAACCTGCCGGCGATGCGCGTCGATTCGAAGCTGGCCGCCAATGTCGCCGCCGCGCTTAAGGGCCGCGCCAAGCCGGCCGAGGACGTGCTGGTCTTCAGCGACAGCGCCAGCCTGGAGAACTTCCGCGAGAAGGCGCAGGCCTTCGGCTACTGCCTGGCCCTGGACGCGAAGGTCGAAGGCTGGGTGATCCTGCGCAAGGCCGAGAAGCTGAGCCTGACCGTCGTGCGTCCGTCGCGGGAACAAGTCGCTCCGGAACTCGTGTCCAAGGCCCACGAAAAGAAGATGCGCGTCTATGCGCACTTTGCCGACGAAGAGACGGACATGCAGCGCCTGATCGAATGCCACGTCGACGGGATCGTCACCGGGCGTCCCGAGCGCCTGAAGCGCGTGCTGGACGAGACGAAGGCCTGAGGCGGCCGGAGCCCTTCGCATGAAGTGCGAACGCTGCAAAAAACGCGAAGCCACCGTGCACCTCACCGAGATCAAGGGCGAGGTCCGGAACGAAGTCCATCTCTGCGAACCCTGTGCGTCCGAAAAAGGCCTGCCCGGCAAGGCGCATTTCTCGATCAGCGAGTTGCTCAGCGGCATCGCCGCCGGCACCCAGAAGAGCAAGACTCATGCGGGCAAGGAAGTGCAGTGCCCCGGCTGCGGCATGACCCTGAGCCAGTTCCAGTCCAGCGGGCGCTTCGGCTGCCCCGAATGCTACACGGCGTTCAAGGACGACATCCTGCCGCTGGTCGAGAAGATCCACGATTGCAGTCAGCACGTCGGCCGCAGCCCCAAGCGCGTGCCGAAGGACGTCGCGCTGCAGGCCGAGATCCGCAACCTGCAACTGGAACTCAAGCGCACCATCAAGAAGGAAGACTACGAGCTGGCCGCCAAGCTCCGCGACCAGATCAAGACCAAGGAAGAGGAACTGAAGGCCGCCGCGCCGTCTAAGCGTCGCGGCGCGCGGCATGGTCTTCGAAGAACTGCTGAAGAATACGGGCGAGTGGCTTCGCGGGCAGGGCCCCGAAGGCGACATCGTAATCTCCTCGCGCGTGCGCCTGGCCCGCAACCTGCGCGCCTTCCGCTTCATCACGCGCATGGACGCCGAGGAACGTACGGCGTGCGAGGAGCGCATCAAGAAGCAGCTCCTCGACGCCAAGCTCGTCCCCGACGAACGCTTCGTCGACCTGATGGAGACCTCGCCGCTGGACCGCAAGCTGCTGGTCGAGCGACACCTGATCTCGAAGGAGCACGAGGACGCGCGCCACCCGCGCGCCGTCGCGATCGGCAGCCTCGAGCGCGTCTCGATCATGATCAACGAGGAGGACCACATCCGCCTGCAGGTGCTGCAGGCGGGCCTGAGCCTCCGCGACACCTTCGCGCAGGCGGTGGGCATCGACGAGAAGCTGGAGGAAGGCCTCGATTACGCCTTCTCGCCGCAGTTGGGCTACCTGACCGCCTGCCCGACGAACGTCGGCACCGGCATGCGCGTCAGCGTGATGCTGCACCTGCCGGGGCTGGTGATGACGCGGCACGTCGAGAAGGTCTTTCAGGCCGTCAGCAAGATGAACCTGGCCGTGCGCGGCCTGTACGGCGAAGGCACCGAGGCCAGCGGGCACTTCTACCAGATCAGCAACCAGGTCACGCTCGGCAAGTCCGAGGACGAGATCGTCCGCACCGTCGAGGAAGTGATTCCCGCGATCCTGCGCTACGAGCGCAAGGCGCGCGAGGACATGATGAAGAAGGACCGCGTGCGCCTGGAAGACCGCGTCTTCCGCGCCTACGGGCAGCTGTATTCGGCGCGCATCATGTCCAGCGAGGAGTCCATGATGCTGCTCAGCGCCGTGCGCATGGGCGTGCACCTGGGTCTCTTCGAGAAGCTCACCATCGAGATGATCAACGAGCTGTTCCTCTATTCGCAGCCCGCGCACCTGCAGCGCCTGGCCGGCAAGGCGCTGGAGACGTCCGAGCGCGACATGCGCCGCGCCGAGTATATCCGCAAGCGCCTGAAGGAACTCGGCGCGTAGCTGGTGAATGGCCGGAAATTCCGAAAGAAACCGACGCACGAAGCGTAAGTATTCCCTTCAGGGGCCTGGATGGACCCTCGAGGGGCCGCGCACATGATCGTCCCGTTCGTCCTGGTCTGGATCCTCCTGCTCAGCGCGTTCGGCTACACCTTTTACAGGGAAGTGAAGCGCACGCCCTGGGACCTGCTCGAGTCCTTGGTCCTCTTCACGGTCCTCGGCCACGTGCTGGCCCTGCCCATCGCGCACGCGAACCGGCTGGTGGAGGCGACCCAGGAGGCGCCCGACTTCCCGTTACGCGTGGGCACCGTCGCGCTGGCGGTGGCGATGTTCATGGCCGGCGGCGCGGTGTGGGTCTTCCGCCGGCTGAACCGGCTGGGCGAACGCCGCCGGGTGCGGCGGATAATGTGGATGATCCCCGGCCTGCTGTTGTTCCCGTCGATGCTGGGGCCCTGGTTCGCGCCGTTATACGCCGAGAAACTGACCGTGCCGGTCTTCGCCGCGTCGGGGATCGTCTGGTTGCTGATGGCCAACCTCAACGCGCGAACCAACGCCCTGCCCGACCAGTGGCCGCCGGTAAAGGGAAGAAGGACCGCCGCGGGGCGCGGGCCCTGCGGCGCCACGATGCCTCCCCGGCGGCCGGTTCCAGCCAAGGGTCTTCTTGACCCTTCTCCCGCACGCCCTTACCCTGCTCGATGTAAATCCTGACGCAATTCCAGCGGTCCGCTGCGGACCATTTCCATAGATGGAGGCAGACGCTATGCGCTCTCTTTCCGTCCTGATTCCCGTCCTCTTCGTGCTCACCGCGACCAGCGCAGGCGTCCGCGCCGCGCAGACGGTCGCCGGTACGCGCGGCGCTTCCGTGCAGAGTGCCGTGATCAACTTTACCGAACTCGCCGCCAAGGAAGCCGGCGCTGCGGCCCGCGGAGTCTCCGAACCGGCGCCGTACGTGCACGACCGCCCGCGCCTGCCTGCGCCCAACGTGGTGCCGGGCGCGGAGGACGGTGCGAGCGCTCCGCCGGCGGGCAGCCGCACCTCGGCGGGTTCGCGCGCGCCGACGTGGCCGGGCGCGGCGTTCCTGGCGCTGCCGGACAACAACACCTCCATCCCGCCGGACACCAACGGAGCGGTGGGGCCCACACACCTGATGGTCACCTGCAACACGCAGGTGCGCATTCAGCAGCGCGACGGCACGGTGTTGAGTACGGTCGGGCTGAGCACCTTCTGGGCGAGCACCGGCAACCCCAGCGTCTTCGACCCTAAGGTGCTGTACGATCCGTTCGCGGACCGCTGGATGTTCACCGCCACCGCGAACGCGCGGTCGGCGAACAGCTCGGTGATGATCGGCGTTTCGCAGACCAGCGACCCGACGGGCAACTGGAACCTCTTCCGCATCGACGCCGACGGCGCCAACCAGGTCTGGGCCGACTTCCCGACGATCGGCTTCAACAACAAGTGGATCGCCGTCTCTGCCAACATGTTCACACTCAGCGGCGACAGCTTCGGCCGCTGCAACCTGTGGGTCTTCGACAAGAACGGCCTGTACACGCAGAACCAGGCGAACTTCACGCTCTTCCAGGACAACACCGGCGGCGCGACCCTGAATCCGGCGCTGACCTACGACAATTCGGAAAACACGCTCTTCGTGCTCGACGTCTTCAACACCAGCAACCTGCGCATCAGTACCGTGACCGGGAGCGTGGACGCCGAGGTCTACACCACGGGCACCGACTTCGCGAACAGCCCGCAGTCGTGGGGCTTCGCTGCGCCGGGCTTCGCCGACTTTCTGCCGCAGATGGGCACGGCGAGCAAGATCGACGCCGGCGACCACCGCCTGCGCAATACCGTCTACCGCAACGGCAGCCTTTGGACCGCGCACACGGTCTTCCTGCCGCCCGGCGCCGTCACGCGCGCGGCCATACAGTGGTGGGAAGTCAACCCGGCCACCGGCGCGGTGTTGCAACGCGGTCGCCTGGAGGACGCCACCAACACCAAGCACTTCGCCTACCCCAGCATCGCGGTGAACCAGAACGACGACATGATGATCGGGTACTCGCGTTTCGGCGCCGACCAGTTCGCCAGCGCCAACTACGCCATGCGCCTGGCCGCCGACGGCGCCAACACGCTGCGCCAGGACACCGTATTCAAGGAAGGCGAAGCGCCCTACTTCAAGACCTTCGGCGGGTCGCGCAACCGCTGGGGCGACTACAGCAATACCGTCGTGGATCCCGTCAACGACGACGACATCTGGGCGATCCAGGAGTACGCCGGCACGCCGTCCGGCGGCTTCGATCGCTGGAGCACCTTCTGGGGCATGGTGGACCTGGGCACGCCTGCCGGATCGGCCACCGCGCAGATCACCAGCGAACTTACGTTGCAGGCGGTCGTGAATGTGCCCTTCGTCTACAACGCCACGGCCACCGGCACGCCGCCCATCACGATCACCTACACGCCGGCTGATTTCGCAACCCTGGCCGGCATCGGGCTGTCCGCGGCCAGCGAGGTGTTGAGCGGCACGCCCAATACCGTAGGCGTCTTCAACATCACGCTACAGGCCGACAACACCGGCGCAGGCGGCGGCATCGATTCGCAGAACATCGAACTGACGGTCCTCGAGGATACAGACGCCGACGGCCAGGCCGACGCCTTCGACCCCGACGACGACAACGACGGGTTTCCCGACGATCTTGAAGACGCCTTCGGCACCGACTCGCTGGACGCCAGCGACACGCCCTTCGGCGGGGCGCCCGCCGGCGACGGGATCCTGGACGCATCGCGCCTGCAGAAAATCCAGATCAAGCTGACCTTCAACAAGGCCAATGCAGACCTGATCGCAATGAAGGGCGCGCTGCCCGTGCCCGACGGCTTCGACGTGGCCGGCCAGGAGATCGCGATCTTCTTCGGCGGCGTCGTGAAGGTCTTTACCCTCGACCCGGAGGGCAACTTCAAGGACGACTTCGACAGTTTCAAGGTCAAGGTGAAAGCCAGCCAGGGCGTGGTGCTGGCGCAGGAGGCGAAGTTCACCGCTAAGCTCGCGAAGCAGGACTTCCAGACGGACTTGGCCGACGAGGGCCTCGCCAACGGAAACATCGACAAGGAGAAGGAAGTCGAGGCCGTGGTCGTCTTCGCCGGCACGGTGCTGAGCGGCAACCAGCTGATCGACTACGTCGCCAAGCAGGACAAGTCCGGCAAGGGCAAGCTGATCGCGCGCTTCGGCGGCGATACGCAGTAGCGAACAGGCCCGGCGCGGGAGGCTAGTCTTCGATCACCAGGCCGGGGCCTTCGTCCTTCTTCCCCTTCTCACCGGCGGGCGTCTTGCCCGCGGCTTCCTTGGGCGGGCCGCCGATGGGCAGTTCGCCGGTCTTCTGCTCCGGCTCCTTGGCCTTCGGCGCGTCGGGGTCTTCGACGGTCAGTTGAAGCCACTCGGTGGCCTGCTTGCGGTCGGCGGCGACGCACAGCACGCCGATGCGGAAACTCCCCGCGCGCGTGGGCGTGCCGGACAGCGTGCCGTCGCGGCTGAGGCTCAGGCCCGGGGGCAGCGCGCCCGACGGCCCGAAGGCGTACGGCGCCTGCCCGCCCGTGGCGCTGAATTTCACGCTGATCTTCTCCATCAGCTTCACGGTGCCGATGCGCGGCTCGTAGGTGATTACGGGCGTGTCGCTGCCGGCAGGGGCCAGCGGCGCCAGGTCCTGCGCGGGGATGAACATCGCGTTCTTGTCGGCGGCCTTGCCGTAGTACAGCAGCAGCTTGGGGCGCGAGGCGGCATCGCTGAACTCCTTGCTGCGGAAGCGCAGTTGCATGTCCACGCCCTTTTCGGCCATCAGCACCAGGCCGTTGTTGGTGTTGGGCTTCATCTTCCACTGCGCGGCCAGCATCGTGACGTCGAAGAGGAAGATCCTGTTCTTCTGCCCGCCCAGCGGCCCGCTGACGCGGCTGCCGGCGGCGGCGCGCGGGTCCCAGTCGCCGCCGGGGGTCTTCCACTTGCCGGCGGCGCTGAGCATGTCCCAGCTGGCTTCGCCTTCGCTCCAGGCGCTTGCCAGCGGGTGGCAGCGGATGAAGCTGGCCTTGTTCGCGGTGTACGAGGCGTTCCAGCAGCTGAGCTCCAGCACGGCCGAGCGGAAGTTCGGCGGCGCCTGCGTGAGGTCGAACTTCAGCAGCACGCGGTGAAACTTCCCGTCGGCGAAGCCGTACAACTGCAAGTCGTCCTTCGCGCCGCGCCCGCCGTTCTTGCCGGTCAGCGGCGGATCGATGTAGATGTCGTCGGTGGGCGTGAGCGCCAGCGGATCGTCGGCGGCCTGCGCGGTGTTCAGCGAGAGCCCGGCGAGCGCGATCACGATCGCGAGACTTCGTTCGAATTTCATCATGAATTCCTCCTGTAAATTCCCAGCGAGTTGCTAGACCCTACTGGGCTCGGTGAGCAATTCAATAAATTTCTGGACGGCCAGCGGCAGGCGCAGCTTGCGGCGGTGGATCACGCCGATGGGGCGAACGAGTTCCGGAATGGCCAGCGGCACGGCGACCAGGCTGCCGCGCGCGACTTCCTTCTCGACGGTGGGCTCGGGCAGGATCGTGACGCCGGCGCCGATCTCCAGCGCCTGCTTGATGGTCTCGGTGTTGTCGAATTCCATCGCCACGTTCACCTTCGCGCGGCGCGAACGCAGGGCCTTGTCGATGGCGCGGCGGATGGCCAGGTCGGGGTCGAAGGCGACGAAGGGCAGGCCGTCCAGATGGCGCGCCTCGACCTTCTTCTTGTGCGCCAGCGGGTGTCCGGGCGGGCAGACGAAGACCATCTTCTCGTCGCGCAGCGGGATCACGTTCAGCGTGCGGCTGGGGGTGGGGTAGGAGATCAGCCCCAGGTCGATGTCTTCGCTGGTTACGGCGTCGACCACGCGGTGCGGGTGCAGGTAGCTGGTGCGGATCTTGGCCTGCGGGTAGTGCGTCATGAACTGCTGGATCACGCGGCTCATGATCGCCAGGCCGATGCTGTAGATCGCCGCGACGCGCACTTCGCCCGTCACCTGGGTGCGGTGCTGCTGGATGTCCTCGGCCAGCCGGTCGTAGCCGGCCAGCAGGTGCTGCACGCCTTCGTGGTACTGCCGGCCTTCGGGGGTCAGGGCGAAGGGCCGCTGCGCGCGGTCGATCAGGATCGCGTCGAGGTGCCCTTCCAGTTGCGCGACCGCTTGGCTGGCGGCCGACTGGCTGACGCCCATCGCGCGGGCGCCCTTCGAGAAGCTGCGGTGGCGCACGATCTCGCAGAACAGGCGCAGGGTGTCGAGGTTCATGGTCGCGAAACTCCCAGCCGAGCCTTGTGGTAAAAGTGCACGAAGAACGCCGCCTCGTTTTTAACAGTGGGCTAAGGTAGTATAAGCACAACTAATGCAAAGTATATAGCAATTTCCAGGTGAATTATAATAGGGAACGGGTAATATCCCTTCTGTCTATTCGGCCGTAATCCGAAGTTGCCCATACGGGCACGCTGACTGGTAACAGACAGAAAAGCGGAACGGCGATGGGGGGAAGGCCGGACCCGAGAGGGCTCCCGGCCTGGGGCTGTATTGTCCCTTCGCGAAGAAATCGGCTGGGACAAGCACGGGGAAGCGAGATAAGCGATGCAACGACCGGGACATCCGCCTGCGCGAGGCCTCTACGATGGCCGCAACGAGCACGACGCCTGCGGCGTGGGCATGATCGTCGATCTGAAGGGCCGCAAGGACCACCAGCTGGTCCGCGACACCCTGCAGATCCTGGCCAACCTCGACCACCGCGGCGCTTGCGGCTGCGAAGCCAACACCGGCGACGGCGCGGGCATCCTGATCCAGGTCCCCGACGCCTTCCTGCGCCGCGTCGCCAAGGCCGAAGCCATGATCGAACTCCCGCCCGCCGGCCAGTACGGCGTGGGCCTGGTCTTTTTGCCGCGCGACGAGAAGGAAGCCGTCGAGTGCCGCAAGACGGTCGAACGCATCGCCGCCGACGACGGCCTGAAGGTCCTGGGCTGGCGCAAAGTCCCGACGCGCAACGAAGGTCTGGGCGACTCGGCGAAGGAAGTCGAGCCGCGCATGGAGCACCTCTTTGTGGCGGGGCAGAAGCCCTTCGCCGACGAGGACGCCTTCGAGCGCCGCCTCTTCCTGGTCCGCAAGTGCGCCGAGCACGCCGTGCGCGGCAGCGACCTGCCGCAGAAGGGCTGGTTCTACGTCTGCAGTCTCTCGTGCCGAACGCTGGTCTACAAGGGCATGCTCACCAGCCCGCAGCTGGCGGAGTACTTCCCGGACCTCGACGCGAAGGACCTGGCCTCGGCGCTGGCGCTGACGCATTCGCGTTTCAGCACCAACACCTTCCCGTCGTGGGATCTGGCGCATCCGTTCCGCTACCTCGCGCACAACGGCGAGATCAACACGCTGCGCGGCAACATCAACTGGATGAAGGCCCGCGAGAGCCTCTTCGAGTGCACCCACTTCACGAAGGACGAGATGGCGCGGCTGCTGCCGGTGATCCTCGACGGCGGCAGCGACAGCGCGATGCTGGACAACGCGCTCGAGATGCTCGTGGTCGGCGGCCGCAGCCTCGCCCACGCGGTGATGATGCTGATCCCCGAGGCCTGGTCCAAGCACGAGGCGATGGATCCGGCACGAAAGGCCTTCTACGAGTTCCACGCGTGCCTGATGGAGCCGTGGGACGGCCCGGCCAGCGTCGCCTTCACCGACGGCAAGGTCGCCGGCGCGGTGCTGGACCGCAACGGCCTGCGCCCCAGCCGCTACTACGTCACGCACGACGACCGCATCGTGATGGCCAGCGAAGTCGGCGTGCTCGACATTGCCCCCGAGAATGTGAAGCTGAAGGGCCGCCTGCAGCCCGGGCGCATGTTCCTGGTGGACCTCAAGCAGGGCCGCATCGTCGCCGACGAGGAGATCAAGAAGGAACTCGCCGCCGCGCAGCCCTACGCGAAGTGGCTGGACAAGAATCTCGTGGAACTCGAAGACCTGCCGGCTGCCGCCGAGCCGACTGCGCCGGACGACGATACGCTGCGCCGCCGCCTGCATGCCTTCGGGTACACCGCCGAGGACGTCAAGATCCTGATCCAGCCGATGGCGCTCAACGGCGAAGAGGCCCTGGGCAGCATGGGCAATGACGCCGCGCTGGCGGTGCTCAGCGAGCGCCCGCAGCTCCTCTACAACTACTTCAAGCAGCTCTTCGCGCAGGTCACCAATCCGCCGCTGGACGCGATCCGCGAGGAACTCGTCACCGACATCCAGACCTGGATGGGGCCGGAAGGCAACTTGCTGGCGCCGGCGCCTAAGAGCTGCCGCAAGATCAAGCTGCCATCGCCGGTGCTCGACAACGCCGGCCTGGCCAAGCTCAAGAAGGTGAAGATCGACGGACTGCGCCCCTCCACGCTGCCGATCCTCTTCGAGGTCCCCGCGCGCACCGCCGACGCGAACGCCGCCCAGGCCGCCGCGGGCAGGAACCTCGAGGCCGCGATGTTGCAGCTCTTCGAGCGCGCCGAGCAGGCCGTCGGCAAGGGCGCCGGCTTCCTGATCCTCAGCGACCGAGGCGCCGACGAACGCTACGCGCCGATCCCCGCGCTCCTGGCCGTCAGCGGCCTGCACCACCACCTGGTCCGCCGCGGCCTGCGCACGCGCGTGGGGCTGGTGCTGGAAAGCGGCGAGCCGCGTGAAGTGCATCACTTCGCCTGCCTGTTGGGCTACGGCGCCGACGCGGTCAACCCGTACCTGGCGTTCGAGGCCATCGGCGAGCGCCTGCGCAGCGGCGCGCTGCCGCAGGATCTGGAACTCGAGGCCGCCGTCTACCGCTACATCAAGGCCGCGAACAAGGGCGTGGTGAAGGTGATGTCCAAGATGGGCATCAGCACGATCCAGAGCTACCGCGGCGCGCAGATCTTCGAGGCCGTGGGCCTGAACACCGAAGTGGTGGACCGCTATTTCACGAAGACGGCTTCGCGCGTCGAGGGCGTCGGCGTGGGGCAGATCGCGGCCGAGCAGGTCGCGCGGCACCGCCGCGCCTGGCCCGAACGCACCGCGCCGTCGGCCACGCTGGATCCGGGCGGCCAGTACCAGTGGCGCCGCGGCGGCGAGAACCACCTCTTCAACCCGGCGACCGTGCACAAGCTCCAGCACGCCGTGCGCACCGGCAGCTACAAGCTCTTCAAGGAGTACACCCGCGCGATCGACGACCAGGCGCGCAACCTCTGCACGCTGCGCGGCCTCTTCGCGCTCACGGCCAACCGCCCGCCGGTGCCGATCGAGGAAGTCGAGCCCGCGGCGTCGATCGTCAAGCGCTTCGCCACCGGCGCGATGTCCTACGGCAGCATCAGCAAGGAGGCGCACGAGAACCTCGCCATTGCCATGAACCGCCTGGGCGGCATGTCGAACACGGGCGAGGGCGGGGAGGACGAGGACCGCTTCACGCCCGACGCCAACGGCGACAACCGCTGCAGCGCGATCAAGCAGGTCGCCAGCGGGCGCTTCGGCGTCACCAGCCGCTACCTAGTCAGCGCGCGCGAGCTGCAGATCAAGATGGCTCAGGGCGCCAAGCCCGGCGAAGGCGGACAGCTGCCGGCGCACAAGGTCTACCCGTGGATCGCGAAGACGCGCCACGCCACGCCGTACGTGGGCCTGATCTCGCCGCCGCCGCACCACGACATCTACTCGATCGAGGACCTCGCGCAGCTGATCTTCGACCTCAAGAACGCTAACCCGCGCGCGCGCGTCAGCGTCAAGCTCGTCGCGGAAGTCGGCGTCGGCACCGTCGCGGCGGGCGTCTGCAAGGCGCACGCGGACATGGTGCTGATCAGCGGCCACGACGGCGGCACGGGCGCCTCGCCCCTGACCAGCATCAAGCACGCCGGCGTTCCGTGGGAGTTGGGCCTGGCCGAGACCCACCAGGTGCTCGTCACCAACGGCCTGCGCGACCGCATCGCCGTGCAGTGCGACGGGCAGCTCAAGACCGGCCGCGACGTCGTCATTGCCGCGCTGCTGGGCGCCGAGGAGTTCGGCTTCGCGACCACCGCGCTGGTCGCCAGCGGCTGCATCATGATGCGCGTCTGCCACCTCGACACCTGCCCCGTCGGCGTCGCGACGCAGAACCCCGAGCTGCGCAAGAAGTTCAGCGGCAAGCCCGAGGACGTCGTCAACTTCATGCTCTTCATCGCCGAAGAAGTGCGCGAGCACCTCGCGGCGCTGGGCTTCCGCAGCCTCCAGGAGGCCGTCGGCCAGGTCGAATGCGTCAAGACGCAGGAAGCGATTGCGCATTGGAAGGCGCGCGGCCTGGACTTCACGAAGATCCTGGCCAAGCCCGAACCCTGGCGCAGCGGCACCGCGCCCTACAAGGTCAGCGCGCAGGACCACGGCATCGACGCCGTGCTTGACCAGGAACTGCTGAAGGCCTGCGCGCCGGCGCTGGAGCGCGGCGAGAAGGTGCGCCTGGAGCGCGCGATCCGAAATACCGACCGCACCACCGGTACCATCCTCGGCAGCGAGATCACCCGGCGCCATCCGGAAGGCCTGAAGGACGGCACCGTCCGCATTGCCTTCACGGGCTCGGCGGGGCAGAGCTTCGGGGCGTTCCTGCCGAAGGGCGTGGCGCTTAGCCTGGAAGGCGACAGCAACGACTTCCTGGGCAAGGGCCTCTGCGGCGGGCGCCTGTCCGTCTTCCCGCCGAAGGGTTCCAGCTTCGCGGCGGAAGAGAGTGTCATCGTCGGCAACGTCGTCGGCTACGGCGCGACCAGCGGCAGCATCTTCATCCGCGGCATCGCGGGCGAACGCTTCTGCGTGCGCAACAGCGGCGCGAACGCCGTCGTCGAAGGCGTGGGCGACCACGGCTGCGAGTACATGACCGGCGGGCGTGTGGTCGTGCTGGGCAAGACCGGGCGCAACTTTGCGGCGGGCATGAGCGGCGGGATCGCGTACGTGCTGGACGAGCACGGCCGCTTCGCGCGCCACTGCAACACCGAGATGGTGGACCTGGAGCCCGTGCAGGACGCCGAGGAAGCCGCCGCGTTGCGGAAGCTGGTCGAGCAGCACCACAAGGAGACCGGCAGCCTTGTCGCCAAGCGGGCGCTCGAACACTGGGATGCCGCGCTGCGCAGCTTCGTGAAGGTGATGCCGCGCGACTACAAGCGCGCGCTCGAGCAGCTCAAGACCGAGCAGCCGCAGCCCCAGGAAGCCGTCGCCGACTAAGAACGCGCTCGAACTGCTTTACTAAAGGATACGACCGATGGGCAAGCCGACGGGATTCATGGAGATCACGCAACGCGAGCTGCCAGCGCGGCGTCCGGTGGACGAGCGCATCAAGGACTGGAACGAGGTCTACCTCCCGTTCCCCGAGACGACCTTGAAGCGCCAAGCCTCGCGCTGCATGGACTGCGGCGTGCCATTCTGCCACAACGGCTGCCCGCTCGGCAACCTGATCCCTGACTGGAACGACCTCGTCTACCGCGACCGTTGGAAGGAAGCCATCGAGCGCCTGCACGCGACGAACAACTTCCCCGAGTTCACCGGGCGCCTATGCCCCGCGCCCTGCGAAGCCAGCTGCGTGCTGGGCATCAACCAGCCCGCCGTCACCATCAAGCAGATCGAGCTGACCATCATCGAACGCGCCTGGCAGGAAGGCTGGATCAAGCCGCAGCCGGCGACGAAGCCCACCGGCAAGAAGGTTGTCGTGATCGGCAGCGGTCCCGCGGGACTCGCCGCCGCGCAGCAGCTTGCGCGCGCCGGCCATGCCGTGACGCTGTACGAAAAGTCCGACCGCATCGGCGGCCTGCTGCGCTACGGCATCCCCGAATTCAAGATGGAGAAGAAGTATATCGACCGCCGCATGGCGCAGATGGAAGCCGAAGGCGTGCGCTTCGTAACCGGCGCCGACGTCGGCGGCAACGTCTCCGTCGAGGAGCTGCGTTCCAAGTTCGACGCGCTCTGTCTCGCCGGCGGCGCGGGCCAGCCCCGCGATCTGAAAGTCCCCGGCCGCGAGCTGGAAGGCACGTACTTCGCCGTCCCGTTCCTGATGCAGGCCAACCGCCGCGCGCTGGGCGATGCCGTGGAGAACGGCGTCACCGCCGAAGGCAAGCACGTCGTCATCCTCGGCGGCGGCGACACCGGCGCCGACTGCCTGGGCACCTCCGTGCGCCAGGGCGCCGCGTCGGTGAAGCAGTTCGAACTGCTGCCGTGCCCGCCGCAGGACCGCGCCGGCGACAACCCCTGGCCCGAATGGCCGCGCATCTGGCGCAGCAGCTCGGCGCACGAGGAATGCGAGGCGCGCGACTACAACATCGAGACCACGCACCTGAGTGGCGAGAACGGCAAAGTCACGCACCTGCACGCGCGGCGCCTGGACTGGGTCAAGGACGAGCAGGGGCGCTTCAAGCCCGTCCCCGTCGAAGGCAGCGCGTTCACCGTGCAGGCCGACCTGGTGCTGCTGGCAATGGGCTTCCTCGGCCCCCAGCGCGGCGGGCTGCTCGAGAGACTCGGTGTGGAACTCGATCCGCGCGGCAACGTTAAGGCCGACGGGAACAAGATGACCAGCGTGCCCGGCGTCTTTACCGCCGGCGACATGACCCGCGGCCAGTCGCTGATCGTCTGGGCCATCGCCGAAGGCCGCGCCGCCGCGAAGGGCATCGACGCGTACCTGATGGGTTCGTCGGACCTGCCCTCGCCGCTGTAAGCGCAAGCGCGTGGGACAAACATACGCAAAAGGTATTGGGGTGGAAGGAGAGCGGGATCCCTTTTCAGGGATCCCGTTTTCCTTGGCGCGGATCATCGAAGCGCCGCGCGAGAGCTTTCGCCAAATCTTTCCGCGCCGCTCTATATAAAGGAGGCGGCCTTCGTTCACGTAAGTCCTTAGTGCACGTTGCGGCGATAATGTCATAAACCCTATTTGCACGTCGTGCGAGTTTTCATGTAAGTCCTTATTCCGCGACGCGGAATTGTGGGTGCACCTTGTTGGAATTGAGATTGAAAAGATACAAATCAATATTTTAAGGCGGCAGGGCTTCTGTCCGGCGTGCAATTCGTTCGGCGCGTTATTTTTTTAGGTCAGGGAAGCTTGCGGTTGCGCACCGTTCCGCCGTCCACGTAGCGCGCGGGCAGTTCGATGTGCCGCTGCGGCGCGTCCAGCTTAACCGTGCCGGCCAGCCGGTCTTGCAGGAGTTCCCACCCGGCATCCGCCATGTCCCGCCATGTGTAGCGCATCTCGCTGATCGGCCGCGCCGGCGGCCTGTAGCCGGTCTCTTTTCCGGGGGCGAAGAAGGTGATGAGCGAAAGGTCTTGCGGGACCTTGAGATGCATCTCTTCGAGAATGTCGCGGACCTTCTCGGCGATGCGCGTGTCGTGGCAGACGATCGCCGACGGGGGATGCCCTCGCGTCTCTATCATCTTGCGCAGCCTGCGGTTCATGTTGGGAAGCTCGGCGTCCTCGAAGATCCACGGGAACGTGGACCAGAAGAGCACCGGCGAACCGACAAGCCCGATCAGCAGGCCCAGCCGGCGGTCGCTGGACGTGGGGTCTTCGACGAGCGTTTCGGCGGCTTCCGGCGTGGGACGCTGGCGGTGGAACTGGCTGACGAAGAGGATCTCCTTGTGCCCGGTGTCGGCCAGCATCTTGCCGACGTACGATCCGGCGTGTTGCCCGCTGAACGTCACCGCGTCGACGGGCACGCCGTGGGGCTGGTAATCGAGTGAGACGATGGGCCTGCCGAGGCGGTAGAGGTCCGCCAGGTAGTCGGCCTTCCAGATGCCCAGGTTGATGTATCCGTCGAAGTGGCCGGATGTTACGACTTCGATGGGCGGGCCGATCTCGGGCTGCGGATCGCGCGTCTTGGTGCGGCCCAGGATCTGAAGCCGGATCTCGCCGTTGCGCTCAAGTGTACGAAAGAACTCCAGAAGGTCCGCGCAGTACGCGAAATCATCGGCGTACGACCAGTAGAGCAACGCAATGCGCGGCGGCGCGTTCATGGCAATCCTAACTATACCACACGTTTACCCGGGCGGCACTTTTCTGCGGTTGGCCATGGTCCCGGCCGGCAGGTAGGTCCCGGCCAGTTCGATGTGCCGGGGCGGAACGTCGGCGGGCACCTTGCCCGACATGCGCTCCCAGAGCATGCGCAGCCCTTCAGTGCCCACCTGCTTCCAGCTGAACTTCAGAGTGTCCATGGTGATCTTCTTGGCGGGCTGGGTCTCGGTGTTCAGTGCGTCCACACTGATCAGGGAGACGTCCTGCGGCACGCGGAGCTTGAGGTCCTCCAGCGCCTGCCGCCCGTAGCCGACGATGTTAATGTCGTGGCCGGTGATGGCGGTGGGGGCCTTGCCGATGTTGGTGATCAGATCCTTGAGCGCCTTCACCAGGGCTTCGCGGCGGACTCCGGGGCCCGTCTTGATGGGCAGCAGCGGCCACATGTCGACATCCGAATCGGCCAGCGCTTCCTGGAGCGCCATGCGGCGTTCCAGCGAGGTGTCGTCCTCGATGTAGGTGTCGCCCTTGCCGTGTGCCACGCCTTGCGGCCGGAAGACAGAGATGAAGAGGATTTCCCGGTGGTCGTTTTCCTTGAACAGCTGCGCGATCTGGCTGAACGCCTGGCGCGAGCCGAACGTGACGCTGTCGGCGGGCCATCCGTTCGAACGGTAGTCGAGCGTCACCATTGGAAGACCGAGCTTTTGCAAGTCTCCGATGAAGGTCTCTTTCCAGATGCTGACGGAGACCAGCCCGTCAAAGCGCCCCGCCTTGACCTGCTCCAGCGGCGGATGGAAGTCGTTGGCGCTGCGGGGCGTGAGGTACTTGTAGGTCAGCAGGCCCCTGGCCGCGGCCTCTTTGTACGGTAGGAAAAGGTCCGGGCAGTAGTTCTGGTGGATCTCCTCGGGACTCCAGAAGAGCAACCCGATATGGGGAACGCGCTTGGCGGGTGGCTTCATTGGTTTCGCGAGTATCCGGACGCACGGCGCCTGCTTCTACATCCACATTTGTTGAATCTATACCAGAACCGGCGCGAGGGGAAGGTGCTGCGGTTCAGGCGCGCGGCGCGCGCCGGTCGGCCACGGTTCCGGCCTGGACGTAGCGCCCGGTGAGTTCGACGTGGCGTGGCGGGCCGTCCGCGGGGACCTTGCCGGAGAGCCGGTCCCAGAGCAGGCGCAGGCCCTCGAGGCCCAACTGCCGCCAGCTGAACAGCAGCGTGTCCATGGGGAGCTTGGCGGGCGGATTCGCTTCGTCTTGGATGGTGCCGACGCTGATCAGCGAGAGATCCCGGGGGACGTTCAGCTTCAGGTCCTTCAGGGCATCCAGGGCGCTGACCAGTACGCCGCTGTCGTGCCCGGAGATGGCCGACGGTGGATGTCCCATGTTTTCGATTAGGGCCGGCAGGCGTTTGCTGACCTGCTTGCGCCGGATCTCGGTGCCGATGTGGATCGGCAGCAGCGGCCAGACTTCCATATCCAATTCGGCGCAGGCTTCCTGCAGCGCGGTGCGGCGGTCCAGCGAGGTGTCGTCCTCGATGAAGTTTTCGATGCCCGGCTTGCTGTTGCGGTCCGGGCGGAACTGGCTGATGAAGAGCACGTCGCGGTGCCCGGTGTCCTTGAGGATCTGGGCGATCTGCCGGAAGGCCTGGCGCGAACCGAAGGTGACGCTGTCGGCGGGCCATCCGTGCGAGCGGTTATCCAGGGTCACCAGCGGTTTGCCCAGCTTGTGTAACTCGCCGATGTACGTCTCCTTCCAGATGGAGACGGTGGCGATCGCATCGAAGCCCGCGGCCTTTACGCGCTCCAGCGGCGGGAACGGGTCGTTGGGCGTGTCGCCGGGATCGTCTGGGCAGAGGAGTTGGTAGGTCATCTTGCCCTGCGCGGCCAGGCTCAGAAAGGGTTGAAAGACTTCACGGCAGAAGGCGCCCTCGACCGTCAGCTTGGTCCAGGAGAGGATCCCGATGTGGGGCACGCGCCTGCCGGGTGCATTCATAGAGCCAAGCCGATTCCAAAGCTGCGCAGAGGGCCGGAATAAACTTCAACATCCAATCTATACTACCGCGCCGCCGGGCCGGAGGGAAAGCGGCTTCCTTCAATCCTTTTTAGGACGGCGCTCAATCACGGTCCCTAACGGCGCGTATTGTCCGGACAATTCGACGTGGCGGGGCGGCCGGTCGGCGGGCACCTTGCCGCCCAGGCGCTCCATCAGAAGGCGCAGGCCTTCTTCGCCCATGTGGCGCCAGCTGAAGACGATCATGTCCATGGGTATGCGCTTGGCGATTGAGGCATCGTCGCTCTCCGACCCCACGGTAATCATCGAGAGGTCCCTGGGTACCTTGAGGTTCAGGGCCGCGACGGCTTCCATCGCGTTTGAAATGGCATCGGTGTCGTGCCCGGAGATGGCCGACGGCGGGTGGCCCATGTTGGCGATCAGTTCCGGAAGGTGGGTGCTGACCTGCTTTCTCCTGTTTCCGCTGCCCGTGTAGACCGGCAGCAGCGGCCAGACTTCGATGCCCAGGTCCGCGCACGCTTCCTGCAGCGCCGTGCGTCGTTCCAGCGAGGTGTCGTCCTCGATGAAGTTCTCCAGGCCCGGTTTGCTGTTGCGGTCCGGGCGGAACAGGGAGACGAACAGGACGTCCTTGTGCCCGGTGTCCTTCAGGATCTTCCCGATCTGCCGGAAAGCCGGGCGGTTTCCGAAGGTGACGCTGTCGAAGGCACAGGCGATGGATCGGAAGTCCAGCGTGACGACGGGCTTGCCGAGTTTGGCGAGTTCCCCGAGGTACGGCTCCTTCCAGATCGAGACCGAGACCAAACCGTCGAAACGCGCGGCCTTGACCAACTCCAGCGGCGGATAAGGATCCCTGGCCTGGGTCTGCCTGGACGGATGGAGGAACTCGTAGGTCAGCTTGCCGGCGGTGGCTTGTTCCAGGAAGGGCTTGAAGACTTCGCGGCAGAAGGTGCTCTCCATCTTCTGGTCCAGCCAGTAGAGGAGGCCGATGTGGGGGCGGCGGGCGGCGGCTTTCGCCATGTGCGGGGTTCCCAAGTTCCGGCCCGGAACGGGACCGAACCCGCTCTACGTTAGCCCAAAGGACGCCGGAAGAGAAGGTGCTCTCAGGCGGACGGTTCGCGGCGGTCGCGCACGGTGCCGAAGTCTGTGTATTGCCCGGGCAGGGAGACCAGGCGCTGGGCCGTCTCGGGTGGGACCTTGCCGCTGAGGCGGCCCTGCAGCAGTTTCCAGGCCTGCTCGGCCATGTCCTGCCAGCAGAAGAGCATGCAGTTGACGCGCCGGTCGGGCGGGACCTCGTCCTTGCTGCGGTCGACGCCGTGGAATCCGATCAGGGAGACGTCGCCGGGGACCTTCAGGTTCATGCGCGTCAGGGCTTCGTAAACGGAATGCAGCACGGTGTTGTCGTGGCCGGTGATGGCCTGCGGGACCTGGCCCAGGGACTGGAACATCTTGGGCAGCTTGGCGACGAGCTGGAGGTGGTAGTTGGTGGCGTCGTCGCGCACCAGCAGCGGTAGGGTGGGCCACATCTCGACGTTGGTGGTGACCAGCGCCTGTTGCACGCCGCTGCGGCGTTCGAGCGACGTGTCGTCCTCGATGTGCTTGGTCGCGCCCAGGGCCATGCCGCGGTCGTTGCGGAAGACCGAGACGAACATCACGTCGCGGTGGCCGGTCTCGGCGAAGATCCGCCCGATCTGCTCGCCGGCGCTTTCGTTGCTGAACGTCACCGCGTCGATGGCGCTGCCGCGCGGCTGGAAGTCGACGGAGACCATGGGCAGGCCCAGGGCGTGCAGGTCGCCGAGGTAGGGCTCGTTCCAGATGCCGTTGGTGATCAGGGCGTCCAGGCGCGCATTGCGCACGGCCTCGAGGGACGGGCCGGGGTCGGACTCCGGATTGCGCCCGAGCTCGCAGCCCAAGACCTCGAATTCGATCTGCCCGGCGGCGCGCCGTTCGTCGAAGTAGCGGTACAGCTCCCGGCAGTAGTTGTCCTTGACCTTCGAGGCCAGGTGCCAGTGCAGCAGGCCGATGCACGGCAAGCGCCGGGAGGGCTCGGCCATGGCCGGCTTATTCCTCGCTCGCGGTCTGTCTCTTCATGGCCGCCTCGATGACGGGATTGGCGACGTTGCTCGGCACTGCATCGTAGTGGCTGAACTCCATGGAGTAGAACCCTTCGCCGCCGGTCATGGCCTTCAGTTCGGCGGAGTAGTTCTGCAGCTCGCTGGCCGGGACCTGGGCCTTGACGACCTGCATGTCGCCCATCTGGTCCATGCCGCTGATACGCCCGCGGTGGCTGCTGAGGTGCCCGGTGATGTCGCCCATGTACTTGCTGGGGATCACCACTTCCAGGTGGACCACCGGCTCGATCAGCACGGGCTTGGCCTTGAGGAAGGCCTGCTTGAAGGCTTCGCGCCCGGCGATCTGGAAGGCGATGTCCTTCGAGTCGACGGGGTGGTACTTGCCGTCGTTGAGGTGCACCTTCACGTCGACGACCTGGATGCCGGGCCAGACGCCTTCGGCCATCTTCTTGACGATGCCCTTGTCGACGCTGGGGATCAGGTTGTTGGGAATCACGCCGCCGACGATCTCGTCGAGGAATTCGTAGCCCTTGCCGGGGTTACCTTCGATCAGGATGTTCACCTCGCCGAACTGCCCGCTGCCGCCGGTCTGCTTCTTGTGGCGGTAGCGGATCTCGGCCTTGCCGGCGATGGTCGAGCGGTACGGGATCTTGGGCGGCTTGGTGTCGACCTGGATGCCGATCTTCTTCAGGCGGCCGAGCTGCAGGTCCAGGTGCAGCTGCCCGGTGCCGTGGATGACCAGTTCGTGGGTCTCGGGGTCCACGTCCACCTTGAAGGTCGGGTCGTTCTCGGCCAGGTGGCGCAGCTGTTCGCTGACCTTGCCTTCCTCGTTGCGGTTCTTGGCGGTGACGGCCAGCGCGGACATGGGCACGGGGAAGGGCGGCTTTTCGATCACCCAGCCGTCGTCGGTGCTGGTGATGGTGTCGCCGGTGTTCAGGTGCTCGTGCTTGGCGATGGCGAAGATGTCGCCGGCGCTGGCGCTGGGAACTTCTTTCGTGTCCTTGCCCTGAACGGCCAGCAGCTGTGCGAACTTCTCGGCCTTGCTGCCGCCGCTGCTGAAGGCGCTTTCTCCGTGCGTCAGGGTGCCGGAGTAGACGCGGACGTAGGAGAGCTTGCCGATGAACGGGTCGCGCTTGCTCTTGAAGACCTGCGCGAAGAGTGGCCCGTCGGCCTTGGGCTCGAGCACCTGCTCTTCGACGGCTCCGTCCTTGCCCTTGCGCGATATCTTGACGCGAATGTCGGCGGGGCTGGGCGTGTCCTCGATCAGCACGTCCAGAATGTCCTCGACGCCCAGGTCCTTCTCCGCCGCGCAGCACAGGACCGGCGTGAAGGTGCCGCTCATCAGGCCCTTGGTGAAGCACCCGGAGATCTCTTCCGGCGGGATCTTCTCGTCGTTGAGGTAGCGCTCCATCAGCTTCTCGTCGGCGCTGACGATCGTTTCGACCAGGCTGCCGGCCAGGTCCTTGGCCTGCTCGGCGACCTCGGCCGGCGCGCCGGCGGTGTCGTGCAGCAGGTTGACGACGCCCTTGAAGGCGGGGCCCACGCCCACCGGGATGAACAGCGGCGTCACCGAGGCCCCGAAGATCTCCTTCAGGCTCGCGAGCACCTCGTCGAACTTGGCCTGCTCGTTGTCCATCTTGGTGATGACGATGATGCGCGGCTTGCTGCGCGCCTCGGCCATGCCCCACAGCTTGCGCGTCATCACTTCCACGCCCGTGGCCGCGTTGACTGTCAGCAGGACGCAGTCGGCGGCGGCCATGCCGGTGATGGGGCCGGCGACGAAGTCCGGCGCGCCGGGGCAGTCAATGAGGTTGATGCGCTTGCCCTTGTGTTCCAGGTGCAGGACCGAGGCCTCGATGCTGCCGCCGCGCTCCTTCTCGTCGGCATCGAAGTCCGAGACCGTGTTCTTCTCGGCGATCGTCCCCTTCCGCTTGATGGCACCGGCCTTGAACAGCAGCGATTCGGCCAGCGTGGTCTTGCCCGTCCAGTTGTGTCCAACCAGCGCGAAATTGCGGATGTCGGCGATCCCCACAGGTGTGTTCCCCCTATTCGAATCGGTCAATGCGGCAGGCGAGCAGTGGCGCTCGAGCGTTACGATAGGCCGTTCGCGACGCGGAACGGCCTGCTGTTCCGAACTCGGCGCCAAACGCACTACTTCTATGTGTACAAAAATGTAAAAGAAGGGCGCCCCCCACGGCGCCCCTCCAACCGCACGGTACCGCAAGGCGGAACCGGTACTTCCGAAATCTCTTTTTATTGGCTCCGCCAGGACTTGCAAGGCGCTTTCAACCCGTTGGGCGGGCGGCTAGCGGCCTTCCAGCCCCAGGGCCAGGGCCTCGCGCAGGGTCCGGGCCCGCAGGACTTTCAGGCCCGCCGGGGCGCTGAGTTTCTCGCGTCCGCGCGCGGGCAGCAGGATCGAGGTGAAGCCCAGCCGACGCGCCTCCGAGATCCGCGCGGGGCTGCGCGGGACCGGGCGCAGCTCGCCGCCCAGGCCGACCTCGCCCGCCGCCACCAGCCCTGCGCGCACCGGCTGGCCCGTGGCCATGCTCGCCAAGGCCAGCGCCAGCGGCAGGTCCGCGGCCGGTTCGTCCACGCGGAAGCCGCCCGCCGCGCTGACGAAGACGTCCAGCAGGCCGAAGGGCACGCCCGCGCGGGCCTCCAGCACCGCCAGCAGCATCGCGAGGCGGTTGGGATCCAGGCCGCTGGCCCGCCGGCGCGGGCTGCCGCCGCCCGGCGCGGGCACCGTCAGCGCCTGCAGTTCGATCAGCAGCACGCGCGTGCCCTCGCACAGCGCGCCGACGATGGTGCCGGGGCCCTTGTCGCCGTCGCCGTCGCGGTCCAGCAGCGCGCTGGCCGGGTCGGGGACCTCCGCGAGGCCGCCGCCGGTCATCTCGAACAGGCCCACCTCGTCCGTCGAGCCGAAGCGGTTCTTGAGCGCGCGCAGCACGCGCAGGTCCAGGCGCGCGTCGCCCTCGAAGCTCAGCACCGTGTCGACGATGTGCTCCAGCACACGCGGCCCCGCGATGGTGCCTTCGCGGGTGACGTGCCCGATCAGGAACAGCGCGACGTCCAGCCGCCGCGCGGCGTCGACCAGCGCCATGGCGCACTCGCGGACCTGCGGCACGCCCCCCGGCGCGCTGGGGATCTCGGGATCGCGCAGCGTCTGCACGCTGTCGATCACGGCGACGAGCGGGCGCTCCTCTTCCAGGATCGCCAGGATCGCGGAGAGGTCGGTCTCGCTGACGAGCCGGAGGCGCTCGCTCTCGAAGTCGTAGCGGATGCCGTCCCCGTTGCGGCCGGCGTCGCGGGGCTGCTCGGCCAGGCGCAGGCCGCGCGCGGCGATCTGGCTGGGGGCCTCTTCGCCGGTGACGTATAGGAGTGGGCGCGCTTCCGCTCCGCCGGGCGCCATCGCCGCCAGCGCGCCAAGGATCTGCAGGAGCAGCGTCGACTTGCCGATGCCGGGCTCCCCGCCGACCAGCACGCTGCCGCCGGACACCGCGCCGCCGCCCAGCAGGCGCTGGAACTCCGCGTGCGGGAGCGCGATGCGCGGGTGGCGCTGGCCGGCGAACTCGCGCAGCGGCCGCGGGCGGTTGGCGCCCGGGACACCGCCGGGGCCGGACCGCCGCGCGGCGGGCGTGCCCTTCGCGCGCTTGGCGGCCGCCGCTGCGGGGGGCGCCTCGACCAGCGCGTCCCACTCGCCGCAGGCCGGGCACTTGCCCTCCCAGCGGGTGTACTCGTTGCCGCAGAATCGGCAGTAGAACAGCGGCAGGTCCTTCTTCGGTTTGGTCTTGGCCATGGCGCCATCGTAGCGGCTTCCTCACGGGCGGGTAGGGAAGGCGGTGAAGAACGCCGGAACCTGCTCGTCGGGCGGGGGAGGGGTTGCGCTCATCGCGCGGTCCGCTACCCTCGAACGGGCCAACGTACGGCGAATTGCATAGATAAAGGAGGAGTCCCATGCAGACCTTCCCTGCCTTCGTTCTGCTGCTGCTGGTCTCCTGGCCCGCGTTCGCGGCTGTGAAGACCGAGACCGTCGCCTACAAGGAAGGCGAGGCGGCGCTTGAGGGCTTCCTGGCCTACGACGACGCCACCGAGGAGAAACGCCCCGGCCTGCTGGTGATCCCCGACTGGATGGGCATGCAGGACCACTACAACGAGATCGCGAAGAAGCTCGCCGGGATGGGCTACGTTGCCTTCGCGGTGGACATCTATGGCGCGGACGTGCGGCCCAAGACGCGCGAGGAAGCCGGCGCGCTGGCCGGCAAGTACAAGAAGGACCGCGCGGCGATGCGCCAGCGCGTGCAGGCGGGCCTGGCGGAGTTGAAGAGGTGCAAGTTCGTGGACGGCGCGCGCACCGCGGCGATCGGCTACTGCTTCGGCGGGACGTGCGTGCTGGAATTGGCGCGCAGCGGCGCGGACGTCAGCGGCGTGGTGAGCTTCCACGGCGGCCTGAACTCGCCGACGCCCGAGGACGCCAAGAACATCAAGGGCAAGGTGCTGGTGCTTCACGGCGCCGACGACCCCAACGTGCCGCCCGACGAGGTCGCCGCTTTTCAGGACGAGATGCGCAAGGCCAACGTCGATTGGCAGATGGTCTACTACAGCGGCGCGGTGCACAGCTTCACGAAGAAGAGCGCCGGCGACGACAACTCCAAGGGAGCGGCCTACAACGAGAACGCCGACCGCCGCAGCTGGCAGGCGATGCGCACCTTCTTCGACGAACTCTTCGCGCCGAAAAAATAGGCGCGTTCAGTCTGGCGCACATGTTTCGTGCATAAATTTTTCGTGGACGGCGAGTCAATTAATCGCGCTGCACTTCGTGCTCTTCGCGTTGCCTCAAATTTTTATAATTCTCGAACAGCTGTGCACGGTTGGCATTGCACAACTCGTGAAACGGAATCATGTTGAAGATTTGACAAACCAAACGGAATGGGGTCACTTTACGAATAGGGGCGACCGGAGGTCGACGCACAAACCGGCGTGCAAATAGGTCATGGCGGCTTGCCTGGGCGGGCAGGCGCTTGGTGGCACGGTTTGAAGTCGGGAGTTCCCCACTCCGGCAGGACGTGTATCAGATCGAAGAATGCCGTCGGGGTCTCGAACCGACCCAGTCCATCGGGCAGTCCACCCGTTGCTGCCATGCCTATCGACAAAAGGAGGAGGCGCCACGTTATGGGCACCGACCCGCTTGAACTCCTTCTGGTCGAGGACGACCCCAAGGACGCGCTGCTGATCGCGCACATGCTGGCCGACCACGGCGGTGAGCGGCGCTTCAACATCACGAAAGTCACCTGGCTTGAAGAGGCCGTCTCCAAGCTGCGCGAAAAGCACTTCGACGTCGCGGTGCTGGACCTCAAGCTTCCCGACACGCAGGGCCTGGACACCATCACCCTGCTGCAGAAGGCCGACCCGCTGCTGCCGATCCTGGTCTTCACCGGCTGGGACAAGGAAGGCACGGCGATCCAGGCGGTGCAGCGCGGCGCCCAGGACTGCCTGATCAAGGGCCGCGTCGAAGCGGGCCTGCTGCGCCGCGCGTTGCTGTACGCCATCGAGCGCAAGAACCTGACCGAACGCCTGGTGCGGCAGAACGAGCGCTTGCGCGAACTCGACAAGCTCAAGAGCGAGTTCGTCTCGGTGGTCACGCACGAACTGCGCACGCCGCTGACGGCGATCCAGATTTCCCTCTCGCTGCTGGACGGTACCGACCGAAGCCTCGACGCGCCCGAGAACAAGGACGCGATCGAGATGATACAGCGCAACACCGACCGCCTGATCAAACTGGTCGGACAAGTCCTGGACGTCTCCCGCATCGAGTCCGGGCGCCTGCAACTCCAGATCCAGGACGTGGACGTGGCGGCCGTCGTCTCGGAGGTGGCCTGCCTGATGGCGCCGCAGGCCCGCAAGCACGGCAGCCGCATCGTCACCGAACTGACCGACGGCGTGGTCCTGGCGCAATGCGACCGCGAGAAGATCACGCAGGTCCTGGTGAATCTGGCCCAGAACGCGATCAACCACAACGCCCAGGGCGTGACGGTGCGCATCGGCGCACAGGCCTGCAACGGCGCCGTCGAGATGTGGGTCGCCGACGACGGGAAGGGCATCGACGCCGAGGAGCAGCACCGCATCTTTCAGCCGTACTACCAGGTGCAGGGCGCAGCCGGCTCCTCCAAGGGCACGGGGCTGGGGCTGGCCATCGCGCGAGGCCTGGTCGGTGCGCACAAGGGCCGCATCCAGTTGGACTCGGCGCCGGGCAAGGGCGCGCGCTTCAGCTTTCGGATCGCACGCTCGCCGCGCGAGGAATGGAAGAGCGAGCGCACGCAAGCGTGGGCGCTCAAGGAGCTCAAGCTCACCGCGGAATCGATCCGCGGCCGCGTGAAGCTGGCGCTCGACGGGCGCCTGATCTCTTCCGAGCACCACGGGCTGGTCGAGATCGTGCAGGTACTCCTGAACGAATGGAGCCCCTGCCTGGTGATCGACATGTCCGCTTGCCGCCAGATCGACAGCCGGGGCATCGGGTTCCTGTTCGAGTGTCATGCGATGGCCGTCGAGATGGGCGGCGGGATCGTGCTGGCCTGTATGCCGCCGAACATCCGCAAGGTGTTGGACTCCATCGGCCTGCTCAGTTCCATTCCGAGCCACCTCGAACTGTCCTCCGCCCTGCGGGCCCTGGAGCCGGATCCCGCCAAGCAGAAGGGAGATCACGATGGGCAACGATAGAAAGACGGTGCTGCTGGTGGACGACGAGGCTGACGTGCGGCAGACCGTCGGCGTGCTGCTGGACCGGGCGGGCTACGAGGTCTTGACCGCCGAAGACGGGCAACAGGCCCTGGAGGACCTGCGCGAGATCGGCTCCGTGGACCTGATCGTGCTGGACGTGATGATGCCGCGCCTGAACGGGTTTCAGACGCTGAGCCTGCTGCGCACCGGGCGCTTTCGCGACATCCCGGTGGTCCTGCTGACGGCGCGCTCGGACGTGCAGGACATCGCCCGCGGCTACGAGCAGGGCGCGGACCTGTACGTGGCCAAGCCCTTCAAGCCCGCCGTGCTGCTGAAGGCGGTGGAATACCTGGCCGCGAAGCCCGAGCCGGAGCGCGCCGCAGAATTGGAACGGGCCCTGATGGCGGCCGAGGAAGTCTGCATCTGTGCGCGAAAATGACGCCGCACGACAGCTCGAAGGTCACGGGGGGAAGGAAGGTGGTTATGGAAAACAGGAAGAAGATACTGGTGGTCGACGACGAGGCGGACCTGGTGACCGGCGTATCGCGACTGCTCGAGCGTGCGGGGTTCGAAGTATTCTCCGCGAGCAACGGCGACGAGGCGCTTATGCGGGTCAAGGACATCGGCTGGTTCGACCTGATCATCCTGGACGTGCGCATGCCGGTGCTGGACGGCTATGACACGCTGTCGATCCTGCGCGATACTGGCTACGGCGATATCCCGGTGATCCTGCTGACCGGCGGATTCTCGCCCGAGGACGTTGCGCGCGGCCACGACCGCGGCGCGGTCCTGTACATGCGCAAACCCTTCGCGCCAAGTTGCCTGGCCAACGCCGTCGCCTACGCCTTGAACGCCAAGGCCGGCGCGCAGGCCGTGTGAAAAGCCCGGGCCTGCCTTGAGGAGGAATAGGTTGTGGCTACATCCAAAGGAAAGACCGTCATGGTCGTCGACGACGACCTGGATGTGCGCTTGAGCGTGACGCGCCTGCTGGTGCGGCACGGCTACGACGTGCTGAGTGCGCAGGACGGCGCGGAAGCCCTGAAGATCCTGTACGGCGACACGCGCGTCGACCTGATCGTGCTGGACATCATGATGCCGTACGTGACCGGCCTGGGCCTATTGATCGAACTGCCCGAACTGCGGCGGCGCTCCATCCCCGTCATCCTGCTTACCGCGCGCGCGGCGCCGGGCGATATCTCGGACGGCTGCACCAAGGGGGCGCAGCTGTACATCACCAAGCCCTTCGACCCCCGCGTCCTTGTGGATGCCGTCGACTTCCTGCTGGGCATGGGAGACCCCAAGGAGATGGCGCGCATCGAGGCCGAACTGCTGACGGCCGACAACGTGTACTACGGCATCAAGTCCTGAAAGGGCCGCGGACGAGGAGCCAGGTAGGGGAGCCCGGACCCGGAGGTGTCCCTTCGCATGGTAGTGTTGTTGTCGGTCTCGATCCTGCTTCAGTTATTGGCCTCCGCGCTGGCCCTGCGCCTGTCTTGGCTCAGCGGACGGTGGCTGGGTTGGGTCATGGTCTCGATGGCTGTGGCGTTGATGGCCGTGCGGCGCGGCATTGCGATCGCCGACTTCCAAAACCGCCACGGCACGTCGTCGGCCGACGTCACGGGAGAGGTCCTGGTGATCGTCGTTTCCTCCATGATCCTGATCGGGCTGTACCTGCTGGCGCCCCTCTTCCGCAAGCTCGACGAGGACGAAAAGCGCCACCGTTCCCAGCAGGCGGAGCTGGCCCGCCTGGGCGCGATCGTCGAATCGAGCAGCGACGCGATCATCGGCAAGGACCTGGCCGGGACCATCACCACCTGGAACGCGAGCGCCGAGAAACTTTACGGCTACTCCTCCGAGGAAGCCGTCGGCAAGTCCATCGGGATCCTGGTCCCGGACCGGCGCATGAGGGAACTCGACGAGATCCTGCGCAAGATCGAACGGGGCGAACCCATCGAACACTTCGAGACGGTGCGCAGGCACCGGGACGGCAGCCTGATCGATGTCTCCCTGACCATCTCGCCCATCCGCGACGCGGACCGGCGCGTCGTGGGAGCTTCGGCCATCGCCCGGGACATCACGCGCCAGAAGAAGGCCGAGCGGCTCTTCAGGCTGGTCTTCGACGCCTCGCCCAGCGCGATGCTGATCGTCGGCGCCGACGGCGTCATCACCACCACCAACGCCCTGGCCGGGCGCTACTTCGGCTACAAGGAAAACGAACTGGTCGGGATGTCCATCGAGGCCCTGGTGCCCGAGCGTTTTCGCAAGGGGCACCCGGCCAGCCGCAAAGGTTTCATGCAGAACCCCGAGACGCGCCTGATGGGGTCGGGCCGGGAGCTCTACGGTTTGCGCAAGGACGGCTCGGAGTTCCCGATCGAGATCGGCCTCAACCCGATCCGCCTCGATGGCAGCCTGTACGTGCTTTGCGCCATCGTGGACATCTCCGAACGGAAGAAGGTGGAGACCGAGATGCGGGCGTCGGAGGAACAGACGCGCCTGATCGTCGACACTGCCCTGGACGCCGTCATCACCATGGACGAGTACGGCACCATCACCGGGTGGAACCCGCACGCCGAGAGCATCTTCGGCTGGACGCGCCGGCAGGCCATCGGCAAGTCCTTCTCCGAGATGATCCCGCCGGAAAATCCCGAGGCGGCGAACAAGAGCGGCCTGCGCCGCTTCCTCTCGGGCGCCTTGGACCGCGCCCTAAACCAGCGCCGCGAGATGACCGCGCGCCGCCGCAACGGCGATGCCTTCCCCGTCGAGGTCGCCATCACGCCCCTGAACACCGGCCTCGAGCGCCGCCGCTACAGCGCCTTCGTGCGCGACATCACCGATCGCAAGCGCGCGGAGGCGGAGATCCGTTCCAGCGAGGAGCAGACCCGCCTGATCATCGAGACCGCCCTCGACGCCGTCATCACCATCGACGAGACCGGCCGAATCACCGGATGGAACCCGCACGCCGAGCGCACCTTCGGCTGGACCGGCGCGGAGGTCCTGGGCCAGCTGGTGGCGGAGGTCATCATCCCCGCCAGCCAGCGCGAGGCCCACCGCACGGGGCTGCGCAGGTTTCTCGAGACCGGGTCCGGACCCTTGCTGCGGCGGCGCCTGGAACTGACGGCGCTGCGGAAGGGCGGCGCGGAGTTCCCCGTCGAACTGACCATCTCGCCGCTGCAGCGCAGCGACGGCCGCTGGACCTTCAGCGCCTTCGTGCGCGACATCACCGAGCGCAAGGTGATGGAGGATACCATCCGCCGCGCCAACGATTCGCTGGAACGCCGCGTCAAACGCCGCACCACGCAGTTGGCGGAGGTGAACCGGGAACTGGAGGCCTTCAACTACACCGTCTCCCACGACCTGCGCGCGCCGCTGCGCCACATCGAAGGCTTCCTCGAGATCTTCATGGAGCACGCCGCCACCAAGCTCGACGCCAAGGGCCGGGAGTACCTGGACCTGATCGCCGATTCGGCGCACAAGATGGACAAGCTGGTCGATGGCCTGCTGACCTTCTCCCGCATGGGGCGCACCAGCCTGAACAAGGCGCCGGTGCCGCTGAAGCCGATGATCGAGGACCTGCGGCAACTTCTGCTGGCGCCCACGCCCGAACGGGAGGTCGTGTGGGAACTCGACGAACTGCCCGAGGTCACCGGCGACCCGACCATGCTGCGACAGGCCTTCTTCAACCTCATCTCCAACGCCCTGAAGTTCTCCGCCGGCCGCGAAGTGACGCGCATCCGGATCGGGGTGGAGGACCGCTCCGACGAGACCGTGATCTACGTACGCGACAACGGCGTGGGTTTCGACATGAATCACGTCGATAAGATCTTCGGCGCTTTCCAGCGCCTGCATACCGACGAGGAATTCGAGGGCTCGGGCATCGGCCTGGCCTTCGTCCAGCGCATCGTCCACCGGCACGGCGGCCGGGTCTGGGCCGTGTCCGCGCCCAATGAAGGTGCGACCTTCTACGTGGCCCTGCCCAAGGTGAAAGGAGGCGTGCTCGTTTGACCGAGTCGCGCACCATCCTGCTGGTCGAGGACAACGAGAAGGATATCCATCTCGCCCGGGCCGCCTTCGAGGCCGCCGGAGGCGACGCGTGCCTAGTCGTGGCGCGCGACGGGGAGGAAGCCATCGAGTACCTCACCTACCGCGGAAAGTTTCATTTGCGAAACCGCCAGGATCCGGCCGTGGTCCTGCTCGACATCAAGATGCCGCGCATGAGCGGGCTCGAGGTCCTGCGCCGCATGCGCCAGGAGGATGCCCTGCGCTTCCTGCCCGTCGTCTTCCTGACCTCCTCGCGCGATCCCAACGACCTCTCGACCGGCTACCGCTTGGGGGCCAACGGCTACGTCGTGAAACCCAGCCAGTTCCAGGCTTTCAAGCAGGCCGTCCGCGAGATCAGCACCTTCTGGACCCGCTTTAACGAAGTTCCCGCGGCGAATCAGGGAGGCCAGGCACCGGGCGCAAGCGACGACTCCAACATCACGCCCCGTCCCCGCCAAATCTCCGAGTCCGGATTCTAACAAGGTGCATAATTTCAGGCCTTTCGAAGCTTGACATATGCACCTTGTGGCGTAGCATTTAGCTTTCATGAGGGTGTCTGTAACTATATGTTTCCACAGTAGATAGGAGATTGCTGGCGCGCTGCTGGTTTTGCCTCCTTTTTTTCGTGGAGCCAAGGGGGCGGAAATCAATACCCGGTGGGTTCCGCTGCATGCTGCGCGGACGGGTGGGGATGGGCGCCGAAACGGAGGGAGTCGCAATGCGTTTTAACCGGATGCCGTGGATGGTTCTCGTCGCGGCCGTGGCGATCTTCGCGTACGGCACGGCGGTCGCGGACGGCCCGCACTGGCATGTGCCGAACCCGGACGGCGACGAAGACTTCACCTTCGACCCCGAACAGGGTGGCAACGACGCTGGCAAGAAGCCTGCCAACCCCATCGTGAAGGGCGGCGGCGGCGGCGGCGCGGCCGGCTTGGGCGACTGGGACAAGAACCCCGGCAACTTCCTCGAAATGGACCAGAAGTGCATCGACTGGTACGAGAAGCACTGCGTCATCAATTTCAGCCAGAACAAGGGCAAGGAAGACTTCTACCTCAAGATCATGAACCGCTGCGCGCAGGCCATGCGCGAGGTCGACGAGTACTGCCCGTGCCCGGACAGCTACCCGCTGTGGCATACCGAAGAACTGCGCCAGCTGATGATCGGCTTCTCCAAGCTCACCTGGCAGCGCAGCACGCAGCTGGACAAGAAGACGGCCGAGGCTTGCGCCGAGTTCATCGTGCAGTGCTTCGTCGATTCCGTGCGCTTCGGCGACAACCGCCGCCGCAAGGCCTTCGCCGGCGAAGCCAAGGCCTTCGTGGAACTTAACGAGAAGCTGGTCGCCGCCCTGCGCAAGGCCGCGGAAGCGGAGAACGCTAAGGATCGCGCCAAGCTGCTGAAGGAGTGGAACGAACTGCACGCGGGCTCGGCGTTCGTGAAGATCCCCAAGGACCTCACCGACGCGCTGACCACCTTCAAGATGATCACCGGAGACATCCCCGTGCAGGTCGACGAGGCCGAGATGCGCATGATGGACGGCCTGGCAAACATGGGCCTGATCGTCGTCAAGTACCTCAACAAGTACACGAAGGACAAGAACCCCGACGTGGTCCGTTCGGTCTACACGGTCCTCGGCTACATCCAGAAGAAGATGACCACACCGCAGATGGTTGCGCCCAACATGTCCAACATCCTCACCCAGCTGCGCTACCTCAAGGTCATGCCCAATAGCCCCGAAGGCCAGCTCGCGGTCAAGCAGCTCAAGCTGATGGGCGACAAGGCCCTGCCGACCCTGGTCCGCATCTACGACAACGAGAACCTGGGCTTGCGCGACTACGCCCTCGCCGCCATGGGGATGGCCAGCGACAAGGGCTTCGGCCGCAGCATCGACAAGTGGCGCGCCTACGCCAAGGAGGTCGAGGAGAAGGAACGGGCCGAGCGCCCGAAGGAGGCGCCGCAGGCCAACGTCGACCAGGGCGCCGCCCCGGAGAATAAGGAAGTCGAGAAGAACGAACTCTTCGGCGGCGACGGCGGCGCCGCGCCTGCCAACCCGCCGCCCGAGAAGAAGCCCCCGGGCGTTGTTCCGGAAGAGTAAGCGCCCGCCATTCCGGCGCAGAACGGCAACCGCAGGGGAGCCCGCCTTACAAAGGCGGGCTCTTTTTTCATGCATTGCGTATGAATGAGGCGGCCGCGGCTCCTTGCGGCGCCTTGCCTATTGCCAACCGGCCGGTCGGTGATATTGTTGGTGAAGTCAGCGAGGCCGACGACTCCCCTCAACTTGGGCGAATGTGAGTACCTCGACCCCCCAAATTCCAGCCGACCCCATTCCCGCCGCGCCGTTGGCCTGGTCCTTCGGTCCGTACCTGATCGTGTTCTTCAGTTCCGCGTGCATCATGGCGCTGGAACTGGTGGCCGGGCGCCTGATCGCGCAGTACGTGGGCAACTCCCTGTACACCTGGACCTCCATCATCGGCGTGGTGCTGGCGGGCATCACCATCGGCAACAGCCTGGGCGGGAAGCTGGCCGACCGCCGCGCGCCGGCGTCGTACCTGGGCTGGCTGTTCCTGGCTGCGTCCTTCGTCTGCTTCCTGACGCTGCCGATCAACCAGCTGATGGGCCTGGTGCCGGGCACGGAGCGCTTCTCGTGGCCGGTGCGCATCTTCACGCGCGTCTTCCTGGCCTTCTTCCTGCCGCCGCTGCTGCTGGGCATGATCTCGCCGGGGGCGACGAAGATCGCCGTCGAGCGCGCCAAGGCGCTGGGCGCCGCGATCGGTTCGATTTACGCCTGGGGCGCGGCCGGAAGCATCTTCGGCACATTCCTTACGGGCTTCTGGCTCGTCGAGTTCTTCGGTTCGCGAAGCGTGGTGCTGCTGGTGGCGCTGGCATTGGCGCTGGGCGGGCTGGTGCTGGGGCCTAAGCGCGCGCTGCACGGGCTCTGGGCCGCGGTCCTGCTGGCAGTGCTGCTGCTTACGCGCGCGGGCCCGTCCGAACTGCGGGGCGCGGCCGCGGCGGCCGGGCTGCGAGACGGCCACGCGGTCCTCTTTACGGGCGACAGCGCCTACCAGCACGTGGAGGTTTACGAGGAACCGCGCGGCAACCGTACCCTGCGCGTGATGAAGACGGACTATCTGCAACAGGGCTGGTTGGACCCGGCCGATCCGGACTACCTGGATACGAACTTCGAACGCGTCGCGCGCGCGGTGATCGAGCGCTGCATGCGGCCGAAGGGCGCGGCTTCGGCGTTCGTCATCGGCGGCGGCACCTACACCGTCCCGCGCTGGTTCGTGAGGCGCTGGCCGGGCGCGTCGGTGGTCGTCGCGGAGATCGATCCGCTGGTCGTGGAGGCAAACCTCCAGGTCCTGGGCCTTGGCCGGATCGAGGGCATCCGCACCCTGGCCATGGATGCGCGCAACGCCGTGGACGACCTGGCCATACGCGAAAACGGCGCGCAGTTCGACCTCGTCTACGCCGACGCCTACGGCGCGTACTCGATGCCCTTTCACCTGGCCACGCTGGAGTTCGGCGGCAAAGTGGCCGCGCGCCTGAAGCCCAACGGCGTCTATGTCCTGAACGTGATAGATGACGTGGCGCACGGCCGCGTGCTGGGCTCGATGGTCGCGACCCTGCGGAAAGACTTCCGCCACGTCTATGTCTTTGCGCAGCACCGCGAAGGCGCCAAGCCCGGCCTGGACAATTACGTCTTCGTCGCGACCGGCGAACCGGTCCTCACCATCGACTGGCGCCCGGGCCACCACAACGACTTCCCCGGCGCGGTGCTGGCGTCGCAGGACCTCGATGCGCTGGTGGAAAAGGCGGGTGGCTTCGTGCTGACCGACGACCACGCGCCGCTGGAGCAGTTCATCGCGCCGGCCCTGCGCCGCCACAAGTGGTAGCGAAAACAGACGCGCGCCGTCAGCCTTCTCGCAGCGCGCGCAGCTTCTTCATCACCTCGCTGCCGCCGCCGCCGAAGTGGTCGGCCAGCGCGCGGTATTCGGCGTAAAGATCGTCGTAGGCCTTCAGCGCATGAGGGTCGGGTGCGAAGCGCCGCGGGCGCACGCCGCCCATCGCCACCGCCGCCGAGGCGAAGCCGTCGTGCCCGCCGTTGCCCGAACCCGCCGCCACCGCGCCCAGGATCGCCGCGCCCACCGCGCAGGCCTGCGACGAACGCGTCACCTCGATGGTCTTGCCCGTGACGTCGGCCAGGATCTGCAGGAAGGCAGGGTCCTTCTCCGCGATGCCGCCGCTGGTGACGACGCGTTTTACCGGCAGCCCCTGCGACTCGAAGGTCTCCAGGATCACGCGCGTGCCGAAGGCCAGGCCTTCCTGCAGCGCGCGGTAGAGCGCCTCGGGCGGCGTCGCCAGCGTCACGCCGACGAAGAGGCCGCTCAGTTCCGGGCGGTTGAGCGGGCTGCGGTTGCCGTTGAGCCAGTCGAGCGCCAGCACGCCGCAGGCGCCGGGCTTGTAGCGCGCGGCCTTCGCGGCCAACAGCGCGTGCGGCGTCTTGCGCTTCGCGCGTGCCTCCTTTACCAGCGCTTCGTTGGCGCAGGTGCGCACGCACCACGCCCACAGGTCGCCGCCGCCGGCCTGGCCGGCCTCGTAGGCCATCAGCCCCGGCAGAATGCCGTCGCGCACCGAGCCGGCCACGCCGCGCACGTCGCCGGGCGCGCCGCGCGCGCCCAGCAGCATGTGGCAGAAGCTGGTGCCGAGGATGATCGCCAGGTCGCCGGCGTTCGAGAGCGACCCGGCGGGCACGGCCGCGTGCGCGTCGATGATCATCGTAGCCACGGGCGTGCCTTCGTTCAGTTCCAGGCGCTTCGCCCACTCCGGCGTCAGGGCGCCGGCGCGCACGCCGGGCGCGCGGACGGGCCCCTGCATCTTCGCGCGCAGGTCGCGCAGCTTCGGGTTCAGCGCGGCGAGGAAGTCCTCGGACGGATGGCCCTCGGCCTCGGCCCAGCATGCTTTGTAGCCCGCGCCGCACGAACTGCGTACTTCCTGCCCGCCCAGCTGCCAGACGACCCAGTCGCCGGCCTCGATCCACTTCGCCGCCGCGTCGTAGACCGGCGCGTCGTGTTCGAGCGTCTCGAGGGCCTTCGAGATCATCCACTCGCAGCTGACGCCCGCGCCGTAGCGTTTGAGAAAGGACTCGCCGCGCTGCAGCGCCAACTCGTTGACGCGGTCAGCCTGAGCCTGCGCGGCGTGGTGCTTCCAGAGTTTCACGTAGGCGTGCGGGTGCCTGGCGAATTCCTTCTTGAAGCACAGCGGCGTGCCGACGGCGTCGACGGGCAGCACGGTCGAGGCGGTGAAGTCGACGCCGACGCCCACGACGTCGGCGGGCTTCACCTTGCCGGCCTTGCGCGCTCTTTGGACGGCTTCGCAGAGCGCGTCCAGGTAGTCCTTGGGATGCTGCAGAGCCCAGTCGGGCGGCAGCTGGCCTGCGCCAGGCAGGCGCTTCTCGATCACGCCGTGTTTGTACGGAACGACGGCCGTGCCGCGCTCGCGGCCGGTGCCGGTCTCTACGAACAGGGCGCGCACGGACTCCGTGCCGAAGTCCAGACCCAGGGCCACGGGGCGGGGCGGAGGCATCGGATGGGTCTCCTTTGCTCAATCGAGTGCGCATCGATTCTATGAGGGTTTTGTTCCAGGTCAAGGGCGCTGGAAATTGCACGCGTGCGTTGCGTTGCAGGCGTTTCGCGCCTTTGAGCGCAAGCTGATATGGACTTTGCCCCGTTCCCTGGCATACTTCGACGCGTCGCTTCCGGATGTGGGGGGAGCAACCTGAACCGTCCGTGCCGTTTCGCCGCGGAGTCGCGCGTGCGCACCGGCCGGCGCTTGATCGAGCACGAAATGGGTCTTTCCGAATCCTCGTCTTCCTCCAATTCCCGAGCCGGTGACCGCAAGCCTTCCTCCTCGTCGAGCGCCAGCCGCTTGCGCAACGCCCTGGCGGTCTCGCGTGGCGCGGGGATGGTCGTCATTCGCGTCGTCGGCATGGGGAACATGATCAGCGCCCCGGCGCTGAACGATTTCCTCGAGGAGGAACGGCATGCCGGCTTCCGGCGCTTCCTCTTCGATCTCCGGGATTGCCGCGGCATGGACAGCACCTTCATGGGCTGCATGGTCGGCCTGTGCGCGGCGCTGAAGCGCGACGAGGAGATCCGCGTCACCGGCGAGATCGAAGGCGAGGCCGTGATGCGGACCGAGGCCGGCGCGAGCGTCCCCGACGCCAACGACGAACTGGTGCCCCTGGAACCCAAGGAAGCCCTAGCCGAACTGCAACGGCATCTCTCGCGCGACCGCGACGAAGGCCACTTCGTGATGGCCGTGAACGTCTCGCCCGAGAACCAGGAACTGCTGAACATCCTGGGCGTCGACAAGTTCGTCAACGTGCACGGCGAGGTGGACTTGAGCGGCCTGGAGGTCACGCCCCTGCCCGAGAAGGAACTGCCCCCCGACCAGCGCCGCCAGCTGATCCTGCGTGCCCACGAGCACCTGGTCGAGATCGACAAGCGCAACGAGGCCCAGTTCGGCGCTTTCCTGCGCACCCTCTCGTCCGAGCTGGCCAAGGACAAGAAGACCGAATAGCCCCTGTTTTGCCCCGGCAAGCCGTTCTTGACACCGCCCGTAAAAACCGCGACAATTGCAATGCCTTTGGAAATCGGCTCTTACGGGTACTGCCTCCAGGAGGGCGTGGCGATGCGATATCGTTTCCCGGCCAAGGCGCTGGTCTGCTCGGCGCTGGTCTTGTTCTTATTGACCGGCTGCGAGGACCCCGAGGCGCGGATGACCGCGGCGAAGGCCGAGAAGGAACTGGCGGCGGTCAAGGACCAGCTCGCGCAGATCCAGGCCAAGCAGACGGAGATCGAGTCAAAGCTCGACCAGCTGCACGGCCAACTGACCAACAAGATCGAGGAAGGCACCGACAAGCTCGACAAAAAAGTCGTCGAGATCCAGAAGGACCTGCTCGAGAAGCTGGGCACCCGCACCACCGAGATCGCGAAGCAGCTCAACACCCGCGTCGACGAGGTCAACGGCAACTTCGACAAGCGCCTGAACAGCGTCGTCTCGGTTGAGATCCCCGAGAAGCTCAGCGGCCTGCGCAAGGAAGTCGAGCAGATGCGCGCGGACCTGATCGGATTCATGGACAAGCAGCTCAAGGAGCTGTACCCCTACGCGTACCAGCCCAAGCGCATGGACCCGCTGGTGCCGCCGGACATGCCTCAGCCCGAGCAGCCCAAGTAGCTTCGCGCTCCGGCTTCGCGATCAAACAAAAACGCCCCGGCAAGCCGAGGCGTTTTCGTTGAGACCCTCGACCTTCACGCTGGCTTACTTTCCGGTCAGCAGTTCGGCGGCCTGCTGCGCGGCCTTGGTGCCGGGGTATTCGGCGATCACCTGGTTGAGCAGCCTGCCGGCCTTCTCGTCCTCGCCGTTGGCCAGCCAGTTCTTCGCCATCAGCAGCATCTGGTGAGCGTCGCGCTTCGGGTTCGGCGGGGCCTCGCCCTTCTTCTGCTTGGGCCCGAAGAGTTCGCGCTCCTTTCTGGCCAGCTGCGCCTTGGTCTTGGGGCCGTCGTCCTTCGGGCCGCCTTGGGCGCCGTCCTTGTTGCCGTTGTTGGCGGGCGGGGCATTGCCGCCGGCCGGGCCTTCGCCCACTGCGGTGCCTTCGAAGTTCATGAACGGCTCGGTGCCGCCGTTGAGTTCCGCCAGGTCGCCGCTGCTCAGGCCCTGGCTGGGCACGTAGTCCTGAAGGTCGGCGGGCTGGTGGAAGAAGCGGCTGGCCGGCACGATGCTGCGCTTGATGCCCAGCGCCTTCGACGACCAGAAGCACTTCGCCGGGTCATGGTCCTGGTCGGCCAGGCTCTCGCCCTGGAAGTACTCGATCACGATGCGGTGGAAGCCCGGCGTCAGCGTCATCTTCGCGATGCGGTGCGCCTCGGGAATGTCCTCGGGGCAGGGCACCCAGTCGTCGACCAGGCTCTGCCCGTCCACGAACAGCCGCGCGCCGTCGTCCATCCACAGCTCGATGTTCAGGTCCACCTCGGCGCCGCCGTCCTTGGGTTCGGGCACCTTCAGGTAGCCGATCCAGCGCACGCTGAACCAGCCGCGGCGGATGAAGAGGTGGTTCACCAGCGGTTCCAGGCGGCTGTACTTGTACTCGCGGAAGGTCCAGTCCTTGGCCTCGACGGCGGGCTTGGTGCCGGCGGCCCAGTGGCCGTCCCATTCGACGGGGTCGCGGAAGTAGTGCGCGGCCAGGCCCTGGCGCATGCCGCCGTCGTGGGGATTGCCGTGCTCGTCGTTCGCGGCGCGCGCGGGATCGTGCAGCATCCAGACGGCGGCGGCCGCCAGCAGCAGGTTCAGGAGTCTCATGGCTTGCGCTCCTTCTTGGGGGCACCGTCGCCGTCCTTCTTGGCGGGCACGCCTTCCTCGACGAACGGATCGACGACCAGTTCGGGAACGTCCTCGGGGTTCTCGCCCTGCACCTTCACGCCTTCCTTCATCGAACGCACTTTCGTGCGGCCGGTCTTGGCTTCGCCGTCCTTGGCCGCGGGCTTCTCGCCTTCCTCCGCCTTCTTCGCTTTCGCTTGGGCGGCGATGGCCGCCGTCAGGTCGTCGCGCTGTTCGCCGGTGAGTTTCCCTTCGTGCGCGGCGAGGAACTTCGCGAGGTCCACCACGGGCGCGTCGGCGTATTCGATCGCCTTGACCTTCTCGCGCGCAAGCACCTGGCATTCGTCCTTGCCGGGGAGCAGGTAGCGGACCTCGCTCTTGGTCTCCTTGTAGACTTCGCAGGCCAGGCGCGTGCCGTCGGCCAGGACCAGCGTGTCGGCCCAAGCGTCGCGCGGCGCGGTCAGGCCCATGGCAGGCAGGGTCAGGATCAGGAGTAAAGGCAGGTGCTTCATGAGTGCCCCGGATTCAAATCCCCCTACCCATGAGACGGGGATTTTTCCGGGTTTGCTTCAAGAGAGGCCGCAAATAAAGGAGTTGCACCGTGCAATTCTTGGAATCGCAAACGTGCCCGGTAGCTTTACGTTCGGGTCTTACCTCTTTAAATGCTTCACGAGGAACTTCTCGGCCACCTGCAGCAGCGGGAAGAAGTCCGGGGGCGCGTTGAACCAGCCGTGGCCCTTCTCGGGGTAGGTCATCAGTTCGCAGGGCACGCCGAATTCGTCCAGGCGCACCTTCAGCTTGCGTGGCTGCTCGACCGGCACCGTCTTGTCCTCCTCGCCGTGCAGGATCAGCACCGGCGGGGCCTTGGGGTTCGCGCGGAAGAACGGCGAGGCCTCACGGTAGCGTTCGGGCTTCTCCTCGAACGCCACGCCCATGAACTTCGCGCGCGGCCCATCAGGCGGCATCTTGCCGTCGTTCGCCGACGTCAGGTCGCAGACGGCGTTGAAGGCCACCACCGCGTTGGCGTGGCTGGACCAGTCGTCGTGCCCGCCTTCGCCCTCGTAGGCTTCCTCGCCGGCCGTCAGGCCGACCATCAGCGCCAGGTGCCCGCCCGCGCTGCCGCCGCCGACGCCGACGCGCTCGGGGTCGATCATCAGCTGTTCGCTGCGGCTGCGGATGTAGCGCATCGCGCACTTGGCGTCCTGCAGCGCGGCGGGGAAGGGGGCTTTGTCGCTGAGGCGGTAGCCAATCGACAGGGCCACGAAGTCGTGCATGTGGGCGAGGTAGATCGCCTGGCGCCAGAACTGTTCGCGGTGCCCGCCCTGCCATCCGCCGCCGTGGATGAAGACGATCGCCGGACGCGCTTTCTCGGGTCTGGCCTGGCGGTAGAAGACGTCGCAGCGCAGCGGCTGCTGCGGCGAGGTGCCGTAGTCGGCGGCGATCTCGGCGACGGTGCCCCGCGGCAGGAGCCCGTTGATGCGCGAGGACCCCTGGATCAGGTCCAGGTACTCGGCGGGGCCGACGGCGACGAGTGGCTCGGGCATGAAGTCTCCTCTGTTTACTTCAGGTATGCGCGAGGCTTCTCGCCGTACTCGATGGCGGCGATGCGGCCGCCGTTGGTGATGCTCAGCCGCCCGGCCTCGACGACCAGCTCGTTGTAGCTGCTGTTCTTGGGCGTGGCCATGATGCCTTCGCGGTCGTACTCGTCCAGCAGCGCCTGGCGCTTGGCCAGCGCGTCCTTCTCGCTCAAGCCCGCGGTGGCGTGCTCGGCGCGCGCGATCGCCTTGACGATGTACTCGATGGAGCGGAAGCCGTAGCCGACGGGCGTCAGCGCGCGGCCGCCCTTCTCGAGCAGCTGGAAGTAGTCGGGGTTGGTCTCCATGTAGATCGTGTCGCCGGGGTCGCTGCCGGCTTTCATGATGCTGTGCTTCACGCCTCGGAACTGGTCGTGGTGGTCGATCAGGCCGGCCTTCTCCTTGCCCTCGGTCCACAGCATCATGCCTTGCGTGTTGCCGCCGGGGCCGTCGTCGGGGTAGGCGAAGCCGTTGACGACGCTCAGCACGCCGCCGTTCTCCCACACCACGCGCGCGTCGGTCCACAGGTAGCCCAGCCTGCCGTTGGGCCAGGGTTCGGGCTTGCTGTACACGCTGACCTCGACGGGCTTCAGCCCCGTGATGAACGCGACCAGGTCCACGTAGTGGCAGCCGATGTAGGTGAACGCGTCGGTCTGGTCGCAGGTACACCAGTTCTGGAAGTTGCTGTGCTTGTACCAGTACTTCTCGATCAGCCGCGCCTGCCCGGCCTTCAGCTCGCCGAACTGCCCGCTGCGATAGCGCTTGCGCGCGATGAAGTTGCGGTCGTCGAAGCGCTTGTGGTACTCGATGCCCACCACCAGGCCCTTCTTGCGCGCGAGTTGCTCGAGTTCGACGGCCTCGTTGTACTTCAGCACGAAGGGCTTCACCGTCAGCACGTGCTGGTCGTGCTCGAGCACCTCCTTGATGATCGGATAGTGCATCTGGTCGGGCAGCGCGACGACGACGCACTGGCGCGGCGGCAGCTTCTTGAGCGGCTCCTTGTAGGCGTCGCGGTAGGTCTTGTTCGCGTCGGCGCTGCGGAAGTCGGGGTACATCTTGAACGACTGTCCGGGAAAGCCCTTCTTCAGGCCGGCGTCCTCGAAGAGCGTCTTCATCGTGCTGCAGCGCGTGCCGGCGATCTCGATCTCGCCGATCACGCCCTGGTTCTGAAGGTGGTACAGCGACGGAAGGATCTGCAGCCAGGTGATCATGCCCGGGCCGATGACGAGGACCTGCGGCTTGCTCTTGTCGTGCGCCATGACGCCTCCGTGGGGTTGGTGTACCGGGCCATTCTAGAGGAGCGCCGCGCGAGTGCAACGAGAGGCGGGCGATTGCGGAGTGCGGATTTCGGATTGCGGATTGGGAGCGGCGGCCGCGAAGCCGCAGGGAGGGCGAGGCGCCGACCGAGCCGCGGTGAACGAGTATCCCTTCTCCCGTCTCCAGTTGCCGGTTCACGCTTCGCAGCGAAAATCGCGTCAGCGTGTGGCGCGGGTTGCCAACCCGCGCATATCTGCAAGTTGCAAAAGCACGAAGGAGAATCGCCGGAGCGCGGCGGACTCTCTGTTGGTTGGCCCACCCCGAAGGGGTGGGCGGCACCGTTAGCTCTTATGTTCGAAATCAATCCGAGTGAACTCACCAATCGCGGCATCGACCTCTCTGAATAAGGACGCTTCGTCCACCGCTTCCTTGTCTTTCCGGAACCGTGCAACGCAACCCTGGAGCGCTGTGCGAACCTGTCTGGCCAGGTAATCTCGCAGATAATTTCGCATCCTGCCGCGCCAAACAGCATGGGGAATAATGATGTCTGCGCCAATGTATCGGCCTCGCCTGTTTCGACGAATCCTCTCTATGCCTTCCGGACCGAACTCGGAAAACTCGCCGCCGATCCGCAATGCGAGCGCGTAGTGGTCGATGGGATCGCAGTAAGTTCTCTTGCAGTGCTGGCAAAACAATCGCCAAAGATTGCTCTGTTGAAAAGTTCTTAAGTCCCTTGGGCACCCCGCCGAAACCTAGTTTGTGGGGGCGT
>JAKLKQ010000004.1:0-324 GCA_023150555.1 Planctomycetota bacterium
CTCATGTCGCCTGGGACGGGGGTTCAACGTGTCGCCGCGTGTGATCGGCGGTGCGACCCCTCGTGACCCACCTGGGTGGTGTCCAAAACTTTTAAAGAAGAAGGATGAAGGAATCAGGATTCAGAAAGCAGAAAAGGAAAGATAATAGGTGAGAGATTAAAGATAACAGATTAGAGGTAAAAAGATAAGAGATTGACGTCTCCCGCCCAACGCAGGATTCCATAATTACGCTTTGCGTAATGCCATTCCGTACGCGTATTTTAACCACAGAGAACAAAGAGTTCGCAGAGAAAGGCCGTACAAGGAGATATCGGCGCGAAAATA
>JAKLKQ010000004.1:334-24687 GCA_023150555.1 Planctomycetota bacterium
CGTTTTCAGTTTCTCGCCGCTACTTCCCGTACACGCCGCGCATCCACTCGATGGTGCGCGCGATGCCGTCCTCGAGCGTCACCGTGGTGCGGTGGCCCAACTCGCGCGCGGCCTTGCGCCCGTCGATTCTTTTCACGCGCGTGGTCATCTCCTCCGCGGGGCGGTACTTCACCAGCTTGCCCGGCGTGCGGCCCAATATCTCGAGAACGATGCGCGCATACTCTTCGACGCGGTGGTAGTCGCTGCCGCCGATGTTGTAGGCCTGGCCCGCGCGGAACTTCTTCGGCTGCGCCAGCACCGCCAGCGTGCGGGCCATGTCGCCGACGTACGTCGCCGTGCGCCGGTGCCCTCGGTTGACCTCGATGGGCAGCCCGTGCAGCAGGCGGTAACAGAAGAGGCAGATCACGCTGCGGTACGGGCCGTAGTATTCGCCGGGGCCGTAGGCGTTGAAGAGCCGCACGCGCACGCTTTGCGTGCCGAACTGCCGCGCGCTGTTCAGCACCTGCTGCTCGTTGACCCACTTCGTCAGCGCGTAGTCGTTGAGCTGCTTGATCTCGACGCGGTCCATCACGTCCTCGCGCATCCGGCCGGCGTAGTCGCCGTAGACTTCCGAGCTGCTGAAGTACACCGCGCGGAAGCCTTCACGCTCCTGCATGCGCAGGACGTTCTTGGTTCCGACGGCGTTGGTGCGCCACAGGTTCTCGTAGAAGTCCTCGCCATTCCAGCGCCCGAACTCGGCGGCCATGTGATAGACGAGATCGAATCGGCGCTTCTTCGCGACGCTGCCGCGCTTCCAGCCGCGGCCGGAAAAGAGTTGCTCGACCTGCCGGAACTCGCCGACATCGCAGCGCGCGTAGTTCGCCCGTTCGTGGTTCGGCTGCCGGTCGGCGACCGTGACCGCGTGCCCGGCGGCCTCCAGTTCCGCGACGAGAAAGCGCCCCACCGCGCCCAGCCCCCCGGTGACGAGGATGCTAAGGCCGCGCGAAGTGGAATTCCGTTTCTCTTTTCGGGCGCGCGGCAAGCGCGTGCCTCCTTATATAGCGTGCGGCGGCTAGCCCGGCCCCGGCGACGGCGCTTCGACGATCTCCCACTCGACCGGCAGCGCCTTCAGCCAGGCCTCGGCGTAGTGCAGCGACTGGCGGCGGTAGTACTTCAGCCACTGCTGGTGCATGCGCTGGTAGCCGCGCAGCGCCTTCTCGAACGCGCCGATGGGCTTCTTCGCGTCGAGCGCGTGCAGCAGCTTCTCGCCGATCTGCGGATCGCCACACTCCTTCGCGAAGGTGCGCATCCACAGCACGTGCTGGGCCTCGTTGGCCGGCGGGATGCGCTGCAGCGGCGAGTCCTCGTCGATCTGCGCGACGAATGCGCCGCCCTCGTTCGCGTGCGCTTCGGATCTCTTCGCGCCCTTTTCGGTCTTCGCCGGTGCCGCGTTTTCCTCGGGCTTCGCGAAGGGATCGCGCGCGCGCTTTTCGTCCGGCGGCTTCTCGCCGAAGAGTTCCGCGAGTTTCTTCGTGCCGCTGGTGCGCTGAAAGCCGCCGCCGAAGGGGTCCTTCGCTTCCTTCTTCTCGCGCTTCCAGAAGTCGCCGCCGAAGGCGTCCTTCTTCGGGCCGTCGTCCTTGAAGAGGTCCTTCTTCGCGGCCTCGCCCGGCGGCGGCCCGAACGGCGAAGCATCCTTCTTTACCGACAGATCGCCGCCCAGCACGGGCAGCGGCGGGACGCTGGGCCCCGGCGGCGGTTCCTGGACTTCTTCCGGCGTCAGCGTGCGGCTGGTGATCTCGCCGTTGCGCAGGTCGAGGTAATGCGCCAGCAGCTTGTAGTCGTGCGCGGTGACCGCGCGGACCATGGCGTCGGCGTCGATGCGGATGCCCGGCATGCGGGACTCCTTTTCCGTGCTTCACTTTCCCGGCAACGCGTTATTCCATACAATACCGGTCTTGGCAAGGTCAGTGACACAGGCACCTGAACCGAAAAGAGCGATCCCTCCATGAGCATCCCCGACACCGCCGGAACCGTCTACCTCGTCGGCGCGGGCCCCGGCGATCCCGGCCTGCTGACCGTCAAGGCGCGCGAACTGGTCGAGTGCTGCGACCTGCTGGTCTACGACGCGCTGGTCTCGCCCGCGATCATGGCCATGGCGAACCCGAAGGCCGAACGCATCTTCGTGGGCAAGCGCGGCGGCGAGTCGAGCGCCAAGCAGGACGATATCAACTCCGTGCTGGCCGACCGCGCGCGCGAAGGCAAGACCATCGTGCGTCTTAAAGGAGGCGACCCGTACCTGTTCGGGCGCGGCGCCGAAGAGGCGCTCTTCCTGCTCGACCGCGGCGTGCGCGTGGAAGTGGTGCCCGGCGTGACGGCCGGCATCGCGGCGCCGGCGTACGCCGGGATTCCGGTCACGCACCGCGAACACGCCAGCGCCGTGGCGTTCGTCACCGGCCACGAGGACCCCGACAAACCCGAGAGCGCGCTCGACTGGGCCGCGCTGTCGAAGGTGGGGACGCTCTGCTTCTACATGGGCGTGAAAAATCTTGGCCGCATCGCCGGCGAACTCTCCAAGCACCTGCCCAGGACCACGCCGGTCGCGCTGGTGCAGTGGGGCACGACGCCGAAGCAGCGTTCCGTCGCCGGGACGCTGGCCGACATCGAGCAGAAGGTTGCCGATGCCGGCATCCAGGCCCCCGCGCTGACCGTCGTCGGCAACGTCATCGCGCTGCGCGAGCGACTGAACTTCTTCGAGCAGCGGCCGCTCTTCGGCAAGCGCGTCGTCGTCACGCGCAGCCGCGCCCAGGCCAGCGACCTCGCCGAGCACCTCGAAGCGCTCGGCGCGCAGGCCCTGCGCTTCCCCACCATCCGCATCGCGCCGCCCGAAGACACGCGCAGCTTCTCCGCGGCGGTCGGGAAGCTCGCGAACTTCGGTTGGGTCGTGTTGACGAGCGTCAACGGCGTCGACGCGCTCTTCGAGGAACTCGACCGCCAGAACAGGGACGCCCGCGCCTTCGGCGCCGCGAAGGTCGCCGCCATCGGCCCCGCCACCCGCGACCGCCTGGCCGCGCGCGGCATCAAGGCCGACCTCGTGCCGCCGCAGTACGTCGCCGAATCCATCGTCGCGAGCCTGAAGGACGCCGGCGTCTTCGCGAAAAAGGACCCCGCCCCTCGCTTTCTGCTCGCGCGCGCCGACATCGCGCGCAGCGCGCTCCCGGAGCAACTCCGTGAGCTGGGCGCGGACGTCACCGAGACCATCGCCTACACGACGGTGCTCGAGACGGAGGGCCAGGACGAGGCCCTCGCTGCGCTGGCCGCCGGCGAAGTCGACGCGGTGACCTTCACCAGCAGTTCGACGGCGCGGAACTTCGCCGAGATCCTCGGAAAGGAACGCCTCGCCAAGGCCCTGGCATTGCCGCGCCTGAAGTGCCTGTCCATCGGCCCCATCACCAGCGCGACGATGCGCGAGCTGAAGCTGCCGCTGCACGGCGAGGCCGCCGAACACGACATTCCCGGCCTGGTCGCCCTGCTGCGCAAGACCCTCGAAGCCTGAACCCCGCCCGGCACCGGCATCCCCAGGATGGGCTTGGCACGGCCTATTAATGATAATAGAATATCATTCGCGATAAGGGGGCGAACCGAAGGATCGCCCCATTCGTACGGATGCCGGGACTCGACCATGCAAAGCCGCCTCCTTTATACAGCCTGCCTGCTGGCACTGGCGCTCGCCCTGGGCGCAGGCTGCGGGCCGGACGGAAAGACCGCGCCGGGCGAAGGCGCGCCTCCAAGCGGCCCCGTCGCGGCCGTCGCGGGGATCGTGCCGCTGGCGGGCATCGTCGAACGCGTGGGCGGCACGGACGTCTCTGTGCAGCCGCTCGTGCAGCCCGGCCAGTCGCCGCACGCCTTCGAACCCACGCCACGGCAGATGGACGGGCTCGCGAAGGCCGAAGTCTACTTCCGTATCGGCGAGGCTTTCGAGACGGAGCTCCTGGCAAAGATCAAGGGCATCCACGCGGACCTGCGCGTGGCCGACGCGCGGGAGGGCATGACGATGCTGCCCATGGAAGCCGGCCACGACGATCACGCGGACCACGACGGTCACGGCCACCACCACGGCCACGGCGAGGACGATCCGCACATCTGGCTCGATCCCCTGCGCGTGAAGCAGATCGCGCGCATGGTGTGCGGGGCGCTTTGCGAGCTGCGCCCCGAACGCAAAGCATCTTTCGAGACGAATTGTGCGTCCTTCGAGAACGAACTCGACGAAGTCCACGCGCGCATCGCCGAGAAGCTGAAGCCTTTTGCCGGGCGCAGCTTCTTTGTCTACCATCCGGCGTTCGGGTACTTCGCCGATCGCTACGGGCTGCGGCAGGTCGCCATCGAACAGGAAGGCAAGCAGCCGAGCATGAAGTGGCTGGAAGCCTGCCAAGACAAGGCCCGCCGCGCGGGCGTGAAAGCGATCTTCGTGCAGCCGGAGTTCAGCGAGCACACGGCGAGGGCCATCGCCGAGCGCCTGGGCCTGGACGTCGTGCGGCTCGACCCACTGCGCAAGGACCTCGCCGCGAGCCTCGAGGCCATCGCCGAGGCCGTGGCCGCCGGCTTCAGGCCACTGGAAAAGGAGGCGCCGTGAGCATGGACGCCGCCAAGCCCTGCGCACACGACCACGCGCACGATCATCCCCACGGCCACGCGCACGGCGGCACGGTGGTGGGCCCCGCGGAGCACGCGGACGGCGCGCCGGCGGTGAGCCTGCGCAATGTCTCCTTCTCCTACGCCGAGACGCCGGTGCTGCAGGACGTGACACTGACGATCCCGCGATACGAGCTGGCTTGCCTGATCGGGCCCAACGGCGGCGGCAAGACGACGCTCTTCAACCTGATCCTGGGGCTGCTCATTCCCGACCGCGGCGAGATCCGCGTGCTCGAGCAGGCACCAAAGAAGGCGCGCGGACGCGTGGGCTACGTCCCGCAGCACTTCCACTTCGACCCGCAGTTCCCGATCCGCGTCGAGGACGTGGTGCAGATGGGCTGCCTGGGCCCGGACTGGTGGTTCGGGCCGCCCAAAGCGGAAGCGCGCGAACGCGTCGGCCGCGCGCTGGCCGACATGGGCCTGCCGGACTTGCGCCGGCGCGCCTTCCGGGCGCTCAGCGGCGGGCAGCGCCAGCGCGTGCTGATTGCGCGAGCGCTGGCATCGGATCCGGAACTGCTGCTGCTGGACGAACCGACGGCGAACGTGGACCCGCTGGCGGAGGAGGACATCGTCGAGCACCTCGATATGCTGGCCCGCCGCCTGACGGTGGTGATGATCACCCACCGCGTGCACACGGTCTCGCACTTCCTGAAAAACCTGGTCTGCGTGAACCGCACCGTCCACGTGCACCCGGCGACGGAACGCCTGGACGCGCACGTGCTGGAGCACATGTTCGGGAAAGTCTGCGCGGTATCGGCGGCCGCCGCGCCGCAACCGCTCGGCAGCGCGAAGGGGCCTTCGTGATGTTCGAGTTCCTGCACGCCTTGAAGACCGACGCCTGGGCGCTCAACGCCCTGCTGGCGGGCCTGCTGGCCAGCGTGGCCTGCGGCGTGATCGGCAGTTTCGTGGTGGCGCGGCGCATTACGTACGTCGCGGCGGGCATCGCGCATTGCGTATTGGGCGGACTAGGCTTGGCGCGCTACATGAACATCGTCCACGGCTGGACGTGGCTGGAGCCCGTGCACGGCGCGCTGCTGGCGGCGCTGGCGGCGGCGGCGGCGATCGGATGGGTCGGCCTGCGCGCGCGCGAGCGCGAGGACACGGTGATCAGCGCGGTGTGGGCCATCGGCATGGCCGGCGGCCTGCTGTTCATCAACGCGACGCCCGGCTACCAGACGGACCTGATGCGCTACCTCTTCGGCACGATCCTGCTGGTCTCGAAGAGCGACCTGTGGGCGATGCTGGCGCTCGACGCGGTGGTGATCGCGCTGGTGTGGCTTTTCTACCATCCGTTCCAGGCGCTGTGCTTCGACGAGAGCTTCGCGCGGGTACGCAACCTGCGGGTGGAGCGCTACTACCTGCTGCTGCTGGCGCTGACGGCGGTGACGGTGGTGCTGCTGTCGATGGTGGTCGGCCTGGTGCTGGTGATCGCGCTGTTCACGCTGCCGGTGGCGATCGCAGGACGTTTCAGCACGTCGCTGCTGGCGATGATGGGCGGCGCGGTGGTGCTGTGCGCGCTGTTCACGGCGGCGGGCCTGGCGCTGAGCTACGGGCCCGACCTGCCGGCGGGGCCGACGATCATCCTGCTGACCGGCGCGGCCTTCCTGGCCGTGGCGGCGGGTTCGAAGGTGCTCAAGCGCCGCCGCACGCCTGCTGCCTGATCAGAAAAGCGCGGGCAAAAAGAAACGGGGCGGACACTTGGTCCGCCCCGCTCATTTCTAGGCTTGAGAAGGTCCGGTATGAAACTTACTCAGCCTTCTTCGCTTCAACCTTCTTGTAGGAGGCGACCTTCAGGACGCTCGTCTCGCCTTCCTTGCTGACCGTGCCCTTGACTTCGTACTGAGCAGCGGCGTCTTCGGCGGCCAGCTTCTTGCCGTTGTCGTCCACGACGACCTTGTAGCTCACGTCGCCAGCCTTCAGCGTGATGCCGGTGACCGCGCCGCCTTCATCCTTCTGGACCGACACGTTGCCGGTGACCGTCTTCTCTTCGTCTTCAGCGTGCAGCGCGAAGGCCGAGAGCAGCAGGGCGGCGACGAACAGCTTAACGGCATGCTTACCAAAAACGGACATGGTACATCCTCCTGTGGGGGTTTCCTGCCGGTCCGGGTATCCATACCCGCCCCGGCGTACTGCTACAAAGCGTACAAATCTCCTCAGCGCTTGGTCGCCTGGCCCGGGGCCTGGCCGCCTGTGGGCGGATTCTGCTGCTGGCCCTGAGGCTGCCCGGGCACCGGCTTCTTGGGCTCGGGGGCTTTCTTCGTCTCCGGAGCCTTCTTGCCGGGCTTCTTGCTTTCATTGCCCATGTCGCAACCACCTCCGAATGGCTTCTGCCCTTCACTCATTTTGGGATGCGGCGGGGACCGTCCCTGCGGCACCTGCGGTGAGGTGTAGGTCGAAGATGGTCTATACAAGCGACGGACCATTGTACCCGAATATTCAAGCGTGCAAGTAACGTGTTCCAGTACCACCTCTTACCGGAATGCCCATTATACGCACCTGGTGCTGAAACATCCGGTGGAGATTTTAGTTCCTGTTTTAGCGGAGATTTGATATCCTATTGACATAATCGGAGGGAAAAACTCCTATGATCGTCCGTATCCTTTTGGGCATCGGAAAGGTTCCGTTGCGCAAGCGGCTGCTTGCGAGCCTCAAGGGCCCCGACCTGGTGATTGAATTATTGAGCGGCCGGGATCGTCTGTGGGAACAGATCGCCAAGCTGGACGGCGACGTGATCCTGATCAGCAAAGAGTGGCTCCCCGAGCCTATTGCGGAATCCGTCACCATGATACGAAACCTGCCCGACGCGCCGTGGGTAGTCGCGGTTACCACCGATGAAAACTCCGCCGACCGCGCGCGGTTGCTGGCCGCCGGGTGCGAGGCCGTGCTGAACGAGAACCTGCCCACGTCGCAGTTCAACGACGTGCTCGGCGCTCTGTGCGCCAAGCGCGCCGCCGCCAGCCAACAGAGCATGTCCGGTTTTCCCGAGCACACCCGCGCGAGCCTGAACGACTTCGTCTCCAACAGCACCGTAATGCGCACCTTCATGGAGACCGTGAGGCGGGTGACGGCCTCGGACGCCAGCCTGCTGATCCTGGGCGAAACGGGCGTGGGCAAGGAGCGCCTGGCGCGCGCCATCCACGCCGAGAGCAAGCGCTCGGGCGGGCCCTTCGTGGCAGTCAACTGCGGCGGCCTGCCGGAGTCGCTGCTGGAGAGCGAACTCTACGGCCACGAGGAAGGCGCGTTCACCGGCGCGTCGCGGTCGCGGCGCGGGGCGTTCGAGATGGCGCACCGCGGCACGATCTTCCTCGACGAGATCGGCGACCTGGCGCACCACCTGCAGGTCAAGCTGCTGCGGGTGCTGCAGGAAAAGGAAGTCCAGCGCATCGGCAGCGAGAAGACTTTCTCCGTCGACGTGCGCGTGATCGCCGCCACCAACCGCAACCTGGAAGAGGAAGTCGCCGCCAAGCGCTTCCGCCAGGACCTCTTCTACCGCCTGGGCGTGGTCGCCCTGACCATTCCCCCGCTGCGCCAGCGCCGGGAGGACATCCCCGCGCTGGTGGAAAGCTACATCCAGTACTTCCACGCGCGCATCGGGCGCAGCGTCGACAAGATCGAGCCCGCCGCGCTGACCGCGCTGCAGAACTACCAGTGGCCCGGCAACGTGCGCGAACTGATCAACGTGCTCGAGCGCGCCATGCTCCTGACCACCTCCACCACCATCCGCCTCGAGGACCTGCCCGCGGCCATCAGCCACACCCTGCCCCCGCCGGTGGGCATGCCGCCGGCCGCGCAGGGCCAGCCGAACCTGAACGTCCCGGAGGAGTGGCTCCACAAGCCGCTCAAGGCCGTGCGCCGCACGATGGTCGATTACGTCGAGCGCGCCTACCTGGCCGGCCTGCTGCGGGAGACGCAGGGGCGCATCGGCGAGACCGCGCGGCGCGCCGGGATCGAGCCGCGTTCGCTCTTCGAGAAGATGCGGCGGCTGAACCTGCACAAGGAAGACTTCAAGAAGAAGAAAACGAAGAGTTGAAGCGGGGACCTACAGCCGGCCCATCATGCGCTTCACGCCCAAAGCGCCCAGCGCGATGCACATCCCCAGCAGAATCAGCGGACACCAGGCGGCCCACGGCACCGATGCATGGGCCGGGCCGGCGACCAATAGCCGGAACGACTCGATGGCGTGGAAGAGCGGCAGGCTCAACGGCACCCATTTCATGCCGTCCGGCAGGTCCTTCACGGGGAAGACCAGGCCCGAGAAGAAGATCATCGGCGTCAGCACCACCGTGAAGTAGTACTGGAAGTGGTTCATCGAGTTGACGAACGACGTGACGACGAAACTCAAGCCGCCGAACGCCGCGCTGCACAGGAAGCCCACGAACGGGATCGCCAGGCCCCACGGCAGGCGCACGTGCCCGAACAGGCACAGCACCGCGCCGACGATGGCGCTGAAGAGCGCGCCCTTGGTTCCGCACCACAGCAACTCGCCCAGGAAGATGTCGCGGCGCGTCAGCGGCGTCGCGATCATGCCCTCGTAGGTCTTCTGGAAGCGCAGCCGGATGAACGTCCCGTAGGCGGCCTCGAACGCCGCCGTGTACATGCACGTCACGCCCAGCAGCCCCGCCGCCATGTACGCGGCGTACTGCTGGTTGTTGAATTGATGCTTGTTCAGGTACGCGCCCAGGCCGTAGCCGATGGCCAGCAGCATGAAGATGGGTTCGAAGACCGCCGGCGTCGCGTTGGCGACGAAGAAGTTCCCGTACACGCGCACGTGCCGGAACCACACCGCCGCGACGCGGCGGTAAGCCGGCGGCCGGCGCGGGCCCGCCGCGTGCGCAGGCGCGCGCAGCACGGGCGCGGGGGCGTTCGCGGGGTCACTCATCGAGCGCCCTTCCCGTCAGCTTGAGGAAGACGTCCTCGAGCGAACTGGGCCGCACCAGCGCCGTTCGCAGGTCGTACTGCTTGATCCAGCCGCTCAGGGGCGCCTCGTCGGCATGGAAGGCGAACGCGCGGTCGCCGTGGCGCTCGTAGCGCGCGCCATCCGGGTTCTTCTCGAGCGCCTCGACGCAGACGGGCTTCTCCAGCGCGTCGAACTCGAGCACCCAGCGCGGCAGGTTCTTCGCGACCAACGCATCGGGGCGGTCCTCGGCGATGAGGTTGCCTTTATGAAGAATGCCGACGCGGTCGGCCAGCTGCGCGGCCTCGTCCATGTAATGCGTGGTGAGCAGAATCGTCATGCCGCTGGCCTTCAGCTGCCGCAACCGCGCCCAGATCGCGTGGCGCACCTGCGGGTCCAGGCCGGTGGTGGGCTCGTCGAGGATCAGCAGCTCGGGATCGTTCAGCAGCGCGCGGGCGATCATCAGCCGGCGCTTCATGCCGCCGCTGAGTTCGTTGATGCCCATCTTCTCCTTCTCTTCCAGCCCCACGAAGCGCAGCAGTTCCTGCACCTTCGCGCGGAAGGCCGGCCCGCGCTTCCAGAAGAAGAGCCCGTAGATCTCCAGGTTGCGCAGCACGTTCAGGTCGTCGTCGAAGAGGTTCTCCTGCAAAACGACGCCCAGGCGCGCCTTGACCTCGCTCTCTTCGAGTCCCGGATCGAGGCCCAGTACGCGCAGCGCGCCGCCGTCGCGCGGCAGCACCGCGCCGATCATGCGCGAAAGGGTCGTCTTGCCCGCGCCGTTGGGACCCAGCAGCGCGTAGCAGATGCCGCGCGGAATGTGCAACGTCACGCCGTCGACGGCGGTGAGCTTGCCAAAGCGCCGCACCACGCCGTCGCATTCGACGACGGGCGGCGCGCCGGCATCTGCGGAAGCGGTCGCGGTGGGCTGGGCAGCCGGAGGCGGTTCGGAGGCGGCGCGGCTCATGGACGATCATCTAAAGCAGAGCTCATCCTACGGTCCGCCTCCAGCCTGCCAAGCCCCGATTCCCGAGCGCCGGGCGCCGGAACATCCGGTAGACTCGCCGCGATGCCCGAAACGGATATCGCTCAACAGCGCTTCGGCCTCGCTCCGCGAAAGGGAGACGCGGCGGGCGAAGCGCAGGTCGCCGGATTGGGCAGCGCGGCCCTGACCGCGCTGCTGTGCGGCGAGTTGCTGCTGCGGCGCGGCTTCGCGCACCGTTCGCTGGGTGAGACCTTCGGCGCGGCCCTGGAGCGCGTCTACGTCACCGAGTTCGCGCTCGCGCTCCTGCTTCCGGGCGCGCTCTTTCTCTGGCTGCGCCGACGCCCTGCCGTGCCGGGGCTCGTACCGCTGGTGCTCTTCCTGATCTGGGGAGCAGGCCACGCGGTGGCCGGTTTCACGCACGGAGAGGCCGGGCTGGTCTTCCGCCAGAGCGCGCTCGCGGCGTACGCCTCCTTCTATCTGCTCGGCGCGATTTACTTCGCGAACGCGGAACGCGCCTTCAAGCGCGCTGCGGTCGCGGTGCTGGGGACGGCCGTGGCGCTGGCGCTGCTCGACACGATCGCGCATGCCCTTCTTGATGCGGCGCCCTTGCGCGGCCTCGAGAACCTCTACTTCGGACAATGCACGCTGGCCGCCGGAGTGCTGGGTTTCGGCTACGCCGCCGTCTGCGTGAAGGGCTGGGCACGGCGCAAGGCGTGCCTGCTTGCCTTGGCGCTGCTGCTCTGGCGGCAGGCGCAGCACGTGCAGTCAGCGGTGGCGCTGGGGCTGGTGGCGGCGATGGCGGGCCTGCTGGTGTTGGGCGCGCTGGCGGCGTGGAAGGCGGAGTCCGTAAACGCATCCCGCTGCGCGACGCTGCGCCGCTCGGGTGCGCTGGCCGCAGCGCTTACGCTTTGCGCTGGGCTAAGCGCCTTCGTGCTGCGCGGCGGCGAGGCGGGTCGCGAGTCCGCGGCCTGGAATCCGAGCCTCTACTCGCAGGCGCTGGGACGCTACGAGGCCGGGAAGCTCGAAGAGTCCGCTCGCGACGGCTGGCCGCGCGGGCGCGGTCCGGACGAACTGGCGCCGGAAGCCGCGCGCCTCTACGCGGCGCTGGACGAACTGCCCTCGCCGAGCGCCAAGAACAACGCCTGGAGGCTGCTGGTCTGGCGGTGCATACTTTCCGATGGGCTTCATGGGCATCCGATTCGGGGCGCGGGCGTAGGGCGCGCATGGCGCTACGAAGCGCTTTCGGTAACGAATTACTTCTCGGGCGACCCGCACCTCGGCCTCGACTCGCACAACTCGTATCTTGCGTTGCTCTATCGTTACGGCGTGGTGGGCATCGCGCTGCTTGTCTGGTGGGCGTTGGCCTGGTTGCGCGCGGTGTGGGCCGCGCTGCGGCGCGGCAGCGACCCCTGGCTGGAAGGCGCGCTGCTGTTCTGCTTCTACGGAGCGGCCTTCGCGTCGGTGACGGTGGCGTTGGAAGGCCCCGCCTACGCCGTACCGCTGTGGCTCGCCGCCGGGCTCGCCGCGGCGCGCTCAGGTAGCGTAGATTTCCGAGAAAGAGCGGATACCATTTAAGGGTATTGGGCGCCTCAACCACGGATCCTATGGCCACCACGACCAGTCTCTCTTCATCTCCGCGCACGCCGCTCTGGCTGTTCGTGCTGGTGGGGCTGCTGGCGGTGGGCGGGCTGGTCAGCGGCACGCTGGTGATGCTGCACACGCGTTCGTCCCTGCAGGAACTCTCCGAGCAGTACTTCGAGGAAGGATCGCGCGCGATGGCGCGGGAGGTCCGCGACCTGCTCTCGCCCGCCGAGCCCGTCCTGCAGGAATGCCTGCGGCTGGCGGAGCGCGGCCTGCTGCCGGTGAACGACCCGGACCGCCTGGCTGACGCACTGGTCGAACGCCTGCGCAGCGAGCCGCGCCTGGGCTGGCTCTCCTACAGCGACCACGCGACGGGCACGTACGTAGGAGCCAAGCGCCTGCCCGACGGCAGCGTCGCGCTGAACCGTTCGTCGCCCGCCGCCAACGGCGGCCTGCCCGAGGAGTTCCTGGTCTATCCCAACGGCGTGCGCATCGCCCACCCCATCGACGTGAAGGACCCCTACGACCCGCGTACGCGCCCCTTCTACAAGCTGGCGACCGGGCGCGAAGGCATTGCTTGGACCGAGCCCTACGCGTTCCACGAAGGCTCGGTGGGCATCACGGCCACGGTCGCACTGCGGGACGAAACCCGGCGCAACATCATGGGCGTCTTCACGGCGGACTTCTTTCTCGACGCGATCTCGCGCTCGATGAAGTCGTACGTCGAACGCCACGCCCCCGACGGCTACCACTTCGTGATCGATACCGACGGCGTGCCGGTGGCCTCCTCCATGGCCTTCGACCGGCAGAAGACTCCCGCGGTCCTCTTCGCCGCGCTGGGCGCGCTGCCGAACGCCATGCCGGACCTGAAGGCCGGCAAGACCACCGCCTACACGTTTGAACACGCAGGCAAGACCTACCGCGCGGCGGTGGAGGTCTTCTACGTCTCGAAGGATCTGGAATGGGGCACCGTCTGCCTGTTGCCGGACAGCGGTTCGTCGATGGGCCTGCTGCGCGAGGCCGGCCCGCTGGCGCTGCTGCCGCTGGTGCTGCTGGTGCTGGCGCTGGGCCTGGGCGGATGGCTGGCGCTGCGCGCTCGCCTCGGCACGGACGAAGGCGTCCCGCCCGAACCCGTGCGCATCTCGACCGCCTCCGGCACCACGCCCGGCCGCCCGATCAGCACCGTCGCGAACGTGCCGGACGAAGAAATGGCCGGCATCACCGCGGAGTTGCCTTCGCCGGCGGGCAAGTCGCCCACCAGCGCGGGCGGCGCAGCGGACGGCGGCGCCTTCATCCTGGAAGGCCAGTCGCTGGTGAAGGACGGCGACACCACGCGACTGGTGCGCTCGATCAAACTCTCGCGTTCGATCGAGGACCTGCGCGACGAGGGCCTGCTTTCGGCGGCGACCCGGGTGATGATCGAGGACCGCGAAGTCCCCATGCTGAAGGGCATCCCGCTTTTGGCCAAGCTGGGCAAGGGCGCGATGGGCTCCGTCTACTACGGCGTGCATCCCCGGCTGCGGCGCGAAGTCGCCGTGAAGGTGCTGAGCAACTGGGCCGTGCAAAAGCACCCGAAGCTGGTCGAACGCTTCGTTCAGGAAGCGCAGATGGGCGCGCAGGTCCAGTCGCCGTTCCTGGTCGGCATCTACGACGTCGACGAGATCCGCGGCAGCTACTTCCAGGTGATGGAGTACGTCCGCGGCGTCTCCGCCGACGACCTGCTGCGCAGGCTGGAGCCGCACGACGGCCACGAGGGCCTCGACGAAGACGACGCGCTGGACGTCGTCATCGCCGCCAGCAAGGGCCTGGCCGCCGCGCACGCCCACGGCATCGTGCACCGCGACCTGAAGCCCGACAACATCCTGATCCCGTTCCGCGAAGGCACCGAGAAGCCCAACTACAAGGCCGCCAAGCTGGCCGACCTGGGCATCGCCCGAAGCGAGACGAACAACCTCTCGCTCACCGAGACCTTCTCGGCCATCGGCACGCCGGGATACCTGGCGCCCGAACAAGCCCGCGACGCCAAGAACGTGGGCAAGGCGGCCGACGTCTTCGGCATGGGCGCGACGCTGTTCGCGCTGCTGAGCGGCCACCCGCCTTTCCAGGGCCCCACGCCCATCGCCACGCTGCTGCAGACGCTGGAGAACGATCCCGAGTCCATCCGCAAGGCGCGCCCGGACCTCAGCGAACCGACAATCCAGGTAATCGAACGCTGCCTGCTGAAGGAGTCGGAGGACCGCTACGCGGACGCCGAGGCCCTGGGCAAGGCGCTGGCCGAAGCGCGCGCGAAGCTGGGCTAGCGGCCCGGTTCCACTCCAGCCGCCGCACCTTGCGGGGCGCATGACCATGTGGAACGTGTACTGGACGACGTGGGTCGCGGCCGTGGTGCTCGGCTGGTCGGCCGTCACTTTCGTCATCGGCTTCCGCGCGTACGGTCGACTGCGCTACTCGCTGGGCGACTTGATGCTGGCGGTGCTCGGCTACGGCGGCGTGCTGGCCAGCGGGCGGTACGTCTTCGAACGCCTGGGCGTCGAGGAATCGGCGCTTTATCCACTGGCCATAGCGGTGGGCTCGCTGATCGTGCTCGGCTTCAAGACCGGATGCCAAAACCGCGAGCAGCTGCGCGAATCGGCCTGGCTTCTGCGTACGCTCGTCTACTGTTCGGGGCTGCTCTTTCCGGCCACCGTCGTCCCCGCGCTGCTGGTGCCTTTGCTGATGGTCATGCCGGGCAGCACCTTCCGGAACGATTGGAACGCCGCGGCAGGCTGGCTCTTTCTGCTCGCTCCGGTGCTGGGGCAGTTCTGGTTTTGGTCGATCGCGGAAGCGCGCAAGACGGACAAGCCGAGTCCGCCGCCGCCGTAAGGCGCGAGGCAGAGCGAGCCGGCCCAAGCCTCGGGGAGGTTACCGGCGCAAAACGTCGCTGGCTCCGATTTTTCCCAACAAATTCATTTCGCCGGTCTAGAGCAGCGGTATACAGCTGGGACGGCATTCCGTACCCGCCCTTTGTCATTCGCTAAGGAGAGAGCCATGAAACGCCTGACCCTGTTGGCGGCGGCGCTGCTCGCGTTGCCCGTCACGGCCGCGGAAGTGCAGGAGATCAAGGTCGTCAACGACCAGGCGCCGGACTGTTCCTCGCTGGATTCGATGGTCAAGACGGTCACCAAGGACTGCAAGACCGACGACGCCAAGGCAATCGCGATCTTCAACTTCCTGCGCTACGTCAACTACCACCTGCAGTACCCGAACGAGAAGGGCGGCATCGCGGCGCTGAAACTGATCAACGTGTACGGCTGGTCGCTGTGCGGCGGCCAGCACGCGGCGCTGTCCGCGCTGTGGGAGAAGGCCGGCTTCAAGTGGCGCTTCATGGGCTGGAACGGCCACACCACCGTCGAGGCGGAATACGGCGGCGGCTGGCACTTCCTCGACACCTTCATGAACTTCTGGGTCTGGAAGAAGGACGACAAGGCGCCCGGCGGCTACACCGTGGCCGGCCAGGAAGACATCGCCGCCGATCCGTCGCTGGTGAACGACGGCTTCGTCCTGGATGCCGAACGCGGCGTACAGTACCACAAGGGCGACCGCTACGAGCTGGTGGACGGAAAGGCCAACCTCGCGCCCTGCTTCCAGTGCTGCGGCGACGACCTGAAGTGGATCCCCGGCGAGTGCCAGAAGGCCAAGCGCAGCGGCAGCCCGCGCGGTTGGATGGGCATCAAGTTCGACGACGAAGGCTACAGCACGGCCGTCAACCTGGGCCCGGGCTTCAGCCTGACGCTCGACTGGGCCAAGGTCGACGGCGCCTTCTTCTTCAGCAACCAGACGAAGAAGATTCCGCGCCACAGCTGCAGCGACAAGGAGTACCGCAACGACCCCATCATCGGGCCACTGCTGGAGCCCTACCGCAAGCCCGACCCCGTGCGCGGCTGGTCCAACGGCACCCTGCGCTTCAAGCCCTCGCTCGCCGACGCCGCCTGCCTGGAAGGCTTCAAGGAAGCGAAGAACGTCGTCTGCAAGGACGGCGCGCTGAAGCCGGAGAAGGACGGCGAGCCCGCCGTCGTGGTCGTGCACTTCGCCAGCCCCTACCCCATGACCAAGGCCAGCGCGGCAGCGACCTTCGCCGAGGCCGACACCGGCGCCACCTACGAGGTCCTGGGCGCCGATGGCAAGTGGGCCGCCGTGGAGGCCGCCGACTTCACCAAGGCCGTCTACGGGCGCTACGACGCCGACGTCCGCCTCACCTTCACCAAGCCGCTGACGGCGCTCGACATCCCCATCCTCGTGCAGCACAACCAGGAAGCCCTGCCGTACCTGGCGCCCGGCAAGAACACGATCACGGTATCGGTGAAGGACCCGGCGGCGCTAGGCAAGAACAAGCTGGTGATCACCTACGCCTACTGCACCGGCTCGCGCTACCGCTCGCCCGAGCGCATGCTCGAGAAGCCCTATGAGGTCGCCAAGGGCCACGCGGCGGCCTGGAACGATGCGCCCGTCGTGGTGCAGAAGGTCGTCGAGAGCTTCCCGTGCACGATCGAGATCCCGATCGCGACGCCGAAGGGCAAGTTCCCGGTCTATCCGAAGATGCTCTTCCTGCGCCGCGAGATACTCGCGCCCGGCGCGCAGCCCCTGGAGACGCCCGCCGCGCCCAGCGAGCCCAAGGTCGGCGCGGAAGAAGAACTGCTGACGCTGCCGTGGCCGTTCACGGTCGGGAGCGAGCCGCCGAAGGCGAAGTAATCCCGCCGTCCGGCGCGCCTGGGGCCTTCGCCCGGGCGCGCCCGCGGAAGTACCACAGCCACGCCAGGCCCACGGCGGCGATTCCGCCGCCGATCCACTGCGCGATGGTAAGGGAGGCGGACAGCGACGGAAGCGCCGCGTCGTTGTCCGCACGCAGGAACTCCTCGAAGAACCGCGTCACCGCCGCCATCAGCAGCATCAGGCCGAAGATCTGTCCGTCGAAGCGCCGCCGAGGCCAGTAGGCGTACAGGAAACCCGCCGTCAGCGCCGCGCCCACGATCGCGTACAACTGCGTCGGATGCAGGCCGGGCATCGCCATTGCGCCAGACAGCTTCGACAGGCCCTCGGCCTGCACCTGGTACGCGTCGCTGCCGTACGGGAAGTGCACGGCCCACGGCGCCGTGCAGACCTTGCCAAAGCAGCAGCCGTTCAGGAAGCAGCCCAGGCGCCCGAAGGCCTGCCCCGCGATCAGGCTCGGCGCGGCCAGATCCAGGAACTTCACCACGTCGAGCTTCGCGCGGCGGCAGTAGACGATCGCCGCCAGGATCGCCGCGATGAACGCGCCGTAGAAGACGAGGCCGCCCTGCCAGAGTTTGAAGACGTCCAGCAGCGCCACCCAGCCGCGCTCGCCGAAGGGCGTATACTCCTGCCAGTTCTCGATCACGTGGAACAGCCGCGCGCCGCCCAGCCCGGCCAGAATGCCCGTCAGCCCCATGTCCAGGCAGTGCTCGGGCGTGATGCCGATGCGCGCGGCGCGGCGTTCGGCCATCCAGACGCCGACCAGGAAGCCCAGCATCACCATCGCGCCGTAGCTGGGCGCGCTGTAGGGCGCCTGCAGCGCGTGCTGCTTCGCGCCCACGGCCAGGCCGGCGAGCGCCCCGGCCACGGCCGCGGCTGCCAGCAAACCCTTGCGCTCGGTGAAGAAGAGCACCGCGAAGCCGCCCAGCAGCGCTCCGCCGAAGAGGAAAAGCGGCCAGGCGGGGATGGTGAACAGGTGTGGGTGCATCGCAGCAGGTATCGTCCAATCCGGCGGAAATATGACGGCTTAGGCGCACGGGCCTTCGCCACTATACGCGGCTTCGCGCGGTGCGCGGACACGAAAACGCCTCCCGGCTCCGCTTAAGAGGAGCAACGGGAGGCGTTCCGAGAGGCGGTTCTTAGACCGGGATGTCCTGGAAGAGCACGCTCGAGAGGTAGCGTTCGCCGGCGTCGGGCAGGATCACGACGATCAGCTTGCCCTTGCTCTGGGGCTGCTCCGCGACCTTGATCGCGGCCGCGACGGCGGCGCCGCCGGAGATGCCGCAGGTGATGCCCTCCTCCTTATGGAGGCGCTTGGCCATCTCGACGGACTCGTCGTTGGTGACCGTCTGGATCTCGTCGACGCAGTTGAGGTCCAGGATGTCGGGCTTGAAGCCGGCGCCGATGCCCTGGATCTTGTGCGGGCCGGGCTTGGGGGCCTCGCCCTTGCGGATGGCGGTCAGGACCGGGCTGTGGATGGGCTCGACGGCGACGGACCGGATGGCCTTGCCCTTCTCGTTCTTGAGGTAGCGGGTCACGCCGGTGATGGTTCCGCCGGTGCCGACGCCCGCGACGAAGACATCGACCTTGCCGTCGGTGTCTTCCCAGATCTCCGGGCCGGTGGTCTTGAGGTGGATCTCCGGATTGGCCGGGTTCTTGAACTGCTGGGGCATGAAGTACTTCTTGGGATCGCTGTTGACGATCTCCTCGGCCTTGCCGATCGCGCCGGGCATGCCCCTGGCGCCCTCGGTGAGGATCAGCTCGCTGCCGAAGGCGCGCAGCATGCGGCGGCGTTCCAGCGACATCGTCTCGGGCATCGTCAGGATCAGCGGGTAGCCGCGCGCGGCGCAGACGTAGGCCAGCGCGATGCCGGTGTTGCCGCTGGTGGGCTCAACGACGGTCACGTCACGCGAACCGGGCTTGAGCTTCCCGTCCTTTTCCGCGGCCCAGATCATCGCCGCGCCGATGCGGCACTTCACGCTGTAGGCGGGGTTGCGGCCTTCGATCTTCGCCAGGATGGTGGCTTTCAGGCCCTGGGTGACGCGGTTGAGCCGGATCAGCGGCGTGCGTCCGATGCTCTGGCTGTTGTCTTCGTAAATGCGGCCCATGAGAGATTCCTCCGCTGGCTCTATGCCGGACCCCAACGTCCGGACCCTATGCGCATGGCGTTTCCAACGCTCGATCAGCTTGCAAACGGGAGGTTAGCGAATCGCAGGGACGGGGGCAAACGACAATACGGGAACGAGAAAAGGTCAGCGCGCGAGCGCGTTGAGTGCATCGGCGGCGTCGCCGTACTTCTTATTCTTCTTGGAGTTGCCGGGCGACGGGTGACCAGGCGGCCGATTGAGCTACTCGCCTATTCCTCGCCCGCATTGTCGTGGCGCTTTCTCGTTTTGACGCCTTCGGGGGTCTTGGGCTGGGTTACCTTGGTCTTGTTCTTAATCGCGGTGGAAGCCGCTTCCAGTGCGGACCTCACGCTGCTCATGGCGCTCTCGCCCCCCAGCTTGGCACTGCTGGCGGCGTTCTTAAATTTCCCGGCCAGAAAATCCTGGACGCCAGGCTTCGGCTGCTCTTCCAGGGTCCTGACCAGTCCTTCGAGTCGCGACTTTTCCTGCGGAACCTTATCCAGGTCCGACTTGATCGCTGCCATGCCCTTACTGAGGGTTTCCTTGGCAGAGGTCACGTCCGTTTCTGCGTCGAGCAAGGCCTGCAGGGCCGCGGTGGCGGCACGGAGATCCGGGTTGCTGCCGTAGTCGCGCTGGGCCTGGGACATGGCGCTGGCGGCCTTTGCAAGGTCGCCCTTGCCGACATAGCCCTGGGCGCTGCCGATCGCGTCGGCCACCTGCTGCTCCTCGGAGTTGATCTTCGCCAGGTGTTCCTCGATCGCCTTCGCCTGGGTATCGTAGGCGGCCTTGTTCGCCGCGTCGTACAGAGCGAGGTTCTCCCAGGCCGCCTTGGCATCCTTCATCTTGCGCGCGTCCTTGCTCAGGTCTTCGGCGATCTTCTTGTAGTCCGCGATGGCCTTGGCGAGGGCAGCGCCGTACGTTTCCAGGTCCTTCTTCGGCAGGTCCTGGGCGAGCAGGTCCTTGCTGGCGCGCATTTGGCCGACCAAGTCCTTGCCCTTCCTCGCGGCCTCCAGGCCGTCAACAAGCTTGCCGATGCTGTCCGCGGTCTTGGCCGTCGCGGCTTTTTTGCCTTCCAACTCCCTCTTCAATTCGGGCAGATCAGCGATGTTCGCCGCGGTCCACTGGCTCAGGGCTTTGGCGTAGGCGTCGACAGCGGTCTTCCACTCCTTGGCGGTTTCGGCCTGGCCTGCGTTCCGGACGTTTTCGGCCAGAGCGCGGCGAGCGTCGACCTGAGCGCTGGGGCGCGTTTCGGAAGCCTTCCCGTACTGCTCGATGGCCGCAGCCCAATTGCGAGACTTCAGGGCCTCGTCGCCGGCCTTGACGATCCCCATGTAAGCCAGGTTGTCCTTCTGCGCCTGCGCCAGACGTTCGTAGGTGAGCTTCTTCTCGGGATCCTGCTTCACCAGTTCTTCGTACTTGGCGATCGCGTCCGCGTGGCGGTTTTCCTTGGCGGCCTTGGCGGCCTCCTCGACCAGGGCCGAGATCTTCCCGGTCTGCTGGTTGATCCGCGCCAGCGAAGCCACCAGTTCGCCCTTCAGCGCGTCCTGCTCCTTGCTGTTCTGCAGCTTGGCCAGGGCCTTCTCGTACTGGTCCTTGGCGCTGCTCCACATGCTGTTCTGCTCGTCGGCCAGGGCCTTCACGGCGTCGGCGCGGACCTCGCACTCCAGCAGCTTGGCCTGGATCGCCGGGTCCTCGGGCTTGAGCCGGTCCACGTCCTTGTAGCGCAGCAGGGCGGTGTCCCACTTCTTGTCGTCGTAGGCTTTCTGCGCTTCGGCCTGGACCTTCTCGAGATTGGCGCTCTGCATGATCGCCTTCTCGATCGCATCCAGGCGCCCCTTGAACTCGCCTGCGTTCGGCGGATTCAGCGCAATCAGTTCGCCCAGCAGACGGCGTTCCTCGTCCTGGTTCCCGTCGGCTTTGGCCTTATTGGCCGCGTTGGTCATGCGCTCGAGCCGGTAGCTCATGGCGAGCTTGGCAAGTTCGTCGACGCGGTCCTTGTTCTTCTCGGGGTCCAGGTTGCTGCGCAGCAGTTCGACGGCGTTCTCGGCGCCCTTGAGGTCGCCCTCCTTCGCAAGCTTCTTGGCGGCGGCGAGATCCGCCTCTACCTGCTGGCGAGCGACCAGGCGGTCGTAGAGCCGCTTGGCCTCGTCCTTCTGCTCGTCGGTGTCGGAGAACAGGCGCCAGGCATTATTCGCGGCCTTGATGGGCTCTTCCCAATTCGCCACGTCCTTGGCCTTGTCGGCCTCGAGCGCCTTGGCCATGTTGGTCCTGTACTTGACCTCCGTGGCCTTCTGCAGCGCCATATTCTGCTTGGCTTCGGGCACCTCGCAGCGCGCGGCTTCCTGGAACGCGGCGAGCGCGGCCTTCAGGTCTCCGCTGGCCAGCGCCTTCTCGCCCGCCTGGAAGGACAGGTCGTAGCTGACGATGTTGACCAGGTCGGAAGCCAGGGTACCCACATCATCCAAGGGCGTGCCCAGCGTCACCAGTTCGCCTTCGATGGGCAGCGCGGCCTCGAGCGTCTTCCGGGCGTCCACCAGGTTCTTGGCCTTCAGCTGCTCGTTGGCTTTCTCGAGCAGCGCCTTGTATTCGTTCAGCTTCTTGTATCCGGTGTAGCCCTTTTTCTGCAGGTCCAGGTCGCGCGCGGCCTTTGCGGCGGCGATCTCGGCCTGAAGGCGGGCGATGTCGGCGTGCGTGGGATTGATATTCCGAGCCAGGGTGAGCGCGGTGGTTGCGTCGTCCAGGTTCGGCGACGGGGCCTTCAGGATCTCGTCGCATTCCTTCACGTACCCGTCGAATTTGCTCTGCTGGTACGCGCCGTAGCCGAAGTAACCGCCCAAGCCCACCGCCAGCAGCGCGGCGGCCGCGACCGCCGGCCAGATCCACGGGGCGCGCTTCTGGGCCTGGACCGCCTGCGTAGGCGTGTACATTTCGCCCAGCGGTCCGGGCGGGGGCGTGGCGCCGTGCGTGCGCGACGAAGACGAGCCCGGCTGCACCAGCGTGGGCTCCATGCCGGGTGTGCTGAGCGGAGCGGGCGTGCGCCCGGCGCCGGGCGTCAGCAGCGTCGGCATCAACGGACCGGTGGTGCCGGGGAACGGCGTGCCCGTGGGCGTGCCGGTCAGCGTCGGCGGCGAAGAGTTCGCGACGGTGGCCGGCGTGCGGGACAGCGGCGAACTGCGCCCCGGCGTCAGCGTCGGCATGGCCCCCGGCGTCATGGGCGATGCCGTGATGCTGGGCGGCTCGGGCATGCTGGCCAGTATCTCGCCCATGATAACGTCGAAGGACCAGTCCTCGGGCAGGTCGGGCGCGGTCTTCAGCGCCGCCTCGGCGTCCTTGACCAGCTCCTTTGCGGACTGGTAGCGGTCCTCGCGCTTCTTGGCCATCAGCTTGAGCAGGACCTGGCTGCACTTCTCGGTGATCGTCGGGTCGGCCTCGCGCGGATCGGGCGGAGCCTCGAACTTGTGTTTGTAAAGGATGCCCAGCGCGGTGGGCGCGTTGAATGGAGGCTTGCCGGTCAGCAGGGTGTAGAAGCTGGCGCCCAGGCTGTACAGGTCGCTGCGGGCGTCGGCGATGGCGCCGTCGCACTGCTCGGGGCTCATGTACACCGGCGTGCCCAGGAAGGTGCCGGTCTTGGTCAGGTGAGACTGAGCGGTCGACTCCAGCACCAGGCCGAAGTCCACGATCTTCAGAATGCCGTCCTTGTTGACCAGCATGTTCTCGGGCTTAATGTCGCGGTGAATCAGGCCGCGGTCGTGGGCGGCAGCCAGGCCCTTGCCCGCCTGCGCGAGAAACTCCAGCGCGGCCTTCTCGGGCACCCGGCCGCGCTTGCGCATCAGCACGCCCAGGCTGCCGCCTTCGATCAGTTCCATCGCGATGTAGTACTGGCCGTCCTGCTCGCCGGCGTCGTGCACCGTAACGACGTTCGGATGGCTGAGGTTGGCGACCGCGCGCGCCTCGCGCAGGAAGCGCGTGACGTATTCCTCGCTGCGGGTGAACTCGGCGGGCAGCAGTTTCAGCGCAATGCTGCGGCCCAGGTGCTGGTGGACCGCGCGATAGACGGACCCCATGCCGCCCTGGCCGATGCGGCTGATGATCTTGCAGTTGGCGATGACCGAAGGGGCCTGTTCCACCAGCTCAAATCCCTATTTGGAGTAAAGCGCTTCCACCTGGAGTCAGGCTTAGATCCGGGAAACACCGACCAGGCCGGAGCGGACCCTTACGTTAGACTACCATCACTATCTTGTATCTCCCATTACGCTATCGATTTCAATGGTTTTTTAAGGCTCGGGGGGACCTATCCCGCACATGAGGAAATTCGGCGCATACCGTGCCTTGCGCGCCCAAATGCCAAAATGAACATAACCCATTGATACTAAATAAGATGCGCCTACGGATAGGTCTCGATCGCCACACACTTCCTTCGCACCATTCGGCATTGACAAGCCCCAGGCCCGCACTATTCTAACTCCTTTGCCCGCTAAGCCATTCAAGGGAAAAGGACCTTTCGGCTCGCCGAAGGCTTCTACCGTGGGAGATTTCGTGATGCGGATGGCGTTTTTGCGTTTGGTGCTGCTGTTCGGTTGCGCCGCCCTGGCGACCGCCGCTTCGACGGCGCGCGCGGCCGGGGTGGACGAGTACGCGGGTCTTCAGGACGAGATCCGTGACCTTCGTTCGCGGCTGGAAGCGAAGCGCGCGGACAAGGTCGAGACCGGACCGATCGGGCGGGCCGGCGCGATGGTGGGCGAGAAGTACGGCCCCAACGCGGCGGTGACGACGAAGACGGGCGCGCTGACCTTCGGCGGCCTGGTGCAGGTCTGGTGGTACACGATCCAGAACGACAACCGCGACTTCAACGCGCCCTTCGGGGACCCCAACGAGTTCTTCGACAACGACAGCTACCGCATCCGCCGCGCGGAGTTGAAGTTCAGCCTGGACATCACGCCGGACATCACGGGCGTGATCATGATCGACCCGACGGGCGGCGACGAGGCCAACACCTTCCCGAGCGTTCCGACGAACCAGGGCGTGGTGGGCAAGGGCTTCTTCGGCGGCGTGCCGGGCCCGATCGATCCGGACGAATTGAACACGATTGACCCGGTGCTGGGCACGACGCTGCTCGAAGCGGCGCTGGCGAACGATCCGCTGGCGGTGGGTGGGATCGCGCGGCGGCGCATGCAGACGGGCTTCGTGCGCGCCAACCGCGTGCTGCAGGACGCGTACATCAACTACCACCCCGGCTTCATGAAGAACCACGAGATCCTGGTCGGTCAGTTCAAGCCGCCGATGGGCGAGGAAGGCAACCGCAACAGCGGGCAGCTGGACCTCGTCGATCGCGCGATGATCAACCAGTTCAGCAACC